>CAUQKK010000002.1:0-205228 GCA_963519005.1 uncultured Candidatus Saccharibacteria bacterium | reverse complement strand
CATCACGCAGGGCAGCCGCCAGCATCGCAATGCCGCGATCACTGCGCCGCAGCGCCGTGCGCTCATTGCAGTGAAACACCTCGGCATAGCGCGCCAACCGCTGCTCGAGCGACACCTCCGGCTCTGTAATACCGACGTCTCCTAGCCAGAAGAAGGCCCCCACGTCACTGAGCGGGTCTGTGCCCAGCGCCTGGCGCAACTGCTCCAGGCGCGCCACCGCCCGCTCCACCATACCCAGCCCTGCGGCATCGACCAGCCAAACCAGCGGTGCCACTCGCACCGCCCACGCCCCCTGGCCACGGCGCAGCACCCGCAGCTCGGCCACGAGCCGCTGGCGCAGCGGATCGTGCAGTCCACCGTCCTTGGCCATAGGGCCCAGGGTGCCGGTTTTCTGTCAGTGACACCACCACCTAGCCAGCGCCAGGCTGGAAGCACCAAGGCCACAGCACCGCATGCACCGCCAGAAACGGTGCCAGGACACGGCAAACCAGACCTGACCGAACCGCGCTGACCGTGGCCACACTCCGCTGGCGGCACATGCCGCCACCCTTCACGAAAGGACACCCCTCATGTCCACAACCGACCACTCCGACCACCTCACTGGCCCTCAGCCCGCTGCATCCGTCCTGCCAATCGCCGAGCTCTTCGCCGCCGACCTGCTCCCACCGCGGGTGCCGCAGTCGCGCAGCCTGGCCCGCACCGCCCAGCGCCGTCTGGACGAGCTGGCCGCCGACAGCCAATTGGCTCACGCCACCGACCAAGCCCGCGCCTTCCTAGCCGCCAGTGCCATGGGCAACGTCGCCACGCTGTCCGCTCTGGCCGAGTCCTGCTACCAGACCGCCCCCGCCGGAGCGACCTACTACCACGCCATCCTGCGCGCCTACGGCATCAAGGCCGCCCGGGGGATCGCGCAGTTCTGAGCCGGCGCGACATACCGAGACACCCCAGCGCGACCGAGCAACCACGCACACCACCAGAAAGGACACACCCACCATGAGCTGGATCATCAACGGCCTGGCCTTCGTCGGCTGCCTGACTCTTATCGCCATCGCCCTGCTGGCCTGGGCCGTCTGGCGCGACGACACCCCACCCACCACAACCACCCGCGCCCAGGCCGACGCCTGGCAACAGGCCATCGCCACCAAACAGGCCCACGACCTGGCCGCCTTCCACAGCGCTGTAGCGATGACGAGGCGGGCGCAGGAGGCGGGAGGGGCGACAGAGCCGCAGGCGGAGAAAGCGGCAGAGACAGACCCACACGGAGCTGATGGCGGTGCGTGAGGTGCCGTCGCTGGTGGATCGGCTAGTAGGCGGGTGCTTCGCGGTGCTGCTGGGCTGCCTGGCGCTCTACGGGGCAGTGCAGATCATCCGCTGTATCTGGCCGTGGCTGGCCGTCGGGGCTGTGCTGGCGAGCATCGTCGTCGGCGGCGCGTGGGCGGTGCGACGCTGGTGGCAATTCTGAATCGCTCTATTTTGTTGCCACACATCATCGACGGAAAATGCCTTCCGCTCGGTGTTGTTAAATACACAAACATACTTGACTGTTCATAATCTTGAACGCATACTCGAAATAAGGCCATGTTCAATTGATTGAACTAGCGGCCGATCGGCGCAATGACGTGCCGAATGCGCGCGACCCAAATAGTCGGCGCTAGTAGCAACGTGTAACCCCTTGCGAGGAAAGGAGGCGTATTTGTCATGCCCAGAAACAATCGTTCGTCAAGAAAACAGCAGGCACCCAAGCCGTGGCGTTCGCCCCGCGGTAGTCGCCGACCCAGGCAGCTGACGGTGCGATCGGAGCTGCGCCAGCGACCGGATACGGCGCGGATCGCTCGAGCGATCATGGAGCTGGTGGCCAGCCAGGCGCAGCGCGACGCCGAGGCGTCTACCGGCACCTCGGCCAAGACCGGCGGGGAGGGGCGGTCATGACGGCGGCGCGCCGAGCGCCATTGGGGGCGAGTGGCTTGGTGTGGCGGCGCTTAGAGCTGCCGGTGCCGGTGGATCAGGCCCGGGTGCAGGCTTTCTTCGTCGCAGTGGCCACGCTGCCAGGCGGCCCGGTGGTGGCCTGCGAGCTCATCGGCAGCGCTGGCACGGTGCGCTGGCGGATCGGGGCCCTGCCTGGCGCACTGCGCGATGTCCAGGCCCTGGCCCTGGCGCACCTGCCTGGGGTGCGGCTGGTTCGGCAGTCGGGCGTGGCTGCAGCCGACGCCGAGCTGTTCCGTGATGACGTCGGCACCAGCGGCGCGGTGGCCGTCGCTAATCTGCACTTCCGCCGTCGCGCTGGGGCAGCCCTGCCCAGCGACAGTGCCGAGGCGGTCACGCGCAGCCTGCTGGCAACGCTGGCCGCGACTCATCGGGGTGAGACGGTGCGGGTCCAGCTGGTGCTGGGCGGTCGGCAGCGTCCGCAAGAACCCGATCCACCAGTAGGCACCGCTACTACAGGGCGGCGACAGGCCGAGGCGGCCCAGCGTGAGCACGGCTTTTGGTCGAGCCTGCGCATCAGTGCCGCAGCACCTCGCCTGGAGCGAGCCCGTAGCCTGGTGCTGGCGATCTCGGCTGCATTGCGCGGCCTGGAGACGCCTCAGGTAAGGCTGCAGGTGTGGCGCTCGACGGTCAGGGCGCTGGTTGAGGCTCGGCCACCGTGGCTGGTGGCAAATGTGCTGCGGCCAGCGGAGATTCCAGGGCTGCTGGGTTGGCCCCTGTGCGAAGGGCTCCCAGGGCTGGCTCCGCAGCATCCGCGGGTGCTGCCTGCGCCGGCTGCGGAGACAGCCTCGCTGGCGAGCAACCAGGGGCGGGTCCTGGGCCGCGCGGTGAGTGAGCCGAGCCGATCAGTAACATTGTCGGCGGAGGCGTCGCTGCGTCATCTGCATGTGCTGGGGCCGACGGGCGTCGGTAAGTCCACGCTGCTGGCCCACCTGGCACTGCAGGATGCGGTGGCGGGCCGCCGCGTGGTGGTGATTGACCCCAAGGGCGACCTGGTCACCGATATCGCGACGCGCCTCCCAGCTCACCTGGTGAGGCAGACAGTGATCCTAGATGCGGCCGATACGCAACCAGTCGGGGTCAACCCGTTGGCGGGCGGCCAGAGTCCAGACTTGGCGGCTGATCTGCTACTCGGTGTCTTTCGCTCGCTGTACGCCGACAGTTGGGGGCCGCGCACCCAGGACATCTTGCACGCCAGCCTGCTCAGCCTGGCACGGCGCGGTGATGCCAGCCTGGCGATGGTGCCACTGCTGCTGACCAACCCGGGCTTTCGCCGCTCGGTGACTGGCGCGGTGGTGCGGCGCGATCCGCTCGGGCTGGGCGCATTCTGGGCCTGGTACGAAGCGCTGAGCGAGGCGGAGCGACGCCAAGCGATCGCCCCGCTGATGAACAAGCTGCGCCCGATCCTGCTGCGCCCACAACTGCGGGCGGTGTTTGGCCAGCGCTCGCCGAAGCTCGCTTGGCATCAGCTCTTCGCCCCCGACGACGCGGACAACGCGCAGGAGCCCGTGCCGCGCATCGTGCTGGTCAGCCTGGCCAAGGGCGCGCTGGGGCAAGAAGCGAGCCAGTTGCTGGGGTCGGTCATCGTCTCGCTGATCTGGCAGGCCGCCCTGGAGCGCATCCGCCTGCCAGAATGTCAGCGCCATGCCGTCATGCTGCACATCGATGAGGTGCAGGACTATCTGCGCCTCCCGGGCGACCTCGGGGCAGCGCTAGCACAAGCACGCGGCCTAGGGCTGGGTTTGACGCTCAGCCACCAGCACTTGGGGCAGCTGCCCAAGGCGCTCTTGGCCGGTGTCATGGCCAATGCTCGCTCACGCGTTGCCTTCAGCCTGCCACGGGAGGACGCCCGCGCCATTGCCGCTTTGTCTGGCGGGCTGCTCGCGGCGGAGGACTACCAGCAGCTACCCGCCTACCAGGCCTATGCCTCACTGCTGGCGGATGGGCAGACGCAGCCGCCGCTCAGCCTGCGCACCGAGCCGTTGCCCGCTCCATTGCGCCGCCCCGAGCGCATCTGGCAAACCTCCCGACAGCGCTACGGGCAGGCACTCAGCGCGGTTGAGGCCGATCTGGCGCGGTTGGCCGGCATGCCGAGCCCCAGCGGCGACACAGCCATGCACGCTCCGCAGCCCACCGACGACATCGGGCGCGTGCGACGCCCGCCATCCACTGACGACGGACAGAGCGGAGGCGGCTCATGAACATCTCCGCTCAGCACCGGCGCGATGAGTATGAGCAGCCTGGGCGTCCATTCGCGCGTCCGGCCGCTCCCTCGGGCGATTCGACGAACCGCCAGGTCAAGGCACAGATTCGGCGATTACGGGGGACGAATACCGCGTCTCACGCCGCTCCCCCGCGCACTGTGCCAGCCAGGCAGCGGGTCGGCGCTCGCCAACTGGCTCAGATCGCCACGGCGCTGTCCGAGCGCGACCACCTCGTGCTGTCCCACCTGATGCAGCATCGCTTTCTGTCGACCCATCAGCTCCAGGCCTTCGTCTTCACCAGTCACGCCAGCCAGCAGGCCGCGGCCCGCACCACACGTCGCGTCCTGGCTCGCTTGCAGCGCGATGGTCTGATCCGCCCGCTGGAGCGCCGCATCGGCGGGCTCAAAGCTGGCTCGACGGCGCGCATCTGGCAGCTCGCACCGGCCGGAGCCCGCGTGCTTGACCCCGTCGCTGGGCGCTCCTGGCGCATCCACCAGGCCTCGCCGCGCTTCTTGCAGCACAGCCTGGCGGTGGCAGAGGCCCACCTGGCACTGCAGCACGGCATCACGGCTGACCGGCAGGTGACCGTGCAGACCGAGCCTCTCAGCTGGCGGCGCTACACCGGCCCGGGCGGTGAGTCACATCTGATCCGCCCCGACCTGGCCGCCTGCGTCGTCGGCCACGACGCCGAGGGCTTCTTCGAGGATCGCTGGTTCCTGGAGGTCGATATGGGCACCGAGTCCATCCCGACCGTGCTGGCCAAGTGCCGACGCTACCAGGCCTACTACCGCACCGGCATCGAGCAGGCCGACCACGGTGCCTTCCCGCGCGTGCTGTGGATTCTGCACGGCCCACGCACGGTCGAGCGTCATCGGGCGCTCGCTCGGCACCTCAGCCGCACCAGCACGCTCAAGCAGCGGCTGTTCCGCATCACCAGCGCCACCGATCTGCCAACCGCACTGTGGGGCAGCGACGCTCCATCTAGCACCACCACGTCATAACGAAAGGAGACACCTCATGACCACCCCGCGAAACACCATCCTCACCGGCGATGCCGCCGACCGCCTGGCCACGCTCGAGGCCAGCAGCATCGACTGCGTCGTCACCAGCCCACCGTATTTCCGGCTGCGCAACTACCAGCACCAGGGCCAGCTGGGTGCGGAGCCCACCATTGACCAGTGGGTCGAGCACCTGCGCCCCGTCATGCAGCAGCTGGCGCGCGTCTTGGTGCCGACCGGCACGCTCTGGCTCAACCTCGGCGACGCCTACAGCACGCACCGCTGCGAAGGCGCGCCGCGCAAGTCCCTTCTGCTTGGGCCTGAGCGCCTGGCCCTGGCGCTGCTGGCGGACGGCTGGATCATCCGCAACCAGATCATCTGGGCCAAGACCAACACCACTCCCTCCAGCGTCACCGACCGTCTGGCTTGCAAGCACGAGGTCATCTACCTGCTCAGCCGTGCTCCGCGCTACTTCTTCGACCTGGACGCCATCCGCCAGGAGCCGCTCACCAAGCACCCACCCACGCGCCCTGGCCAACCACCACGCTGGCCACACCACCAGCATCGAACGGGGCTGCCAGCGGCCTGGCGTGGCCACCACACCGACGCCAACGATGGCCTGCGCGCCATGAAGCGGCGGCGTGCCATCAGCCACCCGCTGGGCAAGAACCCGGGCGACGTCTGGCAGCTGACCGTCTCGAGTTATCGCGGGGCGCACTTCGCCACCTATCCCGAGCATCTGGTGGAGCGCATCCTGCACGCTGCCTGTCCTCAGCAGCGCTGCGCCGTCTGCCGCGCGCCCTACATCCAGCCCCTGCGGCGCTCCGGCACCGCCGCCACCCGACTGCCGTTGCAACCGACCTGCCACTGCACTCCGGCAGCAGCTCAGCCCGGCATCGTCCTCGACCCTTTTCTCGGCTCGGGCACCACCGCCGTCGCCGCCGAACGGCTGGGGCGGCACTGGCTGGGGGTCGAGATCAACCCGGCCTTCGTCGCCCTGGCACACGGCCGCATCCGCCAGGCCCGACGCCAAGCAGCAGCCACCACTGTGCCGCCACAGAAATGACCGACAGGCCAGGCCCACCAATTCTTCGCGCGCGCAGACAGAAAACTATGACCAGCGCACCCCACAGACATATCCACACATTCACCACAGTTCATTCCTATCGATATTTCCAGCGCACAGAGAGAACGACTATTATGTACAGAAAATCTGTTCACATATGCAAACAGAACTTGTAAAATAGGTACATGGATACCGGAAAATGCACAGCAGAGGAGGAAACCACTAATCGCGCGACAGACCGCGCCGCAGACGCCCACCAGCCCAGCCTGAGTGCAATCCTGCACGATGCACGGGTGGCCGCTGGGCTCAGCATCAGGCAAGCCTCTGCCGCATCCGGCCTATCCACCGGCTTCATCTCCATGCTGGAGCAAGGCAAGGTGCAGGACATCAGCCTGCAGCGCCTCGGCCGCCTGGCCACCGCCTACAACCTCGAGCCACTCGACGTCATCGAGGCCGCCGGCTATGCACCACCGGCCGACCTGCCACCATTTCTGACGTATCTGCGCACGCACTACCGCCATATGCCCAGCCAGGCACAACAAGAACTAGTCGCCGCCTTCGAGCGGATCGCCAAGAAATATGATCTAACGCCACATCACGCCGGGCCGGCTCCCGGCCAGGATGAGACGACGGATTCCACACCACGTCGCCACACCTGACAATTCATCAAATGAAAGGAGGCATTTTATGAACACCACGCAAAGCTCTGTCCTGGGTAGCCTCCGAGCCCTCATTCCACGCACGCGCTGCCGCTTCGGCCAGTCGCTGACCGTGGCCGAGCGGCAGGCTGCCACACTGACGCGCTACCTCACCAGCAGCCCAGGGCGGCCCCGCACACCGGCCGACGAGCGGGTCGCCGCCTTGCCGCACATTCGGGTGGTGCGCGAGCCCTTGCCGGTGCCGAGCTTCAGCCGCTGGAACGGCCACGACTGGATCATCTGCCTCAACTGCCGCCAGCCAGCACCGCGCAGCCGCCTGGCACTGCTGCACGAGTTCAAGCACATCATCGACTACGGCCACACCCGTTGCCTCTACACCGGCACCGCGCACTGCAGCGCCGCCCAGCAAGCCGAGCAAGCCGCCGACCACTTCGCCGCCTACAGCCTGGTACCGCCGCGGGCCCTCCAACGCGCCTGGCGTCGCGGCATCCGCCATCCGGCCGCGTTGGCCAGGCACTTCCAGGTGCCCACCGCCACCGTCCTGATCCGCCTCGTCCAGAGCCGTCTGGCCGCTCGCGATGACACACCAAGCGCAGCAGCCCACACCCCGCCGGAACGCTCCACACCGCCCAACACCGCACGCCAGCACCACTCGACGAGGAGCCACTAGCCATGGACGCCACACAGAGCCCCAAGACCGCCGTGCTCTACCTGCGCGTCTCGACCGCCTCTCAGGTCAACACCGACTACGACCCCGAGGGCCTCTCCATCCCCACCCAGCGCAAGATCTGCCTGGCCAAGGCCAAGCAGCTGGGCATCACCATCGTCGACGAGTACGTCGAGCTGGGGCGCAGCGGCACCAAGACCGTCAACCGCCCTGAGTTCCAGGCCATGCTCGAGCGCCTTCACACGCGTGGCGACGTCGACTGCGTCATGGTCTACAAGCTCTCCCGCCTCAACCGCAGCCGCTTCGACGACGCCGTCACCATGATGGAGCTGCGCAAGGCCAACGTCACCCTCATCTCCGCCACCGAGAACATCGACGAGACCCCTGAGGGCCAACTCGTCCACGGCATGCTGGCCGCTGTCAACGAGTACCGCAGCGCCGCCGACGGAGCCGACATCCGCATCAAGCTGCTACGCAAGATCGAGCAGGGCGGCACCATCGGCCCCGCACCCCTGGGCTACCTCAACATCATCGAGACCATCGAGGGCCGCCGCATCAACACCATCGGGCTCGACCCCGAGCGAGCACCCCTCATCCGCAAAGCCTTCGAGTTCTACGCCACCGGCGACTACTCCTGCGAGCACCTCCAGCAGAAGCTGACCGATCTAGGCCTGACCACTCGGCCTTCCGCCAAGCGCCCCACGCCCAAACCCCTCGCCGTCTCCACCATCCACCGTCTCCTGGCCGACCCGTACTACACCGGTATCGTCACCTTCAAAGGCAAGCAGTACCCGGGTCGGCACAAGCCGTTGGTCAGCCAAGACCTCTTCGACCGCGTCCAGGAGATCCGCGCCCTACGCTCCAACAACACCCGCGACCGCGTCCACTTCCACTATCTCAAAGGCGGCATCCTCCACTGCGAACGCTGCCATAAAGCCGGCAAGCGCAGCCGCTTCGTCTACACCGAAGCCAAAGGCAAAGGCGGCACCTACGCCTACTACCTCTGCCGCGGACGCCAGGACGGTCACTGCGACATGCCCTACCTGCCAGTATCCCTCGTGGAGGAATACGTCGAGCGGCATATCCGCACTCTTTCCCTCGGTAGCGACTTCACCCAACGCACCGAAGCCGAAATAACCCAAGCCCTCGACAACCAACAAGCCCTCATCCGCCAAAGCAACCACGCCATCACCCGCAAACTCAAGGACATCACCGCTAAAGAGGATCGCCTCATCGACTTAGTCGCCGACGGCTCGCTCGACACCACTGCCGCCCGCCGTCATCTCACCGACCTCACCCAACAACGCCACCACCTCGAACAAACCAAACAAACCCTCGACCAACGTCTCACCATCGGCCGAGACGTCCTCACCACCAGCCTTCACCTCCTCCAAGACATTGGCACCCTCTACCACCAATCTCCCAACCCCGTCCGCGGCATGCTCTGCCAAGCCCTCTTCCACACCATCTACCTTGACGACACCACTATCACCACCAGCACCCTCAAAGAGCCCTACAGCAGCCTGCAAGCTGCTGCTACGCACGATGGCAAACAACCCACACCCACCAAACTCGCTGCGCCTACCTCAAAGGACAGCGGCAGGGCAGGCCAGACGAAGGAAACTAAAGCCAACAGTGGTGCGCCAAGGCGTCGCAAGAGTCAGAAGCAGCAGCACCACACATCAGTCACCACCACGACCACCGTCACCACCGCCATCCCCCTACCTGGCGATGAACATGAACAAACCCTCGGCAGCCGAATTGCTACCGAGGGTTCGAGTAAGCATGAGATGGCGGAGAGAGAGGGATTCGAACCCTCGAAGCCTTGCGGCTTACCGCTTTTCGAGAGCGGCCAGTTCAACCACTCCTGCACCTCTCCGTGTGGTCTGCCTTCATTATAACAGATGCGCTGCCGAACGAAAATATCGTGCAGCAGATATCCTTGAGCTCTTGCCCCACCTTCGCGTATACTAGAGCCATGCAGGATTCTATTTTTACCAAGATTATCAAGGGTGAGATACCAAGCCACACGGTGTACGAGGATGAGCACGCGATTGCCTTTCTTGATATCAACCCGCTGAGTGATGGCCATGTACTGGTCGTGCCCAAGCAGCAGATTGACTCGCTGTGGGCGCTCCCCACTGAGGTGTATCAGCACCTCTGGGCGGTAGCGCAGCGGATTGCCCACGCGATGGAGGCGGAGCTCCAGCCTGAGCGAGTCGGCGTGGTGGTGGAGGGCTTTGATGTGCCGCACGCTCATATTCATCTCGTGCCGCTATATGACCGCGAGGTGCTACAGCTCCATCATGGCTATCCAACCGACACCAGCGACACTCACCTATCTACCACCGCCCAGCGTCTTGCTGCAGCAGTGTCCAGTAGTAGAGACATCAACGCATGATCACCATCATCGCCATTGGCAAGCGGCACGAGCCCTGGCTAGCTGATGGCATTGCACGCTACGAGCAACGCATGACTCGTGGCTGGCAGCTGCAGTGGAAGCTCCTCCCCGCCGGCTCGCACAGTGGTGATGCGGCGCGCCGTGAGGAATCGCAGCAGATTCTACGGGCGCTTTCGCCCCAAGCATACGTTGTACTACTGGACGAGCGCGGTACGATGCTCGACTCCCCTACCCTCTCGCGCAGCCTGCACCAGCCAATGGCCCAGGGTAAATCACTCGTACTTATCATTGGTGGAGCATATGGTGTGACAGAGGCAGTGATGGAGCGCGCCAACCTGGTGTGGTCGCTGTCTCGCCTGGTGTTCCCCCATCAGCTGGTGCGGCTCATCTTGGCCGAGCAACTCTACCGGGTGCAGCAGATTGCCGCTGGTCATCCGTATCATCATCAATAATTAACCAACGATTGGCAAAAACTGATTATCAAAGGCGTGGCGTGTCCCCCGCTGCTTATGCGCCAGATATCTATATTCATCATCGCGCGGTGGCATACTCGGCGTATGGTGCTGCCCATGGTGTGCCGTCTTGCGCCCAAGCGACGCATGATGCGGATGGACGTGCGGGTCGGCCGTTAGTTTATCGGGCTCCGCCGAGCCTTGCAGCCCACGGCTTCGTAGCACGGCAGGCTCGAGCGTGAGGAGTGCAGTGGTGATCTTGTCAAATTGCCCATCGTGCAAGAACACCCCCAGTGCAGTCGCTATGCTAAAGATCGCCACAGCCGCCTGCGCGAGAATGGTTTTGGGTGAAGTAGTGTGGTGTGTGTGTTTCATTTGTGTGTTTTTTGGATGTGTGATTTTCATTAGTTCTATTTTTGTTCATATTCATGGTAGCAGGATGTTTCTTTTCTGTCAAGTATGTTTTGTGTCAATGTCGAGATATTCTCTCTTTTTGCATGAGCCCTCTTCCCTATTTTCTCGCTTGATGAGATGTGGAAGCTGCTTGCCATAGCATATTTACGCTTATATAAATTCATGCGACGAACACTCTAGTGCATCTCGCTCGCCACAAGACCTCAGCAAAAACGGGTGCGAATAGCTGTGTGATGGGATAGGATTATTTAGCTTCAGGTTATTATAGCTCGTCATCACAATAACCCCTTTGTCTGTGCTCGCGCTTCCCTCCTTACCACCAAGTGCCCTTTTGTCATTGAGAACGCAAGAGGTTAAATCAACATTCTTCATTATCTCTACTCATCAAAAAGGCTACCATCTCACATCGACGGTAGCCTCCTCTATTACACAAGTTATTAAATTTGCAGTACTGCTATTCGATCACCTGCAATTCCTTCACCAGCCGCTCGATCAACGCCTGCTTGTTTGCTAGCTGCTGGCGTGATTCTTCCACCAAATGAGCGGGTGCTTGACTGGTGTAACGTTCGTTTGCTAAGCGTGCCTCCAGCTTGGCGGCGTCATTGCGTGCTGCAACTAAACGCTTCTCGAGGTTCGTCTGGTGCTCATAGAGTGTCTCGTCGCTTACGTCGAGCCAGGCATCGCGACCACTGGCGGCCAGACGCAGCCCTCGTGCTACATCAGTATGTTCTACCGCCGCTAGGCCAGCCAAGCGCCGCACCAGCTCGGCATTATCCGCTACGAGCGCGTCATCCATATAGAGCATCGTGTAGCGCTCATTGCCTGGCAACTCACTGGTTACGTAGCGCGCTTCTGTCACGAGCCGCTTGAGCCGGCCAAACTCAGCCGCCTGCAGCTCGTTATATTCCTCAGCCTGCGGATATCGTGCTGCCGCTAGGAGGTCATTGTGCCAGCTCAGGCTTTGCCAAATCGTCTCCGTCACAAATGGCGCAAATGGGTGGGCCAAGCGCAAACACGTGTCGAGCACCCACACCAGCATATCAGCGTGCTGCTCCACCTTGGCGGCCTCAATATACCAATCGGCCACATCATCCCACACCGTGTGGTAGAGCGTCTCTGCCGCCTCGGCAAAACGATACTGCGCCAGCTGCTGCTCCATCGTCTCCCCTGCCCGGCTCAGCTGACGGATGATCCAATGATCAGCCATCGATTGCGGCGTCGGTACATGCACGGGTTGTGTGTCCCCCACTTGTGCCTCAATGAAGCGAGCGATGTTCCACAATTTATTACAAAAATTGCGCGCTGCCACCACCTTGCCGGTATTAAAGGCCTGCGGCTGAGCGGCTGAGCGGCTAGCGATAATCCCCATGCGCAGTGCGTCTGAACCGTACTGGCTGATTGCCTCCATCGGGTTGATCACATTACCCTTGCTCTTACTCATCTTCTGCCCATGCTCATCCAGCACCAGCCCATGCAGATACACATGACGGAACGGCACCTGTCCTGTACAGTACAACCCAAGCATCATCATCCGCGCCACCCAGAAGAAGAGGATATCCCCCGCTGTCTCCATCACCGCGTTGGGGTAGAATTTCGCCAGCGACCCATCCTGCAAGTAGTCGGTGGTGATGAATGGCCACTGCCCACTGCTAAACCAAGTATCAAGTGTATCTTCTTCCCGGCGGTATGTTGTGCCATCTACAACTATTTCTTTTTCGTTGACATTTGTATTGAAGATCCAGTCGCTTGGATCAGTCGTGCTCTGGAAGGCTGGGATGGGTATACCCCACGGGATCTGCCGGCTGACGTTCCAGTCTTTGATCTCGCGCAGGTATTTAATGACCACCTCGCCTTTGTTGGCGGGGGTGAAGGTCACATCGCCGCGCTCGATGGCAGCAATCGCTGCATCCGCTAAGGGCCGCATCGAGATAAACCATTGCTCCTTGACCATCGGCTCAATGACGGTGTCGCACTTATAGCAATGCCCCACCGAGTGTTCCAGCTCTTCCTCACCACGACGGAGCTCTTCGCGCTCCAGCGCCTCCAGTACTCGCTGGCGTGCCTCCGCTGTGGTGAGGCCGTCAAATGGTGCGGGTACATTGGTCATTCGCCCATCAAAGCCAATCACCTGCTCCACTGGCAGCCCATGCCGCTGCCCCATCTCGAAATCATTTGGGTCGTGAGCCGGCGTGATCTTAACCGCACCAGTACCATATGACGCATCGACATATTCGTCAGCAATAATCGGGATCTCGCGCCCCACCAATGGAAGCAGCGCCTTGGTACCGATTAATTTCTTGTAGCGCTCATCTGCCGGGTTGACAGCGATGGCGGTATCACCCAGTAGCGTCTCGGGCCGCGTGGTAGCAACGATAATTTCACCAATATGATCAAGTAGCGGATACGCAATACGCCACAGCTTAGACTTCTCCGTCTTGTGCACCACCTCGATGTCAGCAAAGCTGGTCTGGTGCTTGGTGCAGTAGTTGACGATCCGTTCACCCCGGTAGATCAGCCCGTCCTGCCACAGCTTGTTGAAGGTGCCATAGACCGTCTCCACCACCTTAGGGTCAAGCGTAAAGACCATATCTTCCCAGTCGGCCCCAACACCAAGAGCGCGCAGCTGGAGCTCCATATCGCCCCGCTTTTTATCGACAAAGTCCCACACCTGCGCATACAGCTCGTCGCGCGAGTAGTCGAAGCGCGTCTTGCCCTGCTTCTCGAGCTCGCGCTCATACACCACCCACGTCTCGAAGCCCGCGTGGTCTGCCCCAGGGATAAACACCGCATCGTCGCCCTTCATCCGGTGGTAACGCACCAAAATATCTTGCAAAGCCGAGCCCAGCGCATGCCCAACGTGTAGGTTGCCATTGGCATTGGGCGGCGGCATCACGATGCTGTAGGGTGTGCCCTCCCCTTTTGGCCGAAACACGCCAGCGCTCTCCCACATGGCGTAAATATTTGGCTCGTATTCGTTAGGGTTGTAGGTCTTGGCAAGTTTCATGGCGGTGGCTTCCTTACAAATTATTGATACTTTTCACACGAAAACGGCGCGGTCGATGCTTCACGTGAAAATCTGTGTGCAGCATCTGCCTGGTCAATTTTTTGGTGCAACTTCAGCTACCTAGTATAGCACATTTGGCGGCACAATGGCAGGGGTGACAGGGGTTAGTGATGAGGCTAAGGCGTAGCTGATTAAGATGATATGTTTTGTTTCTTGCTTTGCAGATTGGTCACTATCGAGCAGTCATTTGTTCTGATAGTTTTCTATTGTTAGTTTTCACGTGGAAGGTGCACCTTGTGACGACCTGCGACTAAAGCAATTACAATTTTACTATCTCATCCAGTAGAACATGAGGAACGAGCAGACTACCAGAAAGCAGCAGAAATGCCTGCACGCTTACCATCATGCTGCATTCATCAACGCGCTTCATCCAATGCAAAAGGGAGGTATGAATAATAAATCAGAGATGAAGATAAATTGTGTTTATCATAGTTACAACCAAAATTGAATTACAGTAGGGAAGTGATATCACAATTTTCACCTGTACATATCTCTATTTCACGTGAATAATGCGTGAAACTATATCAAGCTCTATAGCCTCACATCAGCATATGGATCTCATATTGTTTTCCGTCTAAAGTCACGTCAGTAGAGTAGGGAAGGGAAGGGGAGAGGTGATATAAAAAGACGCCCCGTCGAGCGCCTTTCTCTAAGTAATGCCACGCTCACTTATGCGAGCGGCGATACGATGCCTGGCGCAGACTACGCACGTGCTGATATAGCGCTTGGTAGAGGTGATACAGCCGGTAGCGCAGTGGATGGAGAGGTTTTTCCCAGGTACCGATATAGTCCACCGGCGTACCCCCAAACGACTTCTTAAAGTGCGTGAAGCCCGCCCAGGGGTGATCCTTTGGCACATCGTCTGGCGCAATGCCATAAAAGTCGAAGAATTTGTGCCCGGTATCGTGCGCATAGAAGAGGGCAGACACCACCAGTGCTGTGGCTGGGCTGAGGTTGCGCCAAGCGGTATAGGACGCAGCGTGGGCATAAGCCATCGTCGTACCATCACTAAAGAAGATAAGGCTAGCAACCGGTTTATCCTCCAGCGTGGCATACATCAGGCCAGCTGCCTTACGCGGGAAGAGCACCTCTGCCATTTGGCGAAAGTACCCATCGCTGTGAGGTTGCATACCAGTACGCTTAGCGACGTCGTGGATCATATCAAGAAAGATCTCTATATCCGCCGGCTCATAACTGGTATGGAAGCGTACCCCTGCCTTCTGATTCTTACGCCAGGTGTAGCGCACTGCTTGCTTGGCATTAGCCAGAATGGCATCGTGATCTATCGTTACATCATTAATAATCGTTCGGTCTGGCTGGAGGCTCTTTGCCTTGCGAAAGCCGAGATTCTGCAATTGCTCGAGCCGCGTCGTCCGGGGGTCAACCCGCACGAAGTCTGCACCATATTGCCGCCCAGTGGCAATGATATCCTTGAGCGCTGCTTCCTGGGCTGCATCATTATCTGCTTCGGGCCCATAGGGTACATACAACCGATGGTTGAGCCGACCGTGCTCAATAATGCCATAATACTGCCACCCTTTGTCTACTCGCCGCACCGTATGGCGCTGCTGCGCTTGTTGAAAGGCCTCCCATGCCTCAGTCTGTAAAAAATGTTTCATAACATTAGTATAGCAACTTTGCGGCGGATTTTCACTGATGATTGTTGCGAAAGTTTCATGCACGCCACGCTGAAATAATGAATATTGGTACAAAGTATTATTGATCTAACCCAGGGGTACGCGCGCTGTGAAGAGTCTAAGACTGATATGTGTCGCTATTGAGCGTCTCTTCCTCTCACCACTCAAAAATGCTATACTAGCGCTATTATTATGCAGCTCAAACCTATCGACCCATCCACACTCGAGCAATTTGCCGCGCAGCACCCGCTGGGGAGCTTCGTCCAGTCGGCCGCTAATGCCAAGCGGGTGGCGCAGCTGGGCTGGCAGCCACATTATCTGGGGCTGTTTGCTGAGGGCGAGCGCTTGGTGGCTACCGCCGTGTTGTACGAGTGGCGCACCTTGGGCTATAGCGAGTTTGAGTGTTTGCAAGGGCCGCTGGTGGATTATCACAACCCAGCCGTGCTCAGTGCATTATTGACAGAACTCAAGAAATATGTCAAAGCACATAAAGGTATTTTGCTCCGGCTGCAGCCACCACTTATCCTGCGGCAGGGGAGTGACCCCAGTCAGCTTCTAGAAGTCGCAGGCACGGCCGAGGCACTGCAACAATTAGAAAAGGCAGGTTTCCGCGCCATCCCCCCACAGCAGACCGATCGCAATGCACGTTATGTGCGCTGGTTCTTTGCCAAAGATCTCTCGCCCTACCACGACGATGCGGCACTGCTCAAGAGCTTCGACGCCAAGACGCGCAGCTGCGTCAAGGCAGCCACCAAGTATGGTGTGGTGGTACGCGAAATTACTGCAGTGGACGATCTCGCCCCGTTTGCGAAGCTGCTAATCGATACTGGCACGCGGCGTGGTTTCTCGGGGCGCAGCGAGGAATTTTATCAGCAATTGTTTCACGCTTTTCACCGTAAGCAGGCGTGGTTCCTGATTGCCGAGCTCGACCTTGCTGGCTACCAAGCCCGCCTCAGCGCCCAGCAAGATACCCTGCAAACCGAGCGCGATGCGCTAGCGACCGAGCCAGACAAGCAAGGACAGGTGAAGGAGCTCGACAACCAGCTCACTGCGGTATCCAAACGCTTGGCAGATTACGAGGCGCTACGCCAGGCAGCCAATGGGGACGTCCTGCCGCTGGCCGCCGCCATATTCATGCACACGAGCGATAACGAGGTGGTGTATTTTCTTAGCGGGTCGGACGATCGGCATGCCAAGTTCTCTGGCTCATACGCCCTGCAATACGCAGCAATGCACCGTGCCATCAGCCTTGGCGCTCAGCGCTACAACTTCTACGGCACAAGCGGAAACTTCAACGGCTTTCCCGAACAAGAGGGGGTGTATCACTTCAAGAAAGGCTTTGGTGGCCAGCTGGAGGAGCGTGCTGGCTGCTATGAATATATCGCTCGGCCATTCATACATCAGGTGATTCGTTTCATGCGTGCGATGAGAAAAATTATAGCGCGGTAGAGCACTGCCTTCGTAACAATATCTACACTATTAGGCACCGTGGTAGATAGAATCTCCTTACGGTGAGATAAAAAATCCGCGACTTGCAGATCTTCAGCTTATTTTTCGTGTTTGTGATATTTGACCTTTGCAATAGTCCATGATACTATTTTGCCATGCTCGTCAAACGCCCAACATCAGCGTTATCTATGCAAAAATTAAGACCAGACATCTTCGTTGCAGGCCCTATTTCTGGGGCAGAAGATTGGCAAAACCAAGCAGAAAAATTATTAGAAAATATTGAGCAAACAGAATCATGCAACAAAGAGCTCATTATTGCCAACCCACGACGCCCAGAAGAAATACCACGCGTTGGTGATATTGCGAAGGAGCAGATCACGTGGGAGCACCGAAATCTACAGCTCGCACGCGTGGTAATGTTTTACTTTGTCAAGGGACCAGGCATCATTACACCACTAGAGCTTGGTAAGGAACTTGGACGCGGCTCGCCCATTGTGCTTGGCATTGACAAAAGTTTCGACCGACCATTTGACATCGAAACACAAGCACACCTCGAGCAGCCAGAGCTCCCGATCTATCACACACTCGACGAAACTGTTGTAGCTGCTGCAGCGCTGGCCAGGCAGATTCGCGCAAAAGAAGGCTAATTAAGGCTAATTATCAGCCCACACTGCTTCGCGCATCGACAAACTCGGCTGCACTTCGAGCAGGTATGGGTCGACTGTGTGGCCAGCCTGAGCGTAGTAGTAGCCGAGGGTGGCGATCATCACTGCATTGTCCGTGCAAAAGGCCATCGGTGCGTAGCTAATGGAGCAGGGCAGGGCGGTGCGTAGCTGGCGGCGGAGTTCTTGGTTGGCCGCCACACCACCAGCAATCACGACGGAGCGCGGCGCATAGTGCTCGTAGGCCAGCACCGTCTTATCCACCAACGTCTCTACCGCCACGCGCTGAAAGCTCGCTGCCATATCATAGCGCTGCTGCGGCGTGACAAGCGCTGGGAGCTCGTGCGAAGGAAAAGAGGTATCTTTGCCTACCTCGGCCTGCATCCGGCGCAGTACGGCCGTCTTGAGGCCCGAGAAGGAGAAATCGTACTGACCCTGCATCCGCGCCTTGGGCAGAGCATAGCACTGCGGGTCGCCCTGCGTGGCGGCAGCAGCAATGGCTGGGCCGCCAGGGTAGGGCAAACCAATGATTTTCGCTACCTTGTCGAAGGCTTCGCCCACGGCATCATCCTGCGTCTGGCCAAGCAGTGTATAATCGCCATGTGCGCGAAACAGCACCAACTGGCTGTGCCCACCAGAGACGATGAGCGCCAGCATAGGGAAACTCGGCTGCGCAGCAGGGAGCGCTAGGGTAGGCTCGGGCTTTGGCCGGCCGTCCTCCACCACAAAGTTAGCATAGACATGCGCCTCCACATGATGAATCGCGTAGAGCGGCTTCTTATGCACAATTGCGAGCGTCCGCGCCGCCAGCGTCCCGACCAATAGTGACCCCACCAGCCCGGGCGCATACGTCACCGCAATGCCATCAATCTCATCCCAGCTGCACACTGCATCGGCCAAGGCACGGTCGATCACCGGGGTAATCATCTCAATATGGCTCCGCGCCGCTACCTCTGGTACCACGCCGCCATACTGGGCATGAATATCTATCTGCGAGTGCACGACACTACTCAGCAGACGTCGCCCATCAGCCACCACTGCAGCCGCCGTCTCGTCGCAGCTGCTCTCAATCCCAAGAATCTTCATAGGGTTATTATAGCAGAGCAGGGAAGGCGGGAGAGTAGTGTGGTAATAAAAAATCAAATTGCATGAGTTTGAGCCTCAATGGTAGGCTTACTCTCAACTTCTCCTTTTCCGTCCCATGCGATACTCAGGTCAACATTCTACGAGAATATTAATTAACACAACGACAAATTTCGCCACTTTATCAGCTAAAATGACGAAACAATACGGCTGAAATTAAGAGAAATTCTGCACTTTTTCTCCCACGTGTGCGCTACCAAAAAATCATGCCTCTCATGGTTTTAAATATTACCAAAAGTGGTATAATATATGTCATGGCATTTTCTCTAAAACAAACACTCAAGAATACTCTCCCACCCAGCGTGCTGGCGGCGCTAGAGCCAGGCTATCGGCTGCTCGAAGCTACTGCGGCAGCGGCCAACCAAGGCTTCCCAGCCCAGGGCATGCACGTCATTGGTGTAACGGGGACAAATGGCAAGACCACGACGTGCTTTATGATCCATCGCATGCTGGTCGAAGCAGGCTACAATGTCGGCCTGATGACGACGGTGGCATATGGAGTGAACGACGACATCACACCACAAACCGAGCACATGAGCACCGTATCTGCACCCCTGCTGCAGCAGCGTTTGGCGGAGTTTCGGCGGCATAATGTGCAGTGGGTGGTGCTGGAGGTGACGAGCCACGCGTTGGCGCAGCACCGCATCTTTGGCGTCCCGATCGACATTGCCGTCATGACCAACGTTACACACGAGCATCTGGATTATCACAAGACATTTGAGCGCTACCGCGCCGCCAAAATGCGGCTCTTCAAGCTGGCGCGGCGGGTTGGCATTATCAATGCGGATGACCCATCAGCAGCAGTCTTCGAGCAAGCCGTGCCCCGTAGCCTATGCTACGGCATCGCTGACGGTAACATCCGGGCTACTAACATCACCCAAACCGCCTTGGGTAGCCGCTACGATGTGTGGCTAATGGGGGAGATGCACCACATCACCATCAATATGCCGGGTGAGTTCAACATTGCCAACAGCCTAGCCGCAGTAGCAGTGGGGCACGAGGTGGGCTTAAGCCGGGTGCAGATCGAGCACGGCCTGGCTGCACTCACTGGGGTAGATGGCCGCATGACAGTCGTGGATGCTGGGCAGCCATTCTCCGCTATTGTTGATTTTGCCCACACACCCGACGCTTTTGAGCGGCTCCTCGGTAGTGTGCGAGCGAGCACGAAAGGCAGGCTGATCGTCCTGTTTGGCTCGGCTGGCCGGCGCGATGAATCCAAGCGAGCCATCCAAGGCAAGATCGCAGGACGAATTGCTGACGAGCTTATTATCACTGAAGAAGACGATCGTGACGTTGATGGGCAACACATCCTCGCCCAAATCGCCAAAGGCGCAGAAGCCGCTGGCAAAACCCAAGATACCGACCTCTTTCTCATTCACGACCGCGCCGAGGCCATCCGCTTTGCCGTCCGTCGTGCCCGCACCGCCCGCGACACCGTCGTTTTTCTCGGCAAAGGCCACGAAAAAACCATCGAGCGCGCCGACGGCATCCACCCCTGGGACGAAATAACAGAGGTACGAAACGCTATCCACGAGCGGCAAGCATCGAAGAAGAAGCCAGCGAAAGGCAAGAGCAAGCGTACAAAAGACGTCAGCAAACCTCTGCTTAAAACCAAAGACAAAGCCAAGCGCAAGAAAAAGCCAACTTCGCGTCACAACAAGCGTGCGTCGGCAAGCTAAGCTAGTGTTTTACCCTACGAATGCCCACTCTAACTGCCCTGTGAGGTGTCTGTCTCTCCGTCAGCTTGCTTGGGTTCTACTTCGAACGTCACATCGTCTGCATTATCGCTACTACCCACTCTTACATAGCACCCATCAGTGGTCAGACCAGTTGCTGCCCAGCCATCCTCTGTGCGCTGCAGCGATATCCACTCGATAAAGAATATCCACGACTCGCTCTCAGGACCACTATATAGCCATGGCTTTCCCTCAAAAATCGATTGAGAAATTGCCTCTTTGAGCACTGAGTGTCTCTCATGCTCCTCATTTGATGACTGCCGTGGTATTTCGTGTGACATATAGCAATGCACCTCCTTTACCTCTGTTATGGTCGCATGTCTGTGGTGGAATCTACCTCTGTTGTGTTGGCTTATCTAGGATGCCATGGCTATACATGCGGGCTACCACCCGTGGCACAACTCGGATAATTTTTTCCTTCGGCAGCATTAATTTATTATGATATTCATACCGTTCCACACCAGGGAAGAAAAAGGTCCGTCTGTCATCACCATGCTCAGCAGCATCTTCCTGGGCCTCATGCACGTAGTATTCAGACGACTTGAGGTCAATCAGCTTACCATTCACTATCATGTCTATCCCACGCATATCCTGGTTGGCCGTGCCTGGCTCATAGGCAATGCCCGCTTCATCCAGCACTCGCATAAAAAGCACTTCATTGCGAACGCCCGCTACTGTCGCATACAGCATATCTTTTCGATCTTGCTTGTTTTGAGCATGCTTATTGCCTGGGCACACTACTTCTAAGCCGTTAACTATATCTGACACAGACGGTATCGACTTCCATGTCTCGCAAGAGTGTGTGGCGTTGTCTATTACATTGCGCAGGGCATGGTTAAAGTGTGTGAGTTTCTTGATCCGCTGCTTCTTTTCTTGCCGAGTCAGCGCCGTATCATCTTGTTCGGTCGCCTCCACCCAGCCAGGATACGCTGCAAGCAGCCGCGCCATATCCACATGCGACCACTGTTCTTTGCTCGCATAGTGTTGCACGAGCGCCACAGCACTCTCTCCCAGGGCAGCCGAGCGCCGCTGGTGGCGTTTTTTCTCATTCCAGTTACGGCCTGCTTGCTCGACGAGGTAGGTGAGGTGTGGCTTTTGGCTCTTCAGCGCTGCATCAACGGTAACAAGCTGCTTTTTGATGTTCGAAGAAGACGTCGACCACTGACTCGGCAATATAGGCGATGGCATTATTGCATCAACATCATAGCGTTTGTGTTTGTGTGGTTTATAGTAATGTGTCTTTGTCATAGTTGTGTTTGTATTATATATCATTTTTAGCACCATAACAAAATCACCACATCAGTGGTGATAATGCCTATTCTTATTGTACGAGTCCTTACCGCTGCGACAAATAGTCGATCTCTTTGATGATGTCGAGCAGCGCTTGGGCGCGGCGGGTTTCGTCGCGGATGGATTTGGCAATTTGGTAGGCTGGATCGATCAAACTCTTGTCGTCCGTCGAGCGGATCAAAAGCAGATAGGTGTCGAACTTCTCATCTGGGCTGACGTTGAGCTTATCCACCAGTGGGCGCAGCTCTTTGATGGCCGACTGCTTCACGCCATTGAGCGCTTCACCACTGGGCGCAGGCTGCGATGGTTGCTGCTGCGAGGACATGACTGGCACTGACGAGCCCATATTGCCCGACATACCCGAGAGTGACGAACGGCCAGCACCTTGCCCCGACATCATCGCCTGCGACCGCTGCGACGCTGCTGTGCCTACCTGCGGGCCGATCCCAGCGAGCACTTTGGCAAGCTCTTGATCGTCGGTAATTGATTGTGATGTAGTGCTGATATTCATGGTTCCCACCTGTCTCCAAATATGCTTATGATTCTCTGCTAATTAATGTATCATGGGAGGGTATACTCTTGCAAGCAGAAGGAGACGATTATGCTTGATGACCAGACCATATTGCGCCAACGCGGTGCCAAGGCCGCCCTACATCACATTGCAACATTATGGAAACAAACGACGCTACCAACAGAGGTAGCAAATCAGCTCTCACATATATCACCTCAGCATGATATTCATAATGTTGTTATTATAGCAACGGATAGTGATGCGGTACTGGCTCACGTTGCTCAGCAGCTCGTGCAGCCTCACATGACTGTGCCTGTGCTGTGCTGCGAGGCAGCGGCAGTGCCCGCATTTGTGGACGCACATAGCCTGGTGATTATTATCGAGGCCGGCATCTCACCTGACCAGGTGAAGAATATACTGCGCTATACACAGCAGCATGCCGCTCCGAGCGTTTTACTCACTCAAGATACTACTGTGGCTGAGTGCACCGCAGCATACCCTGCAGCTACCATCGTGCTGGTTGCGAAGAGAGAAGGGCAGGTAGAACCACTACGCATACTCAGCACACTGAGTGCGCTACTGACGGCCTATCAGTTGCTGGATGATGATCTTGTGGAAGCGATAGCAGATGGCGCAGCGTACGCAGCGAATGCAGCGCAGCAGTGGGGTGCTACCGTGCCAACCACTCACAATCTCGCTAAACGGCTCGCACGCCAGGCAGCGGGCAAGACGGCGGTTTTTTGCGACAGTGGGTCGCTCGCGCCGGTCGCCCAGTGGTGGCAGTGGTGCTGGCAGGAGCGGGCGCACAATGTAGCCTTTTCTACTACTCTTGCCGAAGCCGAGCAGGCTGGCGCTCATGGCTGGCTAAGCCATCCGGTGGATAAGCCATTCGCGCTTTTCGACCTGGTGGGAGAAAATGACGCCGCTACTCAGCAGCGCTTAGCAGCACTTGATCGCCGCCTCAGTGGCCGCCGCCCCCACGCGAAGTCTATCTTGCTTGCGAGCGAGACAGAGGTAGAGCAGGTGCTGCACGGCATGATGTTAGCAGAATTTGCTAGCTGCTACCTCGGCGTGTTGAATGGCGTAAAGCAGGGGAAGGGCGGTATGTCTTGAAATTTCAAGGTTCATACTCGCAAAACTCTATATTTAGAGTAGAGTAGGATAGAAAGCTAAGTAAAAACCCGCCACATTTCAGGCGGGTTCTGTGTCAATATAACTATGTCGATTAATGGTACTGCCGTAGCGACTCGATTGTGTTCTTGCGCGCGGCACGAATAGCTGGGTAGAGACCAAAGGTAAGGCCAACTGCTAGTGCGAGGCCAATTGCCATCACCGCTGTCTGCCACTCCAGTGCTGGCGGGAAGGACAGCCAGACGCTAAAGCTCAGCGCCACTATGTAGCCCAGGATGTAGCCCAGGATACCACCAAGCAAACTAATCGCCAGCGCCTCAATAACGAACTGTGTGATGATATTCCCATCAGTTGCGCCAACCGCTTTGCGGATACCCACCTCGCGCGTGCGCTCTACCACACTCACCAGCATAATGTTCATGATACCAATGCCACCAACCACGAGCGAGATGGCTGCAATTAGCGTCAGCACCTGAGTCAGCGCGGTAAAGAGCCGGTTGGTTGGTTGGCTAATCGCATCACCCGTTGCCACAGTGAAGTCTTCTTCCCCTTGGTGATTTTGCTGAATCTTATCCTTAACTTGCTGAGCAATCTGCCCGACCTGCTGCGACGCATCAGCCTGGATGTTGATCTGCTGAATCTGCGTATGACCACTGTGGATTTTCTTACCTGCCTCGGTGGTGATGATAGCTGCGTTGTCGAAATCAACATTGTTATAATTCAGCGGATTTTCTGTAGCACGCATCACCCCCACCACGATAAATTCCTTGCCGCGGATCTTGAAGGTCTGGCCAATCGACTGCTCGGTGCCAAACAGCTGCACCGACAGCTTTGGGCCAAGCACCGCTGGCTTGGCGTCGTGCGTGCCGCCTTCGAGGAAGTCTCCCTCACGTAGTTCGAGCTGACTCGTGATAGCAAGGTCGGGCGAAGTTGCTACAACAGTAGTGGTAGCTTCTCGGTCGTTGCTCTTGAGCTTGTTCTCAGAGGTCATCATTGGTGCCACAGCGCGGATATGTGGCATCTTGCGCACCGCCTCGACGTCGGACTCGGTGATGGTGCTGGTGTTGTAATTATACTGCGCCACCGAGCTCGCCAGCGACGAGAAGCTCTTGTCTTGCACGCCCGGGCGCACCACAATGAGGTTATTGTTGAGGTCGGACACCTGTTGGGAGATGATATTGTGCAGGCCACCACTCAGCGCCAAGATCGCTACGATGCTACCCACACCAATTGCCACACCCAGCGTCGCCAGCAAATTACGGCCGCGATTGCGCCGGAAGCTACTGCTTGCATTTTCGAAATGGTCGATGATTATCATGCCTGGGGCTCCTTTGTGCTAGATTGGTGAGCAGATGATGATGGAGTGGGCTGCTGGGCTGGTGTAGCCACGGTTGGCTGAGCAGATGCTGCAGATGATGGCTGCACCGCAATATGGGCTGCTGGTGCTGCAGGCTGCGCGGGCTGTGGTGCAACCGGCTTGGGTGGTGCGGCTACAGACTGTGTTGACGCAGGCGCTGCTGGCTGAGCTGAAATAGCCGATGCTGCTTGAGCCGGCGCAGCAGAGTGTGCCAGAGCAGGCTGGGCCACCGACGGAGCGTGCTGTGCAGCGGGCAAGGCTGGCGGCACCTCTGGTGGGGCAACTGGCATAGGCTCAATAGTTGGGCCATCTTGAGTATGTGGATCTTCGTAGTCAACCACTGTTGGTGCTGTCGTTACTGGTGCAGGGGCCTTCGCGGGGCGACCGCGAGCAATTGCCTTGACTGGTGCAGCTGGCTGAGCGGCCGATGCCGTGCCGTGCGCAATCGTCGGTGTAGTCTTGCCAGCAGGTGCTGCCCGACGAACTCGTGGCTTGCGGGCCACTGGCGTTGGCGTAGCGGCAGTGGTGCGCATCTGTTCATCACTAGCAATCTGCCCATCAAGCATCTTAATCACGCGGCTAGCGTAGCTCGTGAGGTTTGGGTTGTGCGTCACCATGATGATGGTATTACCCCGGCGGTGTAGTTGAGCCAATTCTTCCATGATGATATGACTCGAGCGGCTATCGAGGTTACCCGTTGGCTCATCCGCCAGGATAATCGACGGGTGATTCACCAATGCGCGGGCAATCGCCACACGCTGCACCTGTCCACCACTAAGCTGCCACGGCATGTAATATTCGCGCTCTTGGAGGTGAAAATTCTTCAGCACCGCACTAGCTTGCTCCAGGCGCTTGACGCGGCGCATCCCCCCACGATAACTCAGGGGAAGAGCAACATTCTCAAGCACTGTTAGGCGATTAATCAGGTTAAAACTCTGGAAGACGATGCCAATCTGCCGCGAGCGAATCCGGGCGTGCTGGCGCTTACTCAGCGTTGCGACCGATGTTCCATCAAGAAAATACTCGCCGCTGTCGGCGCGGTCGAGCAAACCCATAATATTGAGCAAAGTCGTCTTACCGCAGCCACTGGGGCCCATGATGACGATAAATTCGCCTTTTTCGACTCGCAGGTCGACGTTATCCAAGGCGTTTTGGGCAGCGTCGCCCAGACCATACTGCTTGGTGAGGCCTCGGAGTTCTATAACTGGTGTAGAAGATCGTACCATAATTATCCTTTAGTATAAACTGTCAAAAAACATTTCTGCAAGCCCAATCTGCACAAAAATATGCAGATAGCCACGCATCATGCCAAAAGACGAATCAGCAGCGCACTTCTATGGCAGCGTGCCGCCTGGCGCTGATATGGCGGAGAGACAGGGATTCGAACCCTGGGTGACGTTGCCGCCACACACGCGTTCCAGGCGTGCCAATTCAACCACTCTTGCACCTCTCCGTACCTCTGTATTATAGCGGATGTGGGGTGGGGTGGCAATGGGTTATCTAGATGATTGCTGAATTGACAAAATAATACTCAATAGTATGCTAAATAATAGCCTATGGAGCAAAATCATAAACCCGACCAGACAGCCAAACAACCAAAAAATCCTCTCTTCGCTACCATCGACAAGGCACCCTTTGCTGGAAAATTCTTCCTCAAGAATATCTATAAGGACTATATGACTGCATCAGATTCGCAAAGGACGAAGCATATGATTGGTGCAGTCGCAGTTTTTGGTATTATGTCGGCAGGGCATTTATACCAAGGGTATATGGGTGCCCGCGCTGCACAGAGCCACAGTCATCAGCTCAAGGCGGAATCTTATTCGACAACAACAGCCGTGTTATTCGGTGTAGATGTTATGTACGCAGCAACGATGACCGCCATTGGTATCCGACAGGCAGCACACATTCCAGAACTTATTGACAATTATTACCAGTGGAGGCAACCACGCAGCACGACATCCACTACTCCCGAGCGGCTTACCGTACCCCCTTACCAGACCAAACAACACCAACGACACAACACAGAGTTCCTCACCGCATTGTCAGTGACTGCTCTAGGCGAGGCAATAGGCATTGGGTCGTACATACATGCAAGACATACATCTCGGCGTAGATAACATACCTTATGTATAAAATATCTCCTATTTTTGCCAAAAAATATCGTTCGAATATATTTCTATACTAACCTCTGTGTGCATGCGCCATTCATTTTTTCTCAACAGAGGCCAAAAAATATTTGACCTGCCGCGCAAACAATGGTAGCATGAAACGCAAGTGCGCATATAATAAGCACACATAACCACTAATCCTGTATTGGGGAGGATTGAAGCTTATGACACAAACGTATGATCGACCACCAACACAAACACCAAATACAGAATGGGAGCACCCAAAAATTCCACAGAGCCCCGATGTTGCTGTTCTTCCAAAGGAGTCACAAGATCAGCCTTCGCCAGACCATAACAATGAAAAATTTTCGATCTTAGGCAAACTTAAGGATATAAAGACCAGTAGAAGAGGTCTGTTAGGCCTTGGTGCTATTGGGGCTACAGTTCTAGGCGTTGGTGGATATGCTGCATATCAGGCAAAAAAAGAAAAGCAAAAAGCTGCTGAGCTAGGAGATACCTCGGCAAACGAAGTAAATCAAAATTCTACTCACGAAGCGACCCAAACGGCCGAGCCATATCAACCACCGCTTGAGAAAATACAAACAACCGATACCTGGCGATCCCTTCCTCCTGAGAGCCAGCAAGCCTATCAGAATTTATTAAACGGCAGCCCTGAGACGATTATCGGTAGCCCCGAGCAAGACGTCAAGGATTGCCTTGCTCAAGTGTTACTTGAAGCTTACACAGATAAAGCTATTGGGAGAGTACCAGAATACTTTCCATCAATGCCACAAGAGGCTGGCCAGGTTGATAGTGATGGGCTCCCAATCGTATCTATTGCAGACCTCAAGCGTGTTGCGAAGCTGCCACCATCTAGGCAGGCAAGTGAGTATACTGCTCAAGATGCCCTCACTGCATCTGGCATCCGCCACTTTGTAGCATACAATATTATTGTGAGCGCAAAGGATAATGGCGAGAATGCTCTAAAACAAGCCAAAACAGCGGCCGCAGCTATTTTGGCATTTGATAGGGTACCGGGGAATAATAATCCGAATGTCCAAAGTCAATTAGACGTATGGGAATCAAAAGATGATCGAAAAAGGAGTATTATAGGTCTCATCAACAATTGGGTCCAAACTGGTGATTTGTCGGACCCATCAGCCTATAGTATCGAATTAGACCCAACAAACCTTACTCGTCAAGTCAAAAACTCTCTCAATGTCCACAAAATGGGAAGCGAGACATACTCTGAAGATGAGCGTTACAGCGATGCAGATGGTACTGATGAAGCTAATTTTGCACCTCGTGGCGAAGTTGCCTTTAGAGTAAAAACATCTGTCAAAAAACCTGGCTCTTGCTTCTTTTTGTCGACCCCAGCAGTAACCCCAAGTGGCTCTTCTATTCCAAGGTATGTATTGACCCCTCTTAGGGTTGGTTAATCCATAAAATAAATTTGGAATTAAGTTTTACAAATATTTCTATGTGTTGTATTATATAGACATGCTTTTGGTTTGAGGGAACTGAGAGCTACCACTCATTTTCACCAACCCAAAGAAAGGAGGTGAAAATCATGGGTGGTTATGTAATTGCCGCGTTGTGCGGCAGTATATTTACCCTCGCGCTCAGACTATGGGCGTGGGGTAACAAAAAAAGATTCCGAGTTTTGCTCGGAATAACTCTTTTGTTTATAGTATTTATATACATAATAAATACTATAATAGTTGAGACACAACTGGGTATACACTACCCTTCCTATTTCACAGCGAATGAGCTTTCGCTGTGGATAGGTGCTATCACAACATTATTGTTTGCGATAGCAAACGACTGGCGAGACGGGACTAAAACGTTCCAGTCTTCTTGGTTCGTAGTTGCGTCTTATTGGAGTGTTAGCATGCTCCTAGCGCCTCTGGGCTGGGTTTTTATAGCCCAGCTGTCATTTCCATTTTTTATCTGGGCCATTATATGGGCCAGGGTAGAATACAATCAGCGTCTTAAGAAAGATGCTGAGGAGGATAGTAGACCCTATCAATATCATTAAGTTGATAGAGGACCTATCCTCCATACCGCCCATCCCTCCTCTGGGCGGTTTTCCTTTTTACCTCTTATACTAGTTTTATTTCGCTCAACGCTGTTTTATTTCTGACATACTTGTGGTTAAATGGTTACTGTATATGTTGTCTACTAAATTCAAAAAAATCTCTGCTTTAGCCATAAGCCTTGCTGTTGTGTTAAATGCCTTTGTTCTCGTTAGGCCCGTCTCTGCTGAATCGGACGCGCCAGTTATGAAATGGACACTAAGAGACCGAGCAGCATCATATTATTATTTTAATGCGATAAAGACATGTGTACATGAGTCTTCTGATGATTTAATTGATGGTTTTCATAGAATATCTGATAAAAATGCAAAGGATGGTAGATGGTGGTCCGAGGGATCAACCTGGTCAAAGGGACTAAGCTGGACTATAAAAACAGCGCCAACGTATCTTGATAAAGCCGTACCCGAAGATGATGAAGGCCGAGCATTATGCAATACTGTTGTAAAGAAGGCTGCTAAACTGTGGAAGACAACCCCTCTCAAGATGCTCTGTAATATGCAAGGGCCAATTCAAAGGCAGGCGGGAGGAATTAAAGCAGGTACTCCTGGTCAAGATTGCGAAACAGGTTCAACCGATTTTTATGGTGATTTTAGCGATGCAGGCGTTGAAAAACTTAAAACTTTTATAACCACTACTTACTACAAAGAATCAAATGGCAAAATTGTTGACATGCTGACTGCAATGGGCAATGAGTCTGGTTCTTATATTATGCTTCATTCCGCTCTTACTCATGGCTGTGGATATAGTGTCAATGATAGCGCAAAACCTGGCGGTTCTAACGTTGTGACTAATGTTAAAACTGTTGATCTCGACAGTGGTGACGTTTCTACCCATACTTATTCTGGACCAAAAGATAAGGAGACCAAAATATACACACATGCTGATGGTAAGGAATCGGTTAAGATTAGTTGTGCAGGGATTGCTCAGGCTATGAATAAATGGGCTGACGGGGCATCTAAACTCATCAAAAAATATAATGTCTCCTATAGAAGCGATAAAGATAAAAAAGACGGTTCTGCTGCAGGGTCTGAGAAGCCTGATGCCAAGTATTGTCAAGAAAATCCAGACTCTCCAAGCTGTTCCGGTAATGCGCCAACTCAAGATGAAGGCACTTCGACATGTCCGGACGGTATCGGTGCTATTGGTTGGATTGTGTGCCCTACTGTTAACTTTATGGGAAAGCTCACCGATGGGTTATACGGTGTTGTTAGTGATTTTCTCTACGTAAAACCTGGTTTATTAAAAACGAATGAGGCAACCAATATATGGGAAGCTTTTCGAAATATTGCAAATATTCTTCTTATTGCAGCATTTATTTTTATCATATATTCACAAATGACTGGGATAGGGCTTTCTAACTATGGTGTGAAGCGTATGCTTCCTAAGCTTATTGTCATCACAGTTATGATCAATTTATCTTTGTATATTAGCCAGGTATGTCTTGATTTATCTAATATCTTAGGGGGTTCACTGTACGGCTTTATCAATACTCTTGGTGGATCAAAAGACTATTTTCCTGGTTTTGATGATATAGTTGGTGGAGTTTTAACTGGAGTTACCCAAATCGCAATTGTTGGAATAGCCGGGGTAGCACTAACACATGCAGCTGTAGGAATTATAGCTCTCATTTTACTTGGTGCAATCTTAGGCTTAGCTATTACTGTTTTAATATTGATTGGAAGAAACGCCATTATCGTCATGCTAGCACTCATCTCTCCTCTAGCTTTTGTTGCTATGCTACTACCAAACACGGAGAAGTTCTTTAAAAAATGGTGGGATATGTTCCTTGGTCTATTGGTAGTATATCCAATGATTGCCGTCGTATTTGGTTTATCAAAGCTCGCCGCTAAAGCATTTTCAGGTAGCCACGATACAATTGCTCAGTTTGTCGCATTAGGAGTAAGTACAATACCTATGCTCAGTTCGACAATCTTATTACAAGGCGCTATGGCTGCTACTGGGACAATTGGAGCGTTTGCTAAGGGATCTGCACGTACATTTAGTAATATGGCACGGACAGGTGCGCGGAGAGGTATTATGGAAGGATCAAAGCGGACAAAGATTGGGTACGGCTTTGCACGTGCCATGGAGAATAGAGAAGAAAAGAGGAAGAGGAACTTAGCGAGAAGTTATGGTCGTGCGACAGGAGTTGTCGGTAGAGCTTTTGATTGGGTTGGTGGTGAAAGTGATAGTGGTATACGCGAGAGTATAGCAGAGAAGATTGAAGCAGAGGATCTTCAGCGCAGAGTCGAGCTAGCTCAAAAGCGTCAAGTTAACCTAACATGGCAACAACGCCAGAATATGGCCACTACTGGTATGTATGGTGGTAGGAAATTAAGTCTCGAAGAACTCGTTGGTGTACAAGAGCTTGCCCTTGCAGAGTCTGATGTCAGAGATGCTTACAAGTTTATGACTGCATTACCCTCGACCGCAGAAGGCTTCTCTGATCATGATCGAAGAATTATTTTCAGGAGTGCTGCTCAAGGCTTACGAAAGGGTGGTTTTGCGGAATTAATCGGCTCATCTAATATGGGTATACTCGCAAATGGTGGACGAATGACTAATAAGGGAGAGTACACCAGCAAACTAGTCGACGGAAAAGCTTTTGTAGATAAAATGATTATGGATAGAATATCTGACCCAGAAACTCATGAAACTGCTTACAATGCTCAATATGTTATGAGCAGTCCTAAGGTTGGAAAAGTTCTTGATCAAGTTGTTAGTGAACATGGTGGGTGGACTGATAGTAGTGGTAACTTGAATCCAAAATACGGTGACTTTAGTAAGGTAATGGCAGATTATCTTGAGAGTCCTGCAGGGCCTACTGTTAACACAACTACTCGCAACGCTCTTGGTGAAGGTTATTCTGTTGGTATAGTTGGTGAAATTCTTAAGGAAAACCAAGAGAAAGAAAAAGATAGACAAGCAAGAGAGCAAAGAGGCAAACAAAAGAAACAGATAGAGGAGTTGCAAGATGGTCAGCGAAGAACTACCAAAAAGATCCTCGATAGACTCAGAAGACCTAAGAAATAATCAAAGCTTTGATCTCTCCACTCATCCCCCTCATGCTATAATAAATACATAAACTATGTCGAGATATAAGGTTGCGCAGGATGTAGAGGCAGAGGATAAGATTCTTGGGCCGTTTAGCTTTCGCCAGTTTATTTATTTGTTGGTTGCGACGGCGGGGATTGCGCTAGCGTGGGGGCTGTCGCAGGTGTTTTTGCCACTGGCAGTCATTCCGGTGCCAATCATCCTGCTGTTTGGTGCGCTGGCTTTGCCACTGCGCAAGGACCAGCCAATGGAGGTTTACCTCGCGGCGGTGATATCATTCTACACCAAGCCACGCCGGCGCATGTGGCAGCCTGATGGTATCAACTCACTCATCGAGATTACGGTACCCGAGAAGGTGGAGATCGAGCGAACGAAGAACCTTAGCCAAGACGAAGCCGAGCGCCGCCTAGCATATCTGTCACAGCTGGCTGATACTCATGGGTGGTCTATTCGCCACACCCGCGTACCCGATGCACAGGGGTCGATGATTAGCGATGTCTACTTCGAGGCGCAGCAGACCTCAGATATGTTTGATGATAACAGCAGCGAAGCACGGGCGATGACGCGGCGCATTGAGCAATCCAACCAAGCTCGGCGCCGAGCCGCCATCGAGCGCATGCAGGCTCCACCAGCGGCGCTACCCGCCGTAGCTGACGGGCAACCGCTCCAGCAAGCTCCCGTGCCATATCAGCCGGCATGGCCACAAGCTCAAGCTCAGCTGCAGCCATACCACGCAGCGCCGCAAACAGCTCCAAACACTCCACCACAGGCTACACCACCGTACCAACCACCAGTTGACGATGCTGGCTTTGCACCAGTATCACCACCTCAGCCTCGTATGCCAGAGCCGCCATACCCTGTACCAGAGCCTCAGCGCCCAGCGGTGTCATATTCGTCCACGAGCTTCCCCGAGAACCGCACTGCGTCGTCGCATCAGCAAGCTCCTTCGCCCGATGCTAGCGCTTATCAGAATCAACCAAGATCATACCCACCTCAGCAATCTACCGAGGTATACGAGCTCTCGCCAGTGGACGACGCGCCGCATGACGAAACACCTACTGCCGAGCCACAGCCCATGCCACGAGAGCACGACTCACTCCAGTCTCTGCCAATGGCACTGCCGGCCGTTATTCCGCATGATTCGGTCTTGCCGGATGCCCTGAGCAAGCCCTACACACCGCCCAAGCCCATAGTAGAAGCTGCGCCAGAGCCCGAGCCAGAAGAAACACCATCCTTCGAGGCGATCTATGCCAACCTGCGCCAGCACGTTGCTCCCACTACTGATGCTGTGCCGCTTGTGCCACCCCAAAAGTCAGCCACGCGCACTGCAGCTACACCTGATTATCAACCAGCTGCAGCACCTTCTACCGATACTCAGCCATCATTTACTCCAGCACCTGCAGAGCAACCGACCCCAGCAGCGCCAACTCCCAATTATCCACACACTCCTACGCCACACCCTCCCCAGCAGCCAGTACCAACTCAGCAACCACCCATCGCGCCAGCTCAGTCTACACCGACGCTCGCACCCACCCCAGCTGCCGTGTCCTACCGAGAGCGCTCGGCACTAGCTGATGATAAAAATGTCATCGATATGGCGGTGCGCTACAACCCATACCCCAGCATTCATCAGTCGGTCATCCAGCCGCTCGACCCCAGTTATTACGCCAAGACAACCCCCACGCGCGAGGAACGTCTGCGGGAGGAGCAGCTCGCCCAGCAACGCAACAATATGCCGCCAAACACTAGCACAAACACCGTCTCGCCTGATATAATTAGACTAGCCAGCAACTCTGATTTGTCCGTTGCTGCCATTGCCAATGAAGCCAACCGGATTCAACATCAAGAGCAGGCTAGTCAGGATGATGACGATGAGATTGTCATCCCTTTGCGCTAAGAAATAAGAAGGAGAGTGGTGTCGCCAAATTCACCCAACAATCAACAGCCACCAGCTGGGCCACCCAGCCAGTTTGGCTATAACCAAGGCCAGGGCGCTGCGCCAGCGGGCCAGATGCCAGCTAATTATCCGCAGTATCCTGCTCCGCCACAGGGCAATTACCCCGCCGTGCAAGCCCCGGCTCAGCCACCAGCTGTGCAGAGTAATACGAATGATCAGCCCACTCAAGACACCAAGAAAAAGGCTCCACCCAAGCCCGCTACCACACAAAATAGCCTCCTCCTCTCGGAGCTGCGCGATGATATGATTATCATGGGTGATGGTAGCTTTCGCGCCGTCATTGCTTGTGAGTCGATTAACTTTGACCTGATGAGCGCTCGTGAGCGCGAGGGGGTGGAGTATAGCTACCAGAACTTCCTCAATGCGCTGTACTTCCCAGTGCAGATCTGCATCCGCTCGCAGCGGGTGGACATTGGCCCATACCTCGATAAGCTCGTTGCCATCCAGCGTACCCAAGACAACATGCTGCTCAGTGTGCTAATGGAGGACTATATCAACTTCATCGACGACCTCTCGCAAAACGCCAACATCATGGACAAGAGCTTCTACGTCGTCATTCCGTATTACCCAGCAGGGGAGGGGACGATTATTGACCAGAGTAAAGGGTTCTTCACCAAGCTCTTCGCCCCTAAGAATACCAACACTGTGACGAAAATCAGCAAAGAAACCTACGAGCGAGCCCGTGAGGAGATCCGCAACCGGGCTGACACCATCCTCAACGGCTTGATGCAGATTGGTGTACGGGCAGTGCAGCTCAAGACCAAAGAGCTCGGCACCCTCTATTACAACATGTATAACCCCGACACAGCAGTGCGCGAGCCGCTGGGCGACTTTAATAACGTGACTTCCACCTTCGTCCGCAAGGGTGAGGGAGCCGTCCCAACCTCGACAGCATATCACAAAGGAGAATTTTGATGGCACGACGACCCGATCCAATCGACATAGCTGCCCAGCAGCGCGAGCGCGAGCAAGCAGAGGTAGAAGAAGCCTTTATCAAGGGGATGACGACGCTGCGCGACCTAATCGCGCCCAGCAGTCTCGAGATCCACAGCACGTACTTCCGTATTGGCACCAAATATGGCCGCACACTCTACATCTACGGTTACCCGCGTGAGCTCTATACAGGCTGGCTGTCAGGATTGATCAACATCGACCAAGTGCTCGATATTAGCATGTTTATTTACCCTGTCGAGACAGAGATCGTCCTCAACAACCTCCGCAAGAAGGTGACGCAGCTTGAGGCCGATATGGCGCTTAATTCCGAAAAAGGCAAGGTGCGTGACCCAGCCCGCGAAGCCGCTCTGGCCGATGCCGAGGAGCTGCGCGACCAGCTACAGCTTGGGGCTGAGCGTTTCTTCCGTTTTGGGCTCTACGTTACTCTTTATGCCGATAGCCTCGAGGAATTGAGCTTCGTCCAGCACGTCATCGAGACGATCTTTGGCCAGAACATGGTCTACAGTAAAACCGCCAGCAACCAGCAAGAGCAAGGCCTCAATAGTACCATCCCCCAAATGACCGACCAGCTGCAAGTTCGCCGCAACATGAACACTGGCGCGGTGAGCACGAGCTTTCCCTTCACCAGTGCCGACCTCAGTGACGGCGAGGGTATTCTCTATGGCGTTAACCAGCACAACCAAGGGCTGGTCATCTTCGACCGCTTTAGCCTCGAGAACGCGAATATGGTCGTCTTTGCAAAGTCCGGTGCTGGTAAATCCTTCACCGTTAAGCTCGAGGCGCTGCGCAGTATGATGCTTGGCACCGACATCCTCGTCATCGACCCTGAGAACGAGTATCAGAAACTAGCTGATGCAGTCGGCGGCAGTTACATTCGCCTCAGCCTCAGTAGCGATACGCGAATTAATCCTTTTGACCTCCCCCGAGTAATCGACAGCGACGAAGCAACCGACGCCCTGCGCGCTAATCTCATCACCCTGCAGCGACTCTTCAAGCTTATGCTGGGCGGCACACTGGTGGGTGGGCAGCAGATTGCCTTGCTCAGCCCAGCTGAGGAGGCTGACCTTGATCAAGCGCTCATTGATACCTACGCTCGGGCTGGCATCACCAGCGACCCACTAACGCATAATTCTCAGCCACCGACGATCATCGACCTCTACGACACCCTCCTTCACATGGGTGGGGCAGGGCCATCGCTAGCCCAGCGCCTGCGCAAATACACCACAGGTACTTTTGCTGGTATCTTTAGCCAGCAGAGCAATGTTGATATTAATAACAGCATGGTGGTGTTTAATATCCGCGATCTCGAGGATGACCTACGGCCAGTGGCAATGTATATTGTGCTGAGCCACATCTGGAATATCGCTCGCACCGTGCAGCGCCGGCGGATGCTGATCGTCGATGAAGCTTGGCAGCTGATGAAGTATGAAGACTCGGCGGAGTTTCTCCATAGCCTAGCCAAGCGAGCTCGTAAGTACTCTCTGGGCCTGACGACCATCACGCAGGACGTAGAGGACTTTATGGGGAGCGAGAAGGGCCGGGCTATTGTGGCAAACAGCTCGCTCCAGCTCTTGCTCAAGCAATCGACCAGTGCAGTGGATGTGCTGGCAGAGGTCTTCAAACTCACCGAGGAGGAGCGTAAGCGTCTATCTAACTTCCCTGTGGGCGATGGGCTCTTCTTTGCTGGGCAAAACCACGTCCATATCCGCATCTTCGCCAGCGAGACCGAGACGCAATTCATCACCACCAACCCAGTGGCCAATAACAGCTTATACCAGCAGCCAGTGAGGTCGTAGCCCACCATGCCTACCCCCATCCCCTCCCAGCAAAAACCCGATCTCGACCGGCATAATCCGGGGAATACGCATTGGCAAAGTTTAAGCCGAAAACCTCTTACATCCTCATCAAGCTCATCATCTACTGCCAATAATCTCCGCAGTAGAGAGTCATCTGGGGGAAGTAGCTACTCTAAACCATCATATAATCAAAGAAGCTCCGCCAACAGCTCGTCTTCCTCTGGATCTTCGCAAAGTAGCTCAAGTGATACATATGCTGGTGGCGATGCAAATCTCAGTGCGAGTGAAATAGCCCGCGAAGGAGAGCTAGCACCGTCGACATCGTGGCAAGACAACACCTCCCCGCAAGATGACGACGCTGCAAACAACAAAAAGAAAAAAGGTAGGCTTGGTGGTGTCTTTAAAAAAGGCGGCCCACTTGGTGTCATTATTGCAGTCATGCTTGCTCTTGCCGGTGTTGTATCCTTCTTTGGTGGCCCAGGCCTCATGATTATTCATATTACCGAGAATATTACCGAAAAATACAGTTTGCAGCTCTCTTCTGTCATGCAAAGCCGAGCTAATAAAATCGTCAAGGCAAAGCTCAAGAACTCGACAACTGGTTTTTGTGGTGCAACAAGGCAGTGGCGTTGTAAATACGCAACGTTCTCCGAGCGAGAAATCAAAGCGTTCAAAAAAGCTGGAATTGAACTCGATGGGGAGGTCAAGTCTTATCGGATTGGCGGTATTGAATGGAGAAAACCCGAAGCACTTGTATTCAAAGGTCAGCGTATCACTGCCGAGAATTTTCACAAAGCCTTAACTGATATAAAGGGCTTTGATGAAGCACTAAAGACCTCTTTTAACCCCCATTTTGCCTCTTTTTCAGACAAAGCAGCATTAAAAATATTCAAGAAAAATGGCACATCAAAAAAGGCTCCGTTCGAAAACGGAGATAATACTGATGAAAAACGCTCAAAACGCGTCAAAGAAACCGTGAAAGAGGGTCATAAATCAACCAAAGCAGGCGAAGTAAAAAACAAAGACGAAAGTGGCTATTCGGGTGATGACCCCGACGGCTGTAGTGGTAATTGCCCAGAACGCAAAGCTGCCTCAGAAAAGCTCAATGGCTATGCAGATAGTGCAGAATCGCAAGCCGATAAAATCGCCAAAGCAGCAAAGCGCGGCACACTCAGTAAGGTGGTTAGCGCAGTAAAAATTACTGGTGCAGTTGATGACGCCTGTAGTGTCTATGGTATGTATAAGGCAACTGCGCTCGGCGTAAAGATTATTCGTAATAGACAGCTTATTCGATTTGCTATGATAACTCTCGTGAGTGGCAGTATGGTAAAAGCAATGAACGAGTTTGATAATGGCAATACTCCCGACAAACTATCCCCTGAAAATGTCGCATTTGTTGGTAATATGTGGACACGTACCGAACGTTTCGAGAAATCAAGCGATGATTCTAATGGCGATAAGAAAAATTCCTTCACCGAGTCAACTGCAGCAACAAATTCACTTGGCTACCGCAATGCAGCATATGGTGATACTGGTATGGATGATTCGGCTTCTGCCTATACTAATGGGGGAAGCTTCGGCGGTCAAACATTCGGTCCGATTATGACAGCAATTGGCGCTGCGATTGATTCACTTGGTGGCCGCCAAAAGGCAGACTCTGTATGTAAAGTAAATAATAATATATTTGTCCAAGGAGCAGTGCTTATTGGAAGCATTGCGCTTATGTTTGTTCCTGGTGCTGGGCAAGGTATTAAGGTTGCAAGCCTTGCCGCTCAAGCAGCCCTTGCTATAGGCTTGCAGGCAGCTCAGATTTTCCTGCCAAGCATAATTGCCGACATCATCTCTGGTAATCCACTACCTGATAAGCTTCAGGGAGAAGCAGTTGGTAACGCTACAGTGTCTGGCGCAGGAGCCTTTATGTCACAGAATGCTATTAGCCGTATGCCTGTCTTGACTGCGGATCAAGCAGCCCAGCAGCACGCTTTTTACGAGAATTATCGCAAAGAGTATGCTCGCTACCAGCGATCAACTCATAGCCCGCTTGACGCCACTAGCAAATACACCTTCATGGGGAGTATTTATAACCAATTTATGCCAACTTTTGCAAAGCTTCAGTCTGGTACACTTGGTGGTATGCTTGGGGCTCTGGGGCAGATTGCTCGAGCACCAGCGATGATTATCACAACCAAGGCAAAAGCAGCAACTGGAGAAACATACGATACATGCAAAGACATTGAGGTTCGTGCCCTGAACGGCGCAACTGATATGTTTTGTAATTATGTAGGGGGTATAACTGGCCCAGCAAAAGATGCTGAAGTCGACGATGTTATCAATACCCTTGACTCTAATGTGGATGATAATGAAAACCCAACTGGAGACTACGCCAATTGGATTAAGCGCTGCAACGAAAGCGATACACCAATTGGCAACACTGGAATTGACTCAACCGAAAGTGACGGTAAGGAATGTATAGCAAACGAGACAAATGGTTACTACGGCAGTCGTAATATAGACAAAGCCCTTGTCGTGTCAATGTCAGAGGGCTTCGCCTCTACTAGTAATACAGCAAAAGCAGCAAACAGTAGCACTGGTAACGGCCAAGCCGTTGGTGAGCCAGAGTTTAACCAAGCTCAGCCAGCTGCCGAAGGCGGTGACGCTATAAGTAACTGGAATGGTCTTGAGAATGGCAAGATTCCTGATGATAAGCTCGTTGCGTTGTCATTCTCGCCAGAAGATAAGATGCACAAGCAAGCCGCCGAGGCAATGGAAGCAATGAATAAGGCATATCAGAGTGAGACGGGTAGCAATCTCGGCATCAACGAAGCATATCGTGATTGCGATACTCAAATTGCCTACGCCACCCCTGGTAATCCACGCTATAAAAACGGCCTCGCTAAGCCAGCACCACCATGCAGTTCGAATCATGGATGGGGGCTTGCAGCAGATATCAGTGTAGGAGACTTTGGCTCACCTGTCTATAATTGGCTCTCTACTAATGCCCACAAATACGGCTTCGTTCACCCTGCCTGGGCAGAGCCCGGTGGCAGTAAACCAGAAGCATGGCATTGGGAGTATGCTCGTAGGATTGGAGGATCAACTTGATGAAATACTCTCTAGTACCAATAGAGTGTCTCAAGGCTATTTTTGCTACTAGTCTCGATTTGAGCATGCCAAGAATACTACTATCACATGTCACATACTGCTTCTTTACAATAACAGCCAAACGAGCCCTAGTACATTATCGCCAGACCTATAGAGTATTCACTCTTATTCTTGCTATATTTCTTACATTATTCCCGTTTAATCCTACTTCTGCATTAAACACAGGTTTCTATTCAATAAATAATATACTATACTATGATCCTACTGCTGCATCCACCTGCTCTACCAGCTCCACCAGCAGCAGTGATGGCAGTAGCGGGACTGCAGCAGAAGATCTCAAAGACTTTGTCCGCAAATACGTCAAGATGGCTGTCGAAACGAACAAAAAGTATGGCACACCATACGAAACAGTCCTTGCCCAGGGGGTTATTGAATCTGGTTATGGCAAGTCTGGGCTTACCGTCAAGGCAAATAATTTCCATGGTATCAAGGCTGGCGGGAACTGGTCGGGTGAGGTGATCGATATGGAGACCGAGGAGGAATACGCCTCTGGCCGAACAACAATCGTCGATGGCTTTCGCAAATATCCTACCGTCGAGGCTGGCTGGCTTGGCTATGGCGAATTTATCACCAGCAACTCACGCTATAGCGAAGCCCTTAAATATCCTGGCGACCCGCGCAAATACCTCCAGGAGATTAAAAATGCTGGCTATGCGACCGACAGCCAATATGTCTCGACTGTCACCGAATATATTGATAAGATTGAGCAAATTGTCAAGGAAGAGAACTTGTCTCCGCCTTCATCCCAAATCCAAGTCGAAGGTGGTAATAATAATGGCGCCAACACCCAAAATGCATCAGCCACAGGCTGCACCGCAAACGGCAGTAAGAGTGCCGCCGGTGGATCAATCGTCGAGACAGCCAAGAGTCTTGCCTGGGAGGATGGACGACGAGTTGGTAATGGCGGTGAAAAAGAAGAATACCGAAATGCTCGCCAGCAGTATAATCCGGAGGCAGGCCCCGACTACACCGATTGTGGTAAATATGTTTCAACAGTCATGCGTATGAGCGGAGCAGACCCAAATTACCCACCGGCTGGAACAGTTAATCAGCGGCCTTATGTCCTCAGCCACCCAGAGAAATACTACACCAAAGAATCTCCAAGTATGGGTGATCTCCAGCCTGGCGATATCTTAGTCTTTAATGGCCATACATTGTTTTATCTAGGCGATCTTGGCAATGGATTTGTTGGTGCGCAGGCTTCCCAATACCAACACGTCCCATCTTATATCAAACAAGGAACACTCGAGTGGATGCTTGGAAACTCGGGCGTTGTATTAGCGAGGACAGTCAATGGAAATACTCAATCAAAAACGTAACCAAATTATCGCATTATTTGCACTGCTTGCCATTGGCATGATTGCATTTACGATATATCGCTTTGTTGATAATCTCAAATACGACAGCACTGTTTTTGTTTATGCTATCCCCGATAGCCTCACTGTCTCGTATGATACGATCAAAGACCAAAAGGTAACATCGCGAACAAATCACGCTGTAAAGAGCGGGTCGTACATATACACATTCCGGGCCAAGGGCTTCGCCGACCACCAGGTTAGGCTAGACCTCAAGCCAGGCGAAGAAAAGAAGCTGTTCTTTGCCATGAAGCCACTAACTGAGGAAGCGAAGAGAGAAGCGAAGAGAGAAAAATACAACGACATTCGCGAAGCAATCGGAGGCCATGAAGCAACACAAGGAGGAGCAAAAATATCTCAAGAGAGCCCTCTTATTAATAAACTTCCTCACTACTCGCGCTGGTTCTATATTGTTACCTGCAACCCATACCGCACGACCGACCGGTCAAATCGGCTTGGTGTGTGCATCGTCACAACAGACAAAACGAGCCAATCGCAAGTCGACCAAGCCCTCAACTATATTAAGAAACACGACAAAGATATTGATAAATACGACATAAAGATCAATGGCAAAATATATCCAACCACCGAAGAACTAGAAAAGAAGCGCGTTGTCCCGTGTGGCGGCAACAACCCACCGTGGTGTTATATGTACACTGATATATAAAGAAGAACCTATCCCACCGCACTCGTCATCACAATCTGATTGTCAACGAATTCGCTCAGGAGGCGCTGCTGGCGTTGCTGGTCGAGCTCGCCAAAGACATCGTCGAGTAGAATAAGTGGTGCTTGGCCTGTTTGCTGTTGGATATAAGCCGCCTCGAGGAATTTAAGGGCAAGCACAATGGTGCGGATTTCACCCCGCGATGCAGTCTTAGCGGCCGGATTACCTCGAAACAGCACGGTTATATCATGCCGGTGTGGCCCAACGCTCGTCGCGCCGACCGCTGTATCATACGCTGTTTTTTGCTCATACTCGGCAAGGAGCTGCTGCGCGGTCACGCTGCGCTCCTCCGAGTAGTGTAGCGCAATGCTATCCGCTACGCCCGCAATACTCTGGTACATAGCACTGCTTTTTGTACTAAGATAGCGCAGCACCCGCTGGCGCTTGGCAATGATCGACGCGCCATACTGGCTCAACATAAGATTCCACGAGAAAAGTGCCGCCTCGCTGAGGGTAGGGTCTTTGAGTAATTTATTTCGCTGCTGCAGCGCTCGGTGGTAGCGGCTCAGCTCGTGGCTATAGTGTGCATCATATTGCTGGATGAGTGTATCAAGAAAATCGCGTCGGCGCTGCGGCGAGCCAGTAATGATCCGCAGCGTATCTGGCTCGAAGAGAACAATGGGATATTTTTTGCCATAAGGAAGGCGACCATAGGTCGTGCCATCGACTATAAAACGCTTGCGCTTCGTCTCATGTCGACGATCGTACTGGACGCGGTAATGTTGCTCATCCGTCACAAGATCAATTGTATAACTTTTTTGTTCATGTTGGCAGACTGCTTCATCACTACCGCGAAAGGAAGTACCACGCAGCGCAATATGAATTGCCTCGATGAGCGATGTCTTGCCAGAGCCATTTGGGCCAGAAATCAGCGTCGTGCCTGGCTCAAGGTCGAGCGTCTTGAGCGTATGGATTCGCACATGCTGCACTGCTAGCCGTGTTATCTTCATCGCTAGCTCTTCAGTGGCATAATAATATGAATGTAGTTTGGCTCGGGCTGAGCAACTGTCAAAACGCAGGGCGAGAGCTTGCCACTAAAGCGGAAGGTGATCGTCTCGCCATCGAGAACACCCAGTGCGTCACTAATGTACCGCGAATTGAGCGTAATCTGCCCATCACTCGACACCTCAGCTTCCGCCTCGGAGGTATTTTCGCCCAGCTCAGACGCAACGGAGTGAATCCGCAATTTCTGCGCCTCATGGTCGGCGGTGAGCGTCACACTACCGCCCGACTCCCGCGCAAAGAGCCCTGCCACCTTTACTACGCGCGAAAAATCACCTGCTGCCAGCGTCACATTTGTCTCGGACTGAGCAGGGATGAGCTGCCGATAATTTGGATAGGTGCCATCAATTAAGCGGCTGGTAATCTCCACCTCTTCTAACCGGAAGCGCACCTGCGTCTCATCAAAGAGCACCTCCACTTCTTCTGTACCGTCACTGAGCGAGCGCAGCGCTTCTTGCAAGCTGCTCGCTGGCACAATGGCCGCAATCTGGCTTTGGCTCGCCATCAAACGCCGCTCGGCCAAGCGATAGCCATCCGTTGCTGCCATATACAGCGCACCATCCACCGTATGCCAATACACACCAGTCAGAACAGGCCGCGTCGTGTCATTACTACACGTCACCAAGGTCTGCGCTGCCGCCTGTTTAAAGTCCGCCGCAGCAATGCTATAGCGCACCGATTGCTCTTCATCAATCGTCGGCAGCTCCGGAAAGTCATCTGCTACCACGCCATTAATCGTCGAGGTGTACCCACCAGACGTCAGTGTCATACGTGTACCATCGGTCTCAAGCTCGATTGGCCCCTTCGGCAAATTCGCCACAAATTCGCTCACAAGTTTAGCCGGCAGGGTAATCACTCCTGGCATTTCCACCTTTGCACCAACATAATAGGTAGCGGCAATCTCTAGGTTCGTCGCAGCGAGAAGAAGGCGATTACCTTCGGTGCGGAATAATATATTATTTAAGATCGGCAGGCCAGCTCGGTTACTCGCAACTCGCCCGACAACCCCGAGCGCTCGTGCAAGGTTTTCTTGTGTGACAGACAGTTTCATATCTACAATCCTTTCTTTTTATCTGGTTGATATAGTAATAGGTGCTGTGGATACTGTGGAAACCATGATGAATAACAGAGGTACGACCTGCCCACTACTTGTGCAAAACGCTGCGATCGCTGGCGTGGATAAATCGGGGAGAAGCAGGGGTTACCCACCAGCCAATGAGGCTGGAGGGCGATGCGCTCTTGGTGCTGTGGATGACTGCCCACGAGCTGTCCGCCAGTTATACGACCAGCTGTGCACGGCTTTTCCACAGGTGCCGCGAAAAAAACACATGGCTTAGGCATAGAGCTTGTCCCGGATGTCAGCGACCTGCTCACGGATGAGGTAGTCGAGTTTGATGGATTTTTCGATTTTTTCGACCGAATGGATGGCAGTCGTGTGGTCTTTACGGCCCAGCTCATTGGCAATTTGTGGGAAGCTCATGTGAAGCTCGCTGCGCAGTAAATACATGGCAATCTGCCGCGGCACGACGATATGCTTAGCTCGCTTAGCACCACAGATTTCTTTGCTATCGATCTGGAAATGGCGGGCGGTCTTGTCGATAATCTGCTTGGCGGTGAGGTGCTGAGGGCGACTGCGCCGGACATTACCAAGCAAACCCTCTGCTGTCATCACATCAGGGGCGACGCCGCGCATTTCGGCATAGGCAAGGAGTTGATTGAGCGCGCCCTCCAGCTCGCGGATGTTTGTCTTGACGTTCTTGGCTAGGTATTCTACAGTGTCGCGTTCGAGCGTCACGCCAGCGAAGCTCGCCTTGGTCTCGACGATCGCGCAGCGCGTCTCGAAGTCGGGCATCTGAATATCGATCGCCATCCCCCACTCAAAGCGGCTGCGCAAGCGCTCCGTCAGGGTAGGGATGCTATGCGGTGGCTTGTCGCTACCGATGATGATTTGCTTGTTGGCTTGGTGGAGGGCATTGAAGGTATGGAAAAATTCCTCCTGAGTCTTCTCGCGCCCAGCAATAAATTGCATGTCGTCGACGATGAGCACATCGACATTGCGATACCGGTCAGAAAAGCCAGCCTTTTTGAAGCGGATCGACTCGATAAATTCTTTGACAAACGTCTCAGAGCTCAGGTAGGCGACCTTTTTGCTTGGATCGCGCGCGAGGATCTCGTTGCCCACCGCTTGGATGAGGTGCGTCTTACCAAGGCCAACGCCACCATAAATAAAGAGGGGATTATACTTTGTACCAGGGCTATGTGCGACTGCTTGGCAGGCGGTGTAGGCGAGGTCATTACTCGAGCCAACGATGAAATTTTGGAAGGTGTAGCGCGCGTTGAGACTCGTCGCTGGTGTTGGAGAACTAGAATGTGAAGGAGTAGTTGGCTTGCTGATGAGTGCTGCCGCTCGCTCCTCGACGCGATCGGCTGGCTGGCCAGTGGTTTCGCGGCTAATGACGGTGCGTTTTTTGCCGTGTTTGTTTACCACATAAGCGATACGCGACACCTCAATACCACTATGCTGGAGCGCTTCTTTGACGATGCTATCATAGCGCACCTCAAACTGGCGAATCGCAAAAATATTCGCTACGCCAATGGTGATCACCCCGTCTTTATTGCTGAGCATCTCGGTATTGGCAAACCACGTCGAAAAAATACCGCTTGGTATCGACACTTCAATCTCACCCAAAACACTCTTCCACAGGCTGTGGTACACTGGCTTTTGCTACTCCTTGTTTGTTATACAATGACTCCTTTTAGTATAAGAAAAAACCGACTTTTCCACAACCGTGAGAAATACAACAACGGGATGAGTACAAGAAGAGCAACAGGGGTGGAGTTTTTCCACAAAAATGCATTACCTCTGTTAAAGTGTGGATAACTCGCGAACAAATGTGGATAAACAATTTGGCTATGCTTACCGCGAAGGCTGATAGGAGTAAAAAATCCACTAAACGGGCGAAAAGTTGAAAGATCTCGGGCAATCGCGTATAATAGCAATGATATGCCAAAACGAACTTACCAACCACACACTCGTCATCGCGCTCGGACGCACGGGTTTCGGGCACGGATTGCTACCAAGGCAGGCCGCAACGTGCTCAAGCGCCGCCGCGCCAAGGGCCGCGCTCGCCTCGCACTCTCGTAGTGCGTTGATAGTAAAATGACGAAAATAACCCACTGCTTGGTGGGTTATTTTATCTCGGTCTGTGGGCGGATTTGCTATAATACAGCTATGTTACAGCAACGATATCGGTTTCATGGCTATGGCGGACTACGCTATTTGTATCGTCATGCAAGTGCCGAGCGTTCGCGCTTGCTGACCGTCAAGTACGTTGCTAATCGCCGCCGGCGTATGCCGCGAATTGCCGTCGTGGTGAGCAAAAAGGTGCACAAATCTGCAGTAGGGCGCAACCGCATTCGTCGCCGTATCTACGAGATTCTGCGCCAGCAAGTACCGCACTTTACAGGAGTATACGACGTTGCACTGATCATTACCTCAAGCGAAGTACTTACCACGTCGCACGATGAGCTTGTGCTGGTAGTGACAAATCTGCTTGTGCGAGCTGGTATTTGTCCTGGTAGGATCACGCCAGGTAATGATGCGGATAAGCGAGAATAAGGATCACGCCAGGTAATGATGCGGATAAGCGAGAATAATAATTTGTGGCGACTGGGTCTTTTTGCGCCAAATTTTCTGTATATTAATTTGAGTCAAATTGGTACAGAATTTTTTTCTGTAAACTGTGGTGACTAAAGCTCAAAATCTCTACATAATATTCTATTTATTGATATTCTACTCAAATAGATTGCAAGCTAGATGAGTGTTATTTTTTCTAAAGTTCTGAATACGCCTATGTGCAGCATTATTGATAATATCTTGGGCATATCACTATTGATTTCCAAAAAAATACTTCGCCACAATTCATCTTCCGTGGCCACCTATGATACAATAAATGCAGTAATCGGAGTCAATATGTTTGAGACAATAATTTTACAGCCCATTTTTAACGCACTTTTGCTTATTTATAGTATCATCCCTGGTGGTGACTTTGGTGTGGCGGTGATTATCTTTACGGTCATCATCCGCTTTTTGCTCTACCCACTACTCAAGCGGCAGCTCCACCAGAGCAAACAGATGCGCAAGATGCAGCCTGAGCTGGCCAAGATCAAGAAAGCGGCTAATGGCAACCGTCAAGTAGAAGCGATGCAGCAGATGGAGCTGTATAAAAAGTATGGTATCAAGCCATTTCGCTCGATCCTCCTGCTCTTTATTCAAATTCCGATCTTTATCGGCCTCTATCAGGTGATCATGATCATCTCGCTTCACCGTGACCAAGTGGCGCGCTATATCTACGAGCCGCTCAAGAATATCGATGCCATCAAGACCATTATCAACCACCCCGATCAGTTCAACCACACCATGCTCGGCTTTATCGACCTCACTAAGGTAGCGCTTGGCAAGGATGGTATTGTCTGGCCGCTCCTCGCTCTCGCAATCATCTCAGCTCTTACTCAGTATGTGATGACTAAGCAAACTATGCCAACTGGTAAGAGTGCCAAGCGTTTCCGCGACATCATGAAGGAGACGGCTGCCGGTAAAGAAGCCGACCCCGCCGAGATGAACGCCGCAATGATGCGTAATATGGCAAAGTTTATGCCAGTGATGATGTTTATGATCATGATGGGCCTGCCAGGGGCGTTGGCGCTCTACTACACGGCATCTAACTTAGTAGCGGTAGCGCAGCAGTCATATCTCCTCCGTAAAGATAAGCAAGAGCTTGAAGCAATTGCTGATGAAGTAGATATTACAACGCCTGCCAAGAAAAAGTCGACGAAAAAGCGCGCCAAAGCAGCTACAGAAGCCAACATCACACGCATCAAAGCCAAAGAATAACAGAGGAGGAGAACCCGATGGATCGATACCAATCAGTAACATTTGCCCGAGAATATCTCCAGAACATCATCTCATTTTTTGGCGAAAATATTGCGGTATCGGGTGATGACGATGGCGAGGTGATGACACTTCGGGTAGAGTCGTCGGATATCAATAGTATCTTGATTGGCCGCGGGGCAGAGACACTACGAGCATTGCAATATATCGTCTCATCGGCGCTGCGAGCGCAAAATGCCGCGGTAGTGCGTGTAAGTGTTGATATTGCCGACTATAAAAAGCAGCACGAGGAAAAGATTGCCGACAAAGCGCGGGGCTGGATCGAGCGTGTACGTGCAACTGGTGAGTCCTACACTGCCCACCTTAACCCAGCCGATCGACGCATCGTTCACCAAGTTGCTGCCGACGCAGCTGGCATTACGACCGTCTCCGAAGGCGAAGGCCGCGAGCGCCATGTGATCATCCAGTTGGAAGAGGCTGAGTAAAAGCTACGCTAAGATACATCTTATAACCGGTCAGTGATGGCCGGTTATTTTTGCAATAATAATATCAAAATAACTACTTCGTAGCGGCGTGCTAATTCTTGTGCTCACTCCACTGTTTTTAATAGAACGCGATACAGAGCAGAAGTAAAGTATTATAAATGACATTACATCTATATAAGGCAAGAGAGAATAGACTCACACTAAGACAAATGAGACTTTACGATTCTGATTGCCGCAACGCTTGCTCATACACCGCCAACGTTTCCTTGCCGCAGCGTTCCCACGAGTAGCGGGCAGCTTGGGCTTTGCCTTTGACGATAAGCTCGCGACGGCGAGCTGGCTGGCTGAGGACACGGTCGATTGCACTAGCAATGGCATCAACGTCGAGTGGGTCGAAGTACTCGGCAGCATCGCCCAAAATCTCGGGCATACACGAGGTATTGCTCGATATAACAGGGGTCGTGCCATACGCCATTGTCTCGAGTGGTGGCAGGCCAAACCCCTCCATTAGTGATGGAAAAACATATGCCTCGGCTTTATTAAGCAGCCAATCACGCTGCCCGTCGGGGATGAACCCAGTGAAGTGAATATTGCGATAGCCTTGCTGCTGGTAGTAGGCTTGGTTGCGCTTGGTGTCTTCATTCATTCGCCCCACAAACACCAGGCCAAGGTCTGGCCAGCGACTCAGCAGTTGCTGGTGTGCGGCCGCGAGGCGCCGCAGATTTTTATAATCAGGCTGCTGCCCAACGTAGATAATAAACCGCTTGAAGGGGAGGTCAATATACGGCGTGAGCTGCCCAGGGTGTGCCTCGCCCGCCTCGTAGATGACCGAGATTTTGCTATCGGGGATCTTAGTAAAGCTCTGATATTCTTGCTTGGTCGTCTGAGAAATAGCGATGATATGCTCGCTGGTGCGGGCAATCCGCCGAAACACCCAGCGCCCCACCAATTGCTTAAGATGAAACACGAGCCAATTTTTATCGGAATTATACGTCTTAAGAAGGGTCATATCGTGTACCGTTGTGATATGCTTACCTCTGTAAAAGACCGGTTGCTGCGGCATACAAAAGTGCACTAAGTCGGGCCCTAGCTCATCTAGGTAGCGCCGGAAGCCTAGCTGCTCTGCCAGCGAATAATTGGCAAAATCGACCGTGCGGATGGTGAAATTGGGGTTGTGTGGCTGCCAGTAGTCGCTATCCTTGGTGGGGACAAGGATACTATAGCGATTGGTCGTATCAAGCCGCTCCAGCTGCTCAAGCAACTTCACGACATATGTGCCCGTGCCAGAATTGATCACGCGGGCGTCGATTGCAATATGAAAACTCATACCCTCTAGTATACAGCTCCTGCACCAAAAGCGCCAGATGAGCGAGGGTATGTCAAGGCGGATAATAATAACTCAACTCTGCATAAAAGTGTTATAATACTCATATTATCGTAATATGACGGAACTACAGCAGCACATAGCAGCTCAGACAAGCGTGGCGCAAATCGAGCGCGTTCTCCGCCAGGCGGGCTACCACATTACTGGGGTAGATAGCCAGCGGCCATGGGGTGGGTTTGTCTGTATTGACCCGGCGCAGGCAGGGCAGTTTGCGGTGGATTTCTTTGCGGCATCGGGGGTAGAAATCAAGGATAAAGTCGATGCGCCGCTCAGCCCCAAGATTCTTTTTGTCCAGCCAGGCGCACGCCTGAGCTGGCAATATCATCATCGGCGGGCGGAATTGTGGTGTTTTCTGACCGCTGGTGCGTACTATCGCAGCATGAGCGACGAGCTACCAGCCCAGCCAATACCAGCTCAGGCAGGTGATATCGTGAGGCTGGCGGCAGGGGAACGCCACCGTGCCTGTGGTGACGCCCAGCACCCAACGATCATTGCTGAGCTCTGGCAACACACCGACCCAGCGCACCCATCAACAGAGGATGATATTGTGCGGGTGGCGGATGATTATCAGCGTCAATAATAGGTATGAGTGTATAGTGAGTTTGTGAATGTACCGTTTAAAGACCGTATTTTTAGCGAAACATTATCTCTCCGTTGTTCGAAAAACAACACGATCATATAAACAATAATTCCACACCAGCGATGCACCAGTAGCAATAATTTTTGCGAGCAGCAGCACAAGTGACTCGGCATGAATAGCAGAGGCCAGGATAGGAGAGACGCAGAAAATAACCGCATTTTGCAGCCCCCACAAGCCCGTCAGCGTGACGACGACAAACAAGATCAACTGCCGGCGCACATCACCCTGGGCACGAAAAGTGTACGACTTATTGGCAAAAAAACTAAAAATAAAGGCTAGGCCCGTTGATACTGTATTGGCCGCGAGATTTGGCACGCCAAGTGTGGTGAGCCCAAATAGCAAGCCAATATCAATCGCTGTATTAATCCCGCCAACGAGCGCAAACCGCAGTAACTTACCTATGTTATTTGCGATGGCGAGCCTCACGATGTTCCTCAACGAGATAAGGTGGGCGCTGCTTCGTCTCGCTAAAAATTCGGGCGATGTATTCGCCAATAACCCCTAGACTCAGCAGCTGCACTCCACCAAGGAAGAGAATCACCGCCATGAGCGACGAATAGCCTGCACCAGTTGGCACACCAAACAGTGGTCGAATAAGCAGATAGAGGATATAAATAGAGGCCAAGAAGGCGATAAGGAAGCCCAGCACAGCCGAGATGCGCAGTGGCGCGGTTGTAAAGCTCGTGATGCCGTCAATAGCCAGGTTAATGAGCGTGCGCGGACTTTGCTTGATGCTACCAGCAGCCCGTGGGTCGCGGTCATAAAGAATCTCCTTCTTTTTGTAGCCCACCCAACTAAAGATCGCTTTGGTATTGCGCTGAGATTCGCGCAGCTGGGTGATGGCAGTGACGCAGCGTTTGCTAAGTAAGCGAAAGTCGCCCGTGTCGATCTGGACGGGTATATGCGTTGTACTCTGGAGGAGACGGTAATACCACGCGGCAGTTTTTTTCTTGAGCCAGGTCTCGCCGGAGCGGCTTCGGCGCCGCGCATATACATCATCGTACCCCTGTTCCCACAGCTCGATCATCTGCGGGATCAGCTCTGGTGGGTCTTGTAGGTCGGCATCAATTACCACGACAGCATCACCCGCGGCGTGGTCGAAGCCAGCCAGCATAGCAGCTTCTTTGCCAAAGTTGCGCGAGAGATTGAGGTAGGCAATGGCAGGGTTGTGCTGCTGCTCGATTTGGATGAGCTCGAGCGTGTGATCGTGGCTGCCGTCATTAATAAATAAGAATTCGAACTGGTAGCGCCGGCGATCGACACTGTGCTGTAGCGCCTCGAGCCGGGCAAACAGCTGTGGCAAGACAGCTGCTTCGTTGTAGGCAGGGATAAGAATGGTGATTGTTTTCATCGTAGCCTTATTGTATCACTTATTGGTTGGTATGAGCGCGATGAGCGACTGGATGGACGATGCCACCACTGCGCCACTGGCCTCGAGCCGTGCCGTCTTGGCCTGGGCCGACTCCAGCTCATTTGTGCCAAGGATCGCCCCAGCATGGCCCATCTGTACCCCAGATGGTGCACTGTGGCCCGCAATGTAAGCATAGACGGGTTTGCTTATATTGTGCTTAATATAATCCGTCGCGGCAATCTCGCTCGTGCCACCAATCTCACCGATCAGCACAATCTGCTCTACCGCCGCATCTTGCTCAAACAACTGCAAGCAATCAATAAAGCTGCTGCCACCAATCATATCACCACCAATCCCAATCACATAGCGCTGGCCAATGCCTGCCTGGGTGAGGAGGCTCATTGCTTCGTAGGTGAGGGTGCCACTGCGGCTGACGATGGCAGTGTGGCCCGGCGTGGCAAGCGCGGCAGGGATGATGCCAAGGTTATGCACGCCAGGGATGAGAACGCCAGGGCAGTTGGGGCCGATCAAAATTGAAGAACTAGTTACCAGGCGTTGTTTTATATGCAACATATCGTGGACAGGCACACCCTCGGTGATACTAATAATGAGTGGCACCTCTGCATCAATTGCTTCCATAATCGCTGCTTTGGCATAGGCTGCTGGTACAAAAATGACGGAAATATCGACAGGCTGCTGCGCCTGAATTTCGCGAATCGTCCGGAAGACAGGCACGCCGTGCACCTCTGTAACCGATTGGTTGGGTGACGTGCCGCCAACGATATGTGTACCACGTGCCAACATACGCTCAGTGTGAAATGAGCCATGTTTGCCCGTTATGCCCTGGACGATAACATGCTTACCACGAAAGATATCAGGGGTCATCATACAGCTTCCTCCAGGATCTGAGAGAGATTATCATAGAGTGGAATGTGTTCTCGGGCAAGGAGCGCCTTGGCTTCGGCCTCGCGGTTGCCCGTTAGGCGGACAGCGAGTGGCGGGAGGTCAGGTAGCTGCTGCTTGGCACTGATGATGGCCGCCGCTACGTCGTCGCAGCGCACAATACCACCAAAGATATTAATAATGATGAGCGCCACGGCAGGGAAGCGGGCAATCTGCTCAAAGCTAGCCAGGATCTTCTCTGGAGTGGCCGTGCCGCCAATGTCAAGAAAGTTAGCTGGCTGCACACCGCGGGCAGTCACCGCATCAACGGTCGCCATCGCCAGGCCTGCACCGTTGGCAATCGTCGCAACCGTCCCATTATAGTCGAGCGTGACGAAATTATGATCCTCCAAGGCTGCTTCGTGCCACTGCGGGTGGCGAAACAGCGCTGCATCGTCAATCGTCATCTTTGCATCACCAGCGATGAGCTGGCCATCTGTCGTCACGACGAGTGGGTTAATCTCGAGTAATAGACAATCGTTGTCAATAAAACAACGTAAACAATTCGCCACCATATCCTCAAGCGTAAAGGCTTGCTCTGGCAGCGACAAATACTCCGCTAGTGCTTCGGCTACAATAGGAACCGTTTGCGGCGTAACGGCCTGGCGAAAGAACGCTGCACGATCGTGTTCTTCCACATCAATGCCACCACTCGTGTGGGCCAGTAGCTCGATGGATGATTGCTCACGGTTAATAGTAAGCGAAATGTAACACTCGCGGGCGATGGAGAGAACTTCCTCGGCAAGAAGCTTCGTAGGGGTGTAGCCACCGATATCGAGAGCAAAGAGACGCTGAATGGTTGGCGTAACAGCGGATTGCTCGCGGACAATCACCACACCACCTGCCTTGCCGCGGCCACCGATCGGGACTTGTGATTTGAGGACGATAGGGGCAGTGGGTACTACTGTTGCAGATTGTACAACATCGCTCTGCGGTACTGCCACACCAGCCTCGGCCAAGCATCGCTTGGCTTGGTATTCAAGAAGACGCATAGGTATTATTGTACGCATAGATGGCGAATATGCAAAATGATTGCGTGCGTAACAGGGGTGGTAAGACACAGGTTATCGTGCGAAAGCCGGTCTTTAAAATTCGCTTCTTTGGCGCTGACTTGTCATCTCAAGCTGAACTATTGACCGGTAAAAAACTTCCGGAACTTGAGTAGACCTGTCTGGTTGGGTAATGGGCCGTTGTGGATAATACTACGGATATAATCGACCGATACGTTGCGCTGCCGCTGGATAGTAAAGCGCTGGCGATAGGCCGCTGGCTGGTGAATAACGGAAGCGAGCATACCACGCAGTGCTGGCCAACCATTGCCATGGCGCAGTGCACTAAAGAATATCAGCCAATAGGTGAGGCAAAAGCGCGCCCCAATCGACCAAAACAGTCGTCCTGGCACATTCTTGATAAGAATCAGCGGCAAGTTCTTAAAGGTATTGTATACAGCCAGCCCCGGGACTTTGCTACTGCTGGCACCAACCTTGTGGTATGCAACGGCGTGCGGCGTGAAGCGCACCGTCCAGCCCGCCAGCTGCGTGCGAAAGCTGAGGTCGACATCTTCGTAGTACATGAAGAATGCTTCGTCAAAAAGATCAACAGTGTCGAACAGTGCCGTGCGATACACTGCTCCACCACCCGTTGCACCAAACACCGCTCCGGCCTCTGTTGGCGCGTGGCTAATTGGTTCATCACGGTGGCGCGGGCCAGGCAAACCCCAAGTGGTGTAGAAGTCGCCCGAGCTATCAATAGTCGTCCCGTCGCGGCGAGCCAGCAGCCCAGTAGCAATACCACAGTGCGGATGAGCTCGTAGCTCGTCCACCAAGGCTTGGCACCAGTGTGTGTTAGCAACTGCGTCGGGGTTAAGTACGCCAACAAAGCGAAATTGCTGCTTCTGTGCGTAGCGCAGGCCTGTGTTAATACCACCGGCGAAGCCGAGGTTGTGCTGATTCTCAATGATGACGAGACTGAGCGCAGGGTGCTTAGCTTGATATGAGCGGAAGCGTGCCACCGAGTCATCGTGTGAGTCGTTATCGACCACAATAATGGTCGGCACCAGCGTCTGCTGCGCCAATGAATCGATGCATTCTAAGGCATCATCGGCGCCGTTCCAGTTAAGAACTATGATTGCAAGATTGTTTTTTACCACGGTCATATTATATAATGGCCAGAGAAACTATGAAAGTAACAAATCTTTTGCAACGAAAAAATCGTATCTTGCTGCGCGAGCTGGTCGTAACGGACTTCAAGCTACGCTACCAGGGATCGGTGCTGGGCTATTTGTGGTCAATCCTCAAGCCGATATTTTTGTTTATTATTTTGTATATCGTGTTTGATAAATTCCTCGGCCTCGGTAAGCAAGTCGAGCACTATCCGGTGTATCTTTTAGTGGGAATTGTGCTATGGAACTTCTTTAGTGAGGCGACGGTGCAGGGGCTGCAGTCGATCGTCTCGCGCGGTGACCTCATCCGCAAGATCAACTTCCCCAAGTATATTATCGTTATCTCAGGTACGATCTCGGCCTTTATCAACCTTGCCATCAACATGGTGGTGATTTTAGGTTTTTGTTTGGTTAATGGCGTACAGTGGTCGCTTGAGGGATTGTTGGTTATTCCACTTATCCTCGAGCTCTATGTACTCTCCCTAGCGGTGGCATTTTTCCTTGCGACGATCAATGTGAAATACCGCGATATTGGCTACCTATGGGAGATCTTTATGCAGGCTGCCTTCTATGCCACGCCGGTTATTTATCCTTTGCAGATGGTAATGGAGCGCATGCCAGCTGCTGCGCCATATCTTATGCTCAACCCAGCAGCCCAGATCATCCAAGACGTCCGCCAAGTGCTCGTAACACCCCAGACTATCCAGCTCTATGATCTTGTTTCTTTCCCGTGGGTACTCATTCCATTTATTTCGATTATCATTATCATTCTGTTGGCGGTGTTTTATTTCCGGCGCAACCAACAGTATTTTGCGGAGAGTATCTAGATGGCGCAACCAATCGTTGTTATCAATAACCTCACCAAGTCCTTCAAGATCCCGCTGGAGGCGAGTTCGGGCATCAAGCAAAAGCTCATTAATCTCCTCAAGGGGCGCAAAGGGTATCGGGTTTTTACACCACTTAAGGATATCGACTTTACCATCAACGAGGGTGATTTCTTTGGTATTGTTGGGCGCAATGGCTCAGGTAAGAGTACGCTACTCAAGACAATCGCTGGTATCTACACCCCCAATAGCGGAAGTGTCGAGGTGGGTGGCTCGCTGGTGCCGTTTATCGAGCTGGGTGTTGGCTTTAACCCAGAGCTGACTGGCCGCGAGAATGTCTTTCTCAATGGTGCACTGCTCGGCTTTAGCCACGACGAGATGGAGGCAATGTATGATAAAATCGTCGACTTTGCCGAGCTGGGTGACTTTATGGAGGAGCGGCTCAAGAATTATTCCAGTGGGATGCAGGTGCGCCTGGCTTTCTCTATCGCCATTCGTGCCCATGCCGATATCTTACTACTAGATGAAGTCTTGGCGGTAGGAGATGAAGCCTTCCAAAAGAAGTGCTATGCTTACTTCGATAAGCTCAAGCGCGAGAAGCGCACCGTTATCCTCGTCACGCACGATATGTCGGCGGTGGAGCGCTTTTGCAACAAGGCGGTATTCATCGAGGATGGGAAGGTGAAGATGATCGGCAAGCCATACCGCATCGCCGCCGCCTATAGCCGGAGCAACATCAAGAGCTACAACGAGTCGGAAGGGCTAGACGAGCAAATCTCAGACGACTTCGACATCACCCTGCGCGGCAGTGATGGTAACGAACAGACAGTGTATGAGTATAACGAAACTATGACGGTGGAGTTAGATTGGCAACAAACAGGGGTCAAGCACGTTGGTGTGGCAATCTTCCGCGAGAATGGTGAGTATGTCTATGGTCCCAACACCTATCAAGAAAAAGTGAAGATTGCTGACAAGAATCGCGCGACCTACACTGTGCAGCTCAACCTCAACGAGGGGAGTTATTTTATCAAGGCTGGCTTGATGGGGGCGGACGACACGAAGACGATCGCCTTTACTGAGGAGGGGCCGCACTTCTCGGTGCAACGTGATTATGATCATGGCCGGTGGGGTGGTGTTACCAAGCTCAAGCATACCTGGAAATAGGGAGAAATGTCGTATATATTACATCGTTTGACGTACCTTATCAAAGCCAATCGCCATCTCCACCGCGCGGTACGTTGCCTCCTGGCGCCGTATCGGGCTCATCTTGATGCTCGCCAGCGTCGCATCTACGATACATGGCAGCGTCAGCATACTGAGCAGCCGCCAGCACTTGCCTCACTTACTGAGCAGCCGCGTATCTCTATCATCGTACCGACGTATAATACGCCGATTCCATTCCTGCGAGAGATGGTACAGTCGGTGGTGGCGCAGTCGTACCCACATTGGGAACTCATCCTCGTTGACGACGCCTCAACTAATGAGACTACTCGCCAGGCGATTCGCGACCTAGCTGATGACATACCGCAGCTCAAGCCATTCTTTTTGGATAAGAATCGCCACATTGCTGGTGCAACCAACTATGGCATCGCACAGGCTACGGGTGAATACATTGCGCTGCTTGACCATGATGATACTCTCCACCCTGATGCACTTCTGTGGGTCGCGGCCGCGATCGACCGTACTGGTGCGCAGTTTGTCTACACCGATGAGACGAAGATGGATGAAAATGGCCGGCCGTATCAGCCATTTTTCAAGCCCGACTGGAACGAAGATTTTTTGCGCGCGGTGAATTACATTACACACTTTGCCGTCATGTCGCGCCAGTTACTCACAGAGGTCGGCGGTGAAGATGGAGCGTATAATGGCACGCAGGATTGGGAGTTGTTCTTGCGCCTGACGCGGGCTTTGCAGCCCGAGCAGATTGCTCATGTGCCGCAGATCCTCTACTATTGGCGTGTCCACCAAGCTTCTACAGCGAAAGACCTTGATGCTAAGCCTTACGTCATCGATGCGCAGCGCCGTGCTCTCGAAGCGGATAGCACCGCTCGCCAGGTGCAGACCCAGGTAAAGCGTGACCCGCAGAATGGCGCTCAGTGGCAGATGAGTTATAGCTTAGGCCAAGCATATAGCACTGACACCGCGTCATTTGATGAGTCGACCACTGTTGGTCAGCTGCTTGAGACAACCACTGCCGAGATGATATGTCTGACGCAGCATAATGCGCTGCCTTCTAGCACGCTGCAGCACCTCGCTACCGATGCTGCTCGCCCAATGATTGGTGCGGTGGCGCCACGGATTGCCGATGAGCAGCAGGTGATTGCAAATTTGTCGTCGATTTTACAACCATCGGTGGTGGATCTGCTTCAGCAGCTCAGTCGGCGCTCATTTACCAAACATATCTACTTGACAGCCCGCTATAATATTGGTACTATCGACGCACCAACAGTGGTGGTGGCGCGCACCAAACTTGCCGCTCTTGTGCCAGATACACCGCTTACCAGTGCTCAGATAACTGCTGCACTCTGTGGTAAAGGATACAACACACTATATAACCCGCACGTAACACCAGAGGAGGACGTATGATCGGTAAAGTACACAAAGCCGCCAAGAAAAGCATGAAGATTATCAAAGACGATGGAATGATTGGCTTTGGTAAGCGCGCCACGAAGTATGCCTATTATCGTAAATTCCCCGAGCGAAAACAGAAGTATTACAAAGATATCCTCTTTATCAACGGCTGCACCTTGCCGCACCCCGAGCGCTACCGCGTGGCACACCAAATGGAGCAGTTGATGTCGCAGGGGCTAACGGTGGAGAGTGTGTTTTATGATCGACTCTCACTGGATGACCTCAAGTATTATCGTGGCTTCGTCTTCTTCCGCTGCCCAGTGACGGAGACAGTGCGGGAGTTTATTAAGCAAGCGAAGTTTTTCAACAAGACCTGCTTCTTTGATATCGATGATCTTGTCATCGACCAAACATACACCGACGGCATCAAATACGTCCAGCAGATGAACCAGGCCGATAAGCAGCTCTACGACGATGGGGTGAACCGTATGCGTGAGACACTTAAGCTTTGTGATCACGTTGTGACGACTACAACGCAACTGCGTGATGAACTGCAAAAGTACACCACTGGTGATGTCCTCATCAACCGTAATGCTGCCTCTGATGAGATGATCAAGACGTCTAATATGGCGCTGGAAGACCTTAAGGAAGGTATCATCGAGAAGGATGAGAATAAGCTGATCATCGGGTACTTTAGTGGGAGTATTACGCACAATGAGGACTTCGAGCTAGTGATTCCAGACTTGATTCGGCTGTTCGACACGTATCCGCAGCTCCACCTCAAGATAGCCGGGATTCTCGATGTACCGGCCGCGCTTGAGCCGTATAAAGAGCGGGTGATGACCTCAGGCTTTGTCGATTGGCGTGAACTACCTAAGGTGATGGTGGACTGCGATATTATTCTTGCACCACTGGTCGATACGATCTTTAACCGGGCGAAGTCTGAGAATAAATGGCTTGAGGCTGGTCTCGTTAAGGTGCCGACAGTGGCGAGCCGGGTGGGGGCCTTTGCCGAGCAAGTGAAGGACGGCGAGACGGGCCTCTTGGTTGGCGCGGATAACGATTGGTATGCAGCGCTCGATCGCCTCATTACCGACAAAACACTGCGCACTCAGCTGGGCGAGAATGCGCACAAGATTGCCACCAATGATTATTCGACGGTCTACACTGGCTACACGCTTGCGTCGTTTATACGGGAACGCTTAGCACGCAATATTGGCTTTGTTTTGCCTTCGACGGATATCTCGGGTGGGGTGATCGTTGCCGTCAAACACGCTGACATTCTCCGTAAGGCGGGCTGGGATGTAACGCTGATCGATTCAGTAAGTAAGCATGCCCTTAAGCAGGCCAAAAAGACCTACCAATACCGTTCTGAATTGCCAGGCTTCAATGTTATTACAGCGCATAAGACGAAGATAGAGGCCTTCTTTGACACGCAAGTGGCGACGCTGTGGTCAACGGTAGAGATTATCAAAAAGCACCCCAATGTACGCAATCGGCTCTACTTCGTCCAGAACTTCGAGACTGATTTTTATATCCCCGGCACGGGTGGGCCACGCTTTGCAGCCAATGCATCGTACTGTGACCAGTCGGGCGTGCGCTATGTAACGATGTCGCTCTGGTGCCAGAAGTGGCTCAAAGATATGTTTGGCAAGGATGCGAAGTATGTCTCGAACGGCATCGATATCGAGTATTATCCATACCGCGAGCGCGATTTTGACAGTGGTCGCAAGATAAAAATCCTCGTTGAGGGCGATAGTAAGAGCGAATATAAGAACACCGACGAAGCCTTCCGCATCATCAACCAACTCGACCCTGCGAAGTATGAAATTTCATACTTATCGTACCGCAAAGAACCGAAGGACTGGTACCGCGTCGATACATTCTACAATCGCATTGCGCCTGAGAAGGTTGGTGAAGTATACGCCAGCTGTGACATTCTCATCAAAACAAGCATCCTCGAGAGCTTCTCCTATCCACCACTTGAGATGATGGCAACTGGTGGTCTTGCGGTAGTAGTGCCTAATGGCGGTAATGTTGAGTACCTCAAGGATGGTGAGAACTGCCTCCTCTACCAACAGGGTGATATAGCGGCTGGTGTAGCAGCCGTAGAGCGCCTAGTAGCGGACAAAGCACTGCGCGACAAGCTCATCGCTGGTGGCCGCCAAACCGCCAACGATTATCAATGGAAGAATATTGAGGAGAAAGTGGCAGCGATTTACGAATAAAGTTGTTGTCTTGTTATAACGTATGACACTCCTCCCGCAGGTATGGGAGGAGTGTTTTCTATGTTGATCACTCGTTACTCTTCTCGACGAGCTTAATCATCACTGCTTCGACATGTGAACCGGGCTGGTCACCAGCTACTTCGCCATTCTTTTTCAAACCTTGCCAACCTACCCAGGAGAGGTGAGTGTTGTAATAAATATCGTAGCGAGCGGTGTCGGCAGGGCTGAGGCTAAGCTTGAGGGCTTCGAGCGCTTTGTGCTGGCCAGTCGTACCACAAAGCTGCGATGGTGAGAGAGTGACTGATGGGAGCCACTGGCCAGCAGTTTTTGCGTCGCACTGGATGGCAATGGGTGAACCATCGCGCAGCGATACGGCTTTGCCAAGACGGATCGCCTCGAGGTAGCGCGATTTGCCAGTGGTGCCAGCCATGATAGGGTGTGACACATCGGGCATCCAGCCGATGTAGCCTACGTGGGCAGCGTAGCTCAGCTGGTAGAGATCGGGCACAGCAGTATTGGTTGGGTTATAAAAGGCACCGCCAGGCAAGCTGAGTGTATGCTTCGGCACAAGGCGCACCTCGAGTGCTTCGAGCTGCCGGTAGGCGCCGGTCGAACCAGCTGGTTGGCCATTCTTAGCCCAACCCATCCAACCGACGTATTGCGAATAACCTCGGTACCAGATATCGTATGTAGTGGCAAGTTTGCCGGTGAGTAAGAAGCGGATTGCCTCAATGGAGCGGAACTGCCCTGTGGTGCCGGATACGTCGCCCGCTTGTTTCCAATCTTGCCAGCCGACGTAGCTAACGTGTGATGAATATTGGATGCTGCCTGGCAGGCCCGTTGTGTTGTGGAGCGATGCTTTGATTGCTTCGATGCGGCGGCTTTGGCCAGTGGTGCCGCTCATCATCTCATCGCGTACTTCTGGCTGCCAGCCAACCATACCGACATGTGAGCTGAGTGAGAGTCTAAGAGGTGATGGGTCGTCATGTGTTGCAATATTTTTATACGCCATTCCAGATGACTCAGGCGCAGGCGTTCCTTTGCGTACAAGCTTTATTTCGATCGCTTCGATAGCATTGTTAGCTCCACCAGTTGCACCAGCCACTTCACCATTCTTGGCCCAGCCCATCCAGCCAATGTAGCTCACGTGGGCGCGATAGTAGATGTCGTACGCCTGGGCGAGAGTACCAGTTGGCTGGATCTTGACGGCAGTGATTGGCCGGCCAAGCCCTGTTGTACCCGATTGCATACTACCCTGCACAGTGGGCTGCCAACCACGCTCGTTGCTGTATGAGGTATAAGTTACCTCACCATCGATCGTGAGAGCTTGCATTGCCTTGCTTTGGCCAGTGACACCTGTAATGCCACGGTTATGAATTACCCCTGTCCAGCCGATGTAGCTGCTGTGCGAGCGGAAGCTGATCAGTGGCCGGCTATGCTGGGTTGAGCCAAACCAGTCGTTCCACACTCGCCAGAAGTTGCGGTTGCCATAGGCGCTGCAATGATCGCCTAAGCCATACATATTAGCCAGGGCTGCTTGATTGGGTTGATAGGGTGTGTAGGTGTAGAGTGCCGCTGTGGCCTTGCTCTCGATATACACATCGCCAGCGCCGCAGCCTCGCTGCACCACATTCCACAGGATACGATTGGTCGCAAACGGTTTTTTGTACGACCACCACGGTTGCTGCATACTATCAAGATACCAGCGGATGAGCTGTGCTCCTGAGGCAACTTGCATCGAGAAGCCAGCGTAGTTGCGATCGCAATTGGCACTGCCACCTGGGCCACTATCGGGGCAGTGCGAGCCCATGGCATAAGTGTATTGGTTTTGGAGGGGCCAAGTGTCAGAGGTGAGCGGGCCAGCTGACTCGGTAGCGATCTTTACTAGCAGGACTTTGGGATTAAGATTATTCTGCTTGGCGGCATCGTAGATAATCTGTGCGGCACTGACTGCTCCAGCGGGAATCGTTCCACTGAAGTTATTGGCAGGGATGTAATTACCTGGTGTGTATTTAGGCACTTCATAATAGTCCTTGAGGCAGACATATGGTGGCCCATGCCAACCTCGAGCGGCGGCATACTGTGCTCGGCTGATATCGCGCCGGCCGTGTTCGGCAGCAGGCTGCCGACCATAGGTGTCGCATTGTGGGTTGAGGCTATTGAGAAACGCCTGAATATCTGCCACTGACATATCGTCGCTATTGGTAAAGAGCAAATCATCAACGATATTGCCTGCTCGCCAATCGGCTGCCGTTACTGCTTGGGCTGGGCGGGAGAGGACAGTCGCAGCAAATAAACTCACACATAAAACACCAGCAAGGATATATCGCCAATATGTCGAGAAGGGGCGGGCGGTGGAACATGATTGAGCCATCATTTAGCGAATCTCCTTATCAAGTGTCTTCGTGAGTGCCTTGCCACCAAGCGGCGTGACAGCGAGAGAGATATGCCACGTACCTTTGGGTAATGATCGGACGGGCACAGAGAAGCCAGCACAGGTGGAATATTCTGGTTGGTAGATGATGGCAGCGTGCTGCTCGGAGCGCTGCTCGCTACTAGTGATCGTCAGCACGCACTGACCAGAGGAAAAGCCGTGCTCTCTTAGCTTGGTAGTCACGACGACCGTCTCGCCCGACTGCTCGGCAGAGAGCTCAATATACTTGGCTGAGGCTGGAACTGGCGCGGGCTGAGCCTGGGTGGTGCGCTGCTGCGAAGTATCTTTGGTATTGGTCGTATTATGGTCTGTGTTATTGTCTAAAAATGATTCTTTCGTGGCGGCATCGGTCTTGTGCTGCGTTTGTTTTTGGGTTGGTGTTGGCTCATCCGACAGGGGTGGCAGCGGGGCAGGGCGCATTGCGATATAGGCACCATAACCACCGGCGGCGATGAGTGCAATGCCAATACTAATGATGAGTGTGAGACGTTTTTTGGATAGAGGACGTAATAATTTCATAATGCTTGTGCTATTAGTGTTCTATGTCACTATAGCATAAGCGAAATGAAAGGGGAAGGTGAAAAATAGAATTTCAAAGAATCCTTATACAATCTTATTTTCTCTGTGGTGTATGGAGACTATGCTCTCAGTGGTATAAAATCTCTTGATTAAAAGTAAAATAGGTGTAGCAGTCAATTAATATAATTCAAGGTAACCTGTGTTTCAGAGTCTTACCAATTCTCGTATCGCTCTGTTTGTATCACCCTCTCATTCAAGACACCACAAAGAGCACTGCTTCTCTATAAACATCAACCCCTCGTGCTAGCACCGAAATTTATGCCACCGGTGGTACCGGTATTGGCGCGTGGTAAGCCCAATAGGTGCCAAAGGTATAGTACAGCAAAATTGCCCCGCAGCCGAAGAATATAAGGGCGTGAAATACCTTAGCCGAGGTAGTATGGAACCAAATATACTTGCGTAGCCACACCCCACAGGGGATGAGGAGCACGAGCAGCGCTGTAAAGTAACGCCCCTGCACTCCATCGGCGTAGTATGCACCAGCACCAAAGCGAATTGGTAGCAGCGCCCAGGCGGTGTACATCGCGTACGAAACCGCCGCAATGAAGACGGCAACAGTAGTGAGGTTGGCCGCGGCTAATCGACCAGCAGCTGGTGCTAGTGCTTGCTCCTCAGCCTTATCACGCTTGATGAGTGCAAGAAAGACCAGTAGAAAGAGTGGAATCAAAACAAAGAGCGGCAGGTGATATTTGAAGCTTGAGAAGTCGCCCACACTACCACGTACCACAATATCGGTGTAGCCAATGTTTGGATTGATGTAGGTATTAAAGAGGATGCGGATAAACCCAAGCGGGTTGTGATGCAGTGGATTATCGGCCGCGCCAGATGAAAGGAGCGCACCATCATAGATCTTTTGCCAGACGAGTAGTGCCGCCAGCGACACAATGCCAGCGCCCGCGATCAGCGTCCATTTATGCAGGTTGAAGGGGAGCTTCTTGAAAAGTGATGGTAGCTTTGGCAGCTTGGTGTTTGGGATGAAGAGTCGCCCTGGCAAAAACAGCAGTGGGAAGAGCAGTAGACCATTAACCGCCTTGGTCAGTGCCAGTAGCGCCGCTATAGCTAAGAGACCAGCAACTTGCTTGCGGCGGATCGGCGTTTCTTGGGTGTAGAGATTGAGAGTCATGGCGGTAATGAGGAATATCGCCACGTTCGTCATAACGTCGCTCGAGAGTGAGGCGGCGAGATGAACCATTAGTGGTAACAGCCCCACCACTGCAAAGACCCACTTGCCAATCCGCACCCACTTGATAATGAAAAATACACTCAGCGCATAGAACAGTAAGTTTGCAATCCGCCCAAAGAGAATCGTCAGGCCCGTCGACCCATTAAAGAGATTAGCGATGAAAATACCAAGCGTTTGCGGTGCATGCATAATAGGGGCATAGCCCACGGCACTGTTGCACTTGCTTGTTGTCTTGAGTTCTGAGCGGTTGATGGGGCGCGAATAATCAGCGCTGATATTACCATGATACACCGATGATGCCCGGCCATTAACATCCGCTGGGTAGGTGCAGCGCTTGGATTCTAAGCGACCATCTGCCAGCGCATAGGCCCGCAAATAGTGCATATTCTCATCACTCACCGACAGCTGCGGCACAAAAAACGCCGACAATAAGCCAAACAACAAACACAGCGAAAGAAAGACTCGCTCTGGCCGTGCAATAAATGATTCGAATGATGCCCAATATTTCTTCATAACACGCCTGATTATAGAGCACAAATCACAACAGAGCAAATTATGGTCTAAATCGCAGGAAATAACCAACCAGTGGTATACTAAATAAGATTATGCAATCTAAAAATTATATCTGGAACTCCATCGGCTCCTTTTTGCAAAGCGCCATCTCACCAGCGCTCCTGCTGCTTATTACGCGGCTGAATGGCATTGCCGACTCGGGAATTTTTTCCTTTGCGCTGTCGCTCTCGGTAGTGTTTTGGGCGATTGGCTTGTGGGGTGGGCGTACTTATCAGGTGTCGGATGTGCGCAAAGAGTTTAGTAGTAGCAGCTACCTTGCCGTTAAACTCGTGACATCGATCGTGATGATGGTAGGTGCGGTGCTGTTTTGCGCGGCAAATCACTATGACGTCGTTAAGTCGAGTATCATCATCGCGCTCGTACTCTTCAAGGCGCTGGAGGCAGTAGCCGATGCACTCTATGGTGTGCTGCAGATTCACCACAGGCTCTACGTCGTTGGCTATTCGCTTACGATCAAGGCGGTAGGGGGCTTTGTGGCATTTTTGCTCGTCGATATGCTTGTGCACAGTGTGCTATGGGGGGTAATAGCAATCGTGATAGTCAATGCCCTCATGCTTGTGTTGTACGATTGGCAACAAGTACAGCGGTATGAATCCATTCAGCTTCACATCGATCATCTCGTGCCTAAGCTGCGTCATGTTGGTATGATCATGCGGCGCTGTGCACCAGTGTTTCTTACCACATTTTTGACGATGTTTTCGCTTAATATTCCGCGCTATTTTCTCGATACATTCCACACGCACGAGATCGCGTATTTTGGTATTATGGCTATGCCTATCACCTTACTCTCGCTCTTCATTACCTTCATTATTCAGCCCAATATTGTGCAGCTGTCGGAGCTCTATCACCGGCAGAAGCGCCTCGAATTCCACGCGCTGGTGAGCAAAATTATCCTTATCGTCTTGGGTATTAGTGCGCTGACACTGATTGCGACGTGGCTGGTTGGAGCACCGCTTCTTACTCTCATTTTTAATGCGCGTATTACTGATTACCGCACCGAGCTACTCATCATGGTCGTGGGAGCGGTGGCTAATGCGCTGGTATCGATTTATATCAATATCCTCACCGTGCTGCGCGAATTTAAGGGGCAGTTCTATATACTTTTGCTGAGTAATATCGTACTCACAGTCGTGTCATATGGTGTGGTGCAGCATTATGCGATGCTGGGCAGTGTGCTGTGTTTTATGGTAGCGGGCATTATCCAAGCGGTGCTGCTCTCAGTAGTCTACCGCCGACAGCTGCGCTGTATGGCTGCGTAGTATTGTTTGCCGCTGCAGGGTAAAGCTTATTGGCTTTTTGCAAGAGAGTATCAGGCCTTCATCACCTCTACCTAAATTGCAAAATCTTCACGCTCTGTCTTTCTATACCCCTCCGATAGATCACTAAAGGGTCGATGTCTACGAGACACCGGCCCCCCTTGTGTCAGAGCCAACAACTGATCATAACGATTGATTTCACAGCTCATCAAGGTAAGTGCGGGAGAAAATCCAGCACCAAGAGAGGCTGTGAGATTCAGATTCTCCTAGCTTACTACGTGGCAAAATTGATTGCAATGATATCCCAAGGGGGATTGAGCGAGACTATATGAGCGTTTAACAGTAGTAAAATGGCTTATCAGCGTGTTTTTTATCCTACATCGACCATGCGATTTCAGATATTTCAAAAAGCTTACGCTAACTGTGCTATAATAGCGGAAACAAAGGAGGGTATATGAGCAAGGGGATTGTAATATTGGGTTGTAATGGCCAAGTGGGGCGGGCGCTCCAAGAAATATATCCAAAGGCAACGGCGCTGGGCCACCAGCAGCTCGACATTTCGGACGAAGAGCAGGTGCTTGGGTATGATTGGTCGGGTGTGGATGTTATTATCAACGCGGCGGCGTTCGTCAATGCCGATGGATCAGAAACGCGTGAGGGCCGCACCAAAGCCTGGCAGGTCAATGCCGTTGGCCCACGCAACCTCGTCAAGGTAGCGCTGGAGCACGATATTACATTGGTGCACTACTCATCCGACTATGTCTTTGATGGGACGAACAAAAACCATGGTGAGGATGAGTCGCTCTCACCACTGTCGGTCTATGGTGATGTCAAGGCAGCAGGGGATCTACTGGTTAGCCTTGCGCCGCGCCATTATGTGCTACGTGTTTCGTGGGTGATTGGTGATGGGCATAACTTCCCGCGGACGATGAAGCGCCTGGCTGACATGCGCATTAATCCCAAGGTTGTGGATGATCAATATGGTCGGCCAACCTTTGCGTCGGAGATTGCGCGCGCCACCAAGCATTTGATAGACACCAAGGCTGAGTATGGTTTGTATCATGTGTCTAACTCCGGGCCGATCAAGTCATGGGCAGAGCTTGCTGAGGATATCTTCGAATATGCGGGGCACGATCGCGATAGGGTTGTAAAAGTGTCAACACAAGAGTATAGTAAAGATAAGATTCCGTTTGCACCTCGACCAATGTATAGTGATATGAATTTGTCGAAGTTGCACAACACCGGATTCATCAGTGAGAGCTATCAGCCATTACTGGAAAACTACGTAAAAAACATAGCAGCGGTGGAATAAAGGAGAGAGGCAGGCCATGCCCAGAGTCAAAAAGAAAATCTTAAACGTCTTGTATCAAAGCGACGACAACTACGCAGTGGTGAGTGCGATTTCGATCGCATCACTGCTTGAGAATAACAAGACACTCGACGAGATTCATATTTTTTATTGTGGGTATAAGCTGAGCAAACAAAGTAAGGACCGTCTCAAGAAGTTGGTTGAAAAATACCCCAACGCCTATTTAACATTTATCAATCCCAACGCGTACCACAAGAAATTACAGAAGCTAGGTGTTAAGCCGTGGCATGGCGTGTATGTGACGTGGCTCAAGATGCTGGCTCTTGCCGATCTTGATATCAAGACCGATCGCGTACTCTACCTCAATCCACACACGATCATTACCAGCTCGCTCGATGGTTTGCTGGAGCTTGATTTTGAGAAAAATATCATGGCACTAGCCTACGATACGCTCACTAATCAGCACAAAGCAATGATTGGCCTCCAGCCCACCGATGGTTACTACAATTGTGGTATCATGCTTATCAATCACAAAAAATGGCTCAAAGATGATGTATCGAGTCAAGTGATAGAGCACCTGTCGAAGAAAAGCGACTACGTCATTGCCGATCAAGACCTCTGTAATGTTATGTTCCGCGGGCAGATCAAGACGCTCGATATCGCCTATAATTTCTCTAGTGCGTTTTATGCTTATCGGCCGCAAGATCTGCTGCGCATTAATAATCTTAAGCAGCCGTATTTCTATAGTTACGACGAGATTATGACTAACTATTACAGTCCCAAGATTATTCACTCGCTCTATGGCATTCAGGGCAAACCGTGGGAAGTTGGCAACAAGCACCCGAACCGGCTGCTGTGGCAAAAGTATTTTGCACTCACTCCATGGAAAAACACTGAGCTCCCACACGCTAAGAAAACACTGGTGTGGTATCTGTATGATGTCTTACCTCGCCCAATCTTTATGCAGTTATACATCATGGCAGTGGAGCGTAAGTTTGCTGAAGTCGATAAAGAGAAAACCGAAACGACTGAAGCAAACGTGAGGTAGCGTATATAACGAAACAAACCGGCTCGAGGAAACTGAGCCGATTTTTCGTGTAGCACAAATGAGTAATATTTCTTGATATAGAAGAGTTCAATTTTTTCACACTCTTGTCACATCTTTATCTTATTTAAGACGCACGCTCTTTTTAAAATCCGCAATAACATTTAACCAGAGTGTTTTACAAAGAATAAAAACCAATTTTTGCATCCATCATCTTGTCTATGATGAGGCTAGGGTTGGCTAACAGAAAAGAATAGTCAACGAATTGCCGCTCATGAATATTATTCTCAAGTTTTACTATGCAGTAGTACAAGAGCAAAGAGATACTAATTTACCATAAAATAACCTATTTTTATAGAGGTGAGAGAATATTCAAATTGCATTAACTACGACAACAACTGATGAATGCGTGACGTAATATGGAGTCGCGCCGCCCGAGCAGCTTTGTGCCAACCAACCGATGCGAAGCGCTGAGCATAGCTATTATATACTGCATTTTCTTCTGCAAAGCGCACTCCATCCTTTGACTTTTCTTTGCTTGAGAGCGACTGGGCAAAGCGTCGGTATTGGAATGTCTCAGTCTGATTAAAGGCAAGTACTGCTCCGTCAAGAATAAAATCAAATACCAAGACAAGATCTTCTAGTATAGTATACGTCGCATCAAAGGAATACCGCTTAAGTGTCGCTGTCTTCCAGACGATCGATGGGAAGTAGAGCCAGTCGCCATGACCCAGAGACGTTGCAAGTTTTTCGCCCGAGTAAATACCTGATTTATGAGGTTGCAAAAATCGCTTAACACGGTCAACCAACGGGAGATATAGCTGCCCCTTATCATTAATCACTTGCACTCCTGGCTGATAAAAATCTGCCTCACCAATTGTCTGCAGTGCCACTGCTACGCACTCCGGCAAGAGCCGATCATCACACCCCACAATCATACAGTGTGGTGCCGTTACGTGCTGGACGGCAAAGTTGAAGTTATTGGTAATGCCGAGGTTTTTCTTGTGTCGGATATAGGTGATACGTGGGTCGGCGAGCTTTGTGTAATAATCGCGCGCTTCGGTCGATGGGTAGTGGTCGTCGAGGATGGTTAGGTGCCAGTCGTCGCTCGTCTGAGCCAAGACAGAGTCAACCGCTTCTTTGAGTAAGGCAAATTCACCCCAGTAGGGGATGACGATATCGAGTGATTTATTTTTTGTCATGAGCCGAGAGTTTAATTGACAATTCTTGATGGAGGTCGCGCACGCGGCGTTCGTTTTGGTCGATCCGCTGGCGCTGTGTGTTGACGATGTAGAAGAGTAACACGATCGCTGTCGTCTGGACAATATCAAACAAACTCAACTCCGACGAATCAAACGGTGGGTGACCAATCGAAATATTATACAGTGGGAAGCAGCTCAGCAGCACTGCCATCACCACCAGCCACATCACCACCTGGTGGCGTAAGCGAGTGACGGTGATTTTATTTAGTTTGTATTGGGTGATGATGTTGACGAGCGCCAAGAGAATAATTGGCACATTAAGCAAGACAAGGGCAAAATATCTCATTCGAAGAGCTCCGTTAAGCGTTGTTTGAATAAGCGTTTGACGATATTGATAGCATTCCAGTTGTTTTGACCTTTAGCACGGGAGTAGTCGGTGTAGATTGCCTTGATCGGATATTCACCAATTGTCATCCCTGCTTGCTTGGCACGCCAAATCATCTCCGAGCAAAATTCGTAACCAGTTGACTTCCAGTCGAGATCATCGATGGCGCGGCGCGAATAAATACGCAGGCCAGACTGTGAATCTGTCACATTAATGCCAAACAAGAGCTTAGTGATCAAGCTCAAGCCTTTGTTACCGAGCACTTTTGTCTTAGACATGCCGGTGCTATCAATGAGGCGACTACCAATGAGTAGATCAGCCTGACGTTCATCGATCTGCGTGATACCCGCCAACACATCCTCTGGCGCGTGCTGGCCATCGGCATCCATCGTGGCGGCAATGTCATACCCATGCTGTCGAGCATACGATAGACCAGTTAAGGTTGCGCCGCCCGCACCAGAGTTAAGGATATGATCGATCGTAATGGCACCACCTTTTTTAGCCTGGGTAAGTGTGTCGTCCTTCGATCCATCATTTACCAGCACAACGTCGATCGTATAGCCAGCTGCCTTGGCTTTGGCAAAGACTCGCTTGGATTGTTTGATCACGTCCTTGATGACCGTCGCTTCGTTGTAGGCTGGGACGATCACACACACTGTCTTGGTATTCGTTTTCATATTGGTATTATTATACTACGCGGAGAGGTAATTTCCGTAGCCTGATTTTTTTAACGGTGCAGCAAGTTCGGTAAGCTGCTCGTCAGTGATCCAACCGTTGATGTGCGCAGTCTTTTCGGGGCTGCCAACGACTTGGCCGGTGCGATTCTGTACAACGCGCACAAAGTCCTCAGCATCGGTCAGGCTGCTAATCGTCCCAGTATCAAGCCATACATCGCCGTTGTCTAGTGTCTGGACCTTTAGTTTGCCGCGACGCAGATACTCAGCATTCACAGAGGTAATTTCTAACTCACCACGGTCGCTTGGCTGGACATTCTTCGCAATTTCTACCACATCATTGTCGTAGAAATAGAGTCCTACCACTGCGAAGTTCGACTTAGGTTGGGCGGGCTTTTCTTCAATCGATACCGCATGATTGTTATCATCAAAAGCTACAACGCCATACCGCTCTGGGTCAGATACTTTGTAAGCAAAAACCACACCGCCATCTGGGTCGGTACAGGCGCGCAGCGAGTCATCAAGCGCTGCGCCGTAGAAGATGTTGTCACCCAAGACGAGTGCCACCTTGTCGTTACCAATAAATTCCTCACCAATGATAAATGCCTGCGCCAAGCCATCGGGGCTGGGCTGAATGGCATATTGCAGATTGATACCCCACTGCGCACCATCACCAAGCAAGCGCTGGAAGCCTGCTTGATCAGCTGGGGTCGTGATGATGAGGATGTCGCGAATCCCTGCTTGCATCAGCGTGGTGAGAGGGTAGTAGATCATTGGCTTGTCATAAATAGGCATCAGCTGTTTGCTAATTGCCTTAGTAATTGGCCACAGGCGCGAGCCCGAGCCACCTGCCAAAATAATACCTTTCATACGTAAAACTCCTTTGTTCTAACTATATACTTATCATACCAGATAAAGTAATAGTACCATAATACCGAAGATAATGGGAATATATAACAGTGTACGAAAGAGTCAGTCTAGATAATGCGCGAAGTCAAACAAAATTATTGACGTTGTGAGATGATAATCTAAAAGCTATGACAAATAGCCAAGGACTACTTTAATGAATATTTAGAGTAACATATTCACGTAGTGCCTTGCGCCAGTCTTGGCTCGAAAAGCCAGTCGCGTGTAATTTTTCAAGGCTAAGGTCGCTATTGAGTGGTCGCGGCGCGACGCCAGGCTTATTGGCAAAATACTCGGCGGTGGTCGTGTCTGTCACTGGTAAGTCGTTGCGCCCCGCCAAGGCAAAGATCTGCCGCGTGATATCTGCCCAGCTTGCCAATGGGCCGCTATTTGTTACATTGTAAGTGCCGTATGGTGCCTTATTTTCTACCAGGTGGTCAATCGCGCGCGCAATCTCTGGCGTGAAACTCAGGCGGCCGATTTGGTCTGCTACTACTGTTGGTGCGATATTTTTTGCGGCCAGGCCGAGCATTGTTGTTACGAAGTTTTTACCATCGCCAATCACCCAGCTAGTGCGGATAATATAGTGCCGTGGTGTGGTGCTCGCGGCAATGTCGCCCGCTGCTTTGGACGCACCATAGACACTTAAAGGGCTAAATAGCTCATCTTCGGTATGTGGTGCTGCCTCACCATCAAAAACATAATCGCTCGACACATGAACCAAGGTAATATCTCGCTCGGAGCAGATACGAGCAAGCTGTCCCACCGCTTGGGCATTGATGCGCCAGGCTGCCGTGCGGCCTTCGGCTGTTTCTGCGCCGTCAACATTGGTGTAAGCGGCAGTGTTGATGATCGTCTTAACACCAGACCAGTCGAAGGTTGCAATAGCTGCTGCGTTGCAGAGGTCGAGCTCATTATGCCCAACCGCTCGAGCGCTAGGGTATTGCCGCTGCATTGCTTTGGCCAATTGCCCGTTGGCACCAATGATGAGGGTAGAGGTGTAATCTGTCATGCACGCTTCCTTTCTTTTTATAATTCCATTGGCTGTACGTCACGCAGGAGTGGGTGCGCAGCATCTTTGTCAGAGATGATCGCCTTATCTTTGCCAAGTGGCCACGCAATATCCAGCGCTGGGTCAAAGAGATTGACAAAGGTGTACTGCGCATCTGGCGACCAATGGGCGTCAACCAGGTAGGTATATGCCACATTATCGTCCAGTGTCTGGTAACCATTTGCCACGCCCTTGGGTACAAACACCGCTGTGCCAGGATTAATTTCTACAGAGAATGTGTGGCCGAAGGTTGGGCCTTGGCGCACATCACACCATGCACCGAACACGCGGCCATTCGCAGTACTAATGAACTTGTTCCAGGGCTCGGCGTGCAGCCCACGTGTTGCACCAGCTTTGTCATTAAAGCTAATATTGTTTTGTACAATGGTAAAGGCAGGTAGCCCCAGCGCTTCCATCTTCTCCTTCTGGTAATTTTCTTTAAACCACCCACGGTTGTCACCATGGACGGGCAGTTTAATGACGAATAGCCCTGGAATTGGCGATTCAGTCACGGTAAGGTCGTTATAGCTTGATGGGTCGAAATTCATGCATTCTCCTTTCGCCATATATGATAATAATGGAGGCCAGCTAGTGTCTGGCAGTCGTTAATGTCGCCTTGGGTAATAAGCCGGTCAATTTCCTCGTGGGTGAAGAACCGCATATCGCTAAATACTTCATCTGACTGTTCTTTGTTGCCGCCAAAAGACAAGTCTCGCGCCAGGCACACTGCCATTTTCTCTGTCATTAGGCCGTTACACACGTACGCCTCACCAAGCTTCTCCCACGACTGGGCAACGATGCCAGTCTCTTCTTCTAGCTCACGCTTGGAGGCGGTGAGCAGATCTTCGCCATCACCACCGCCACCAGGTAATTCCCAGCCAAAGCTCTGTGAGGGGTAGCGGAAGCCGCGCACCAGGTAGATCCGCTCATGCTCGTCGACAGCAACGACCATGCACGAGTTTCGCGACTCCATATAGCCATATATCCCCAGATTGCCTGCGTGGTCTCGTGTTTGGTCTTCGTGGATGGTGATCCAGGGGTTTTGGTAGGCGATCTTGCTACTCACACGAGTTTTGCTGGGGATGTCGGGCATTGGCTTATTGTCCTTGCTTCGCGTAGGTTGCTTCTACAGCAGCTTTTTGGGCTTGCCACCAGTCGCGGTTGGTAGTGTACCACTCAATGGTTTGGCGTAGGCCGTTAGCCATGCCATCTTGGTCGGTGTATTGTGGTTGCCAGCCAAGCTCGCGGCGCAGCTTGCTCGAGTCCATTGCATAGCGCATGTCGTGGCCAGGGCGATCGTTGACATGCTCGTACCAGTCCTTACCCTTACCCATCAAGTCGCAGATCATCTCAATCACCGCTTTGTTATTGACGTGGTCGTTGTCTGCACCAATGATGTAGGTGTCGCCCAGTGTGCCTTTCTCGAGAATCAAGTGCACTGCTGAGTTGTGGTCGTCAACGTGAATCCAGTCGCGTACCTGCTCGCCCGTGCCATAGAGCTTTGGTTTGATGTCGCTCAGGATGTTAGTGATTTGCCGCGGGATAAACTTCTCTATGTGCTGGCGGGGGCCGTAGTTGTTGGAGCAGTTGCTAATCGTCGCCTTCACACCAAAGCTGCGAATCCAGGCGCGGACCAGCATATCGCTCGACGCCTTCGTGCTCGAGTAGGGGCTAGATGGGTTGTATGGTGTCTCCTCAGTAAAGCGGTTTGGATCGTCCAGTGCTAGATCGCCAAACACTTCATCGGTGCTAATGTGATGGAGGCGCTTGTTGTGGTTACGCACTGCTTGCAAAATAGTGTACGTACCATACACGTTGGTGTCGAGGAAAGGCTTTGGATCGCGCAGTGAGTTATCGTTATGACTCTCCGCCGCAAAGTGGACAACGATATCCGTCTCGGCAATCAAGCGATCCATCAGTTCGGCATCGCAAATATCGCCCTGCACGAAGGTAATCTGCTCGCGCACTCCGTCGAGGTTGTGCGGATTTGCAGCATATGTCATCTTATCGACGACAGTGATTTCATATTCCGGCTTGTGATGAACGGTATAATGCACGAAGTTCGAGCCAATGAACCCCGCACCACCGGTGATAAGCAGTTTTGTCATAGCTGTATTATAGCGTGAAATAGGGGATGGTGTCGAGATATACAAGAGTAATGGTATAATATAGCAACAGAAGCTTTCTAACGATAAACAACAAGGAGATAGTAATAAATGCGAGTAGTAATTGTCAGTGGTTATTTTAATCCGCTCCATGGTGGGCATATCGATATGATCGAAGCAGCTGCCGCAATGGGCGACAAACTTATTGTCATTGTCAACAACGACAAGCAACAATTGCTAAAAAAAGGCAAAATTATCCTCAACGAAAGCAATCGCCTGCGTCTCATGCGTGCCCTCAAAGATGTTGACCAAGTGATTCTATCGATCGACGAAGATCCCACACAAATTAAATCACTCGAGATGGTTGCTGGCCAATATCCTGGCGACCAACTTATTTTTGCCAACGGCGGTGATCGTGACACGGAAAAGGCTATTCCTGAAGCAGAAGTGTGTAAAAAGTACAACATAGAAATGCGCTTCGACGCTGGTGAAGGCAAACCAGATTCCTCAACCCGGATCAACCAAGCGACTGGCCAAGAGTAGGATTGCTCAAGTAAGTTAACTTTGCTATTTGCGTTACAAACAGCCCATAGATAGTGGGCTGTTTTTGTTTCCGCAGGTTTACATTTGGCAGACGAGAATAGTCTGAATACATTTATTGTTCACATGAGAAACATATATTGTTTAATAAGCCTATACCTGAACAGCAAAATTATGGTGTGAACAAATAATATGTTCAAAATGAATGTACATCTATACTATTCATTGCAAAATACCCACTAGGGGTATTATCTAAACTTAACTCTTATACCCATTTGGGTTATGAGATTGCCAGCGCCAGGAGTCTTCACAGGCTTGCTCAATGGACAGTTTTGCCTGCCAATCAAGCTCTTGCTGTGCCTTGCTGCAGTCGGCATAGCAGGCTGCAATATCACCAGCCCGGCGTGGTTTTATCTCGTATGGGATGTCATGTTTGCATGCTTTGCCAAAGGCGCTAATGATCTCCAAAACAGAGGTACCATGGCCAGTGCCAAGGTTATAGGTGTGCTCACCTGGCTGCATGTGTGATAGGGCAGCCACATGCCCTTTAGCGAGGTCGACAACGTGAATGTAGTCGCGCACACCAGTACCGTCAGGCGTGTCGTAGTTATCACCAAATACACCAACGCTTTGCAATTTTCCAACTGCAACTTGTGCAACATAGGGCAGGAGATTATTAGGGATGCCATTTGGATCTTCGCCAATCATACCTGATATATGCGCACCAATCGGATTAAAGTAGCGCAAGATGGTCGCTTGGAAGTCGGGGTGTGCCGTGCAATAGTCACGAATGATCTGCTCAATCATATATTTCGTCCAGCCGTATGGATTGGTAATACCGGTGCCAGTGCGTGATGATTCAGTGAGTGGCAATGACTCTGGTGTGCCATAGACCGTTGCGGAGCTCGAGAAAACGAGCCGATACACCCCATGTTGGCGCATAGCGGCTAAGAGGGTGAGGGTTGAGCTAAGATTGCAGTCATAATATTCGAGCGGCTTCTCGACCGACTCGCCAACTGCTTTGAGTCCAGCAAAGTGAATGACAGCACTGATATCATGCTTGGTAAAAATCGCATCGAGTGCCGATCGGTCGCGCACATCCGCCTCGATAAAGGGGATGGTTGTACCAGTAATCGTTTCGACGCGTCGCAGGCTCTCATGGCTGGCATTGGCGAGGTTGTCAATAACGACGACGCTAAATCCTGCTGCAATAAGCTCGATAATGGTGTGGCTGCCAATATACCCAGCGCCACCAGTGACTAAAATCGTTTCTCTACTCATATCACCTAGTATACCTCTTCGTCGAAAAAATGTCGAACATATCGTGTTATCTTCGTCTACAAGTATGCGTATATCGGTTTAATTATAGCTGAAGGTGGGCGCTACACTTGGTCTTATATTTTGCCACCTTTTCTCTAACTTCTTATACTCAAAGTACTATTGATGTAAAAATAGCATCATGTAGTAACAGAGAAAAATCATTGTAATTTTTACATTCTTGCAAAATTATTTAAAAATGAGAGTACACTAGAAGGCAAAGACCAAAGCGCTATAATACAAGAGGAAAGGAAAAACCTATGTGTGGAATAGTTGGATATATCGGAACGCGACCAGCGCAGAGTGTACTGCTGACGGAACTCAAGCGGCTTGAATATCGCGGATATGATAGTGCTGGTATTGTTACACTCGATGAGAATGCCGCGCCAACGTTACTCAGAACAAAAGGCAAGGTGGCTGCGCTGAATGAGCTCACAGCTCGCCACAAGACGACTGATACGGTTGGCATTGGTCACACTCGCTGGGCAACCCACGGGGCACCCAGCAAACGCAACGCTCATCCGCATCAAGTGGGGCAGATCTACGTTGTACATAATGGCATTATCGAGAACTATCAGGCGCTCAAGACGATGCTTGCAGCACATGAGTATGAATTTAAGAGTGATACTGACACTGAAGTATTGACGGCGCTTATCGACTATCTGCACAAGCAAGCACCAGACCTCTTGGCGGCAGTGCGAGGTGCGCTCAAAATGGTGGTAGGCACGTATGGCTTAGCAGTTGTTCAAGCGAATGACCCTAATGAGATTATTGTGGCCCGCAAGGGTAGTCCACTCATTGTTGGGCTGGGTGATGGCGAAACGTACATTGCCAGTGATGCATCGGCTTTGGTGGGGTATACCAACCAAGTGGTCTATCTGCACGATGGCGAAGTAGGGCGCTGCACCCGCACCGGTCTCGAGCTTCAAACGACTGATTCGCAAGTGGTCGACGTGCAAGTAGAGACACTAGAGATGGATTTGCAAGCTATTCAAAAACAGGGGTACGACCACTTTCTCCTCAAAGAAATATTTGAGCAACCGACCAGCCTTGCGGCAACGCTAGCTGGGCGAGTGATTGCCGCGCAGCGCTATGCCCGGCTAGGCGGCATAGGCTTAAGTGATGCTGAATTGCGACAGATCAAGCATGTGATGATTGTGGGCTGTGGCACGGCGTATTTTGCGGGAATGCAGGCTAGTTATTTTATTGAGCAGCTGACTGATGATGTGACGGTGAGCGTGGAGATTGCTAGTGAGCTGCGCTACCGAGCATATAACATCCCCGAGCATACCGTTGCGCTTATTGTGAGTCAGAGTGGTGAGACGGCCGATACATTAGCTTGCCTGACGGAGCTCAAGCGACGGGGTGTGACGTGCCTTGGTGTCGTCAATGCAGTGGGGAGCACGATTGCACGCGAAGTTGACGGTGGAGTATATGTACACGTGGGGGCAGAGATCAGTGTGGCCAGCACCAAGGCCTTTACTTCGCAAGTGGCCGCAATGACAATCTTTGGCCTGATGCTTGCAGCAGCCAAGGGAACAAACCCACGGCTGATGGGTGAGTTTATTAATGAGCTTGAGATGCTACCAGCCGAGATTGAAAAGACGCTGGCTAAGCAAGCTGATAGCGTCAAAAACATCGCACATAATTATGCTCACTATAATCATGCGCTCTATATTGGTCGCGACACACTCTACCCAGCTGCACTTGAAGGCGCACTTAAGCTTAAGGAGGTAAGCTATATTCATGCTGAAGCCTATGCAGCAGGTGAGCTCAAGCATGGGCCAATTGCCCTGATCGACGATCATTTCTTCGAAGTGTGTTATTTGCAGGACAACTGGCTGTACGAAAAATCGCAGAGTAATTTGATCGAGATGAATGCACGTGGTGCTCATGCGATTGTTATTACCGATACGGATAAACGCGTACCTGCCGAGACAGTGGTGCGCGTTGCGACCAAGCTGCAGCACCTCACGCCAATTTTGTTTAATGTTATATCACAGCTTTTTGCTTACTATATGGCAGTGGAGCGGGGGCACGACGTCGACCAGCCGCGCAATCTTGCCAAGAGTGTGACGGTGGAGTAAGGTATAGGTAAAATCTCTCCTTTGCGCTACACTGATACTATGAGTAAACAACCCAAAATTGCCATTGTCTGCGACTTCTTGACAACAATGGGTGGTGCCGAGAATGTCGTGCTCGCTATGCACGAAGCCTTTCCGGATGCGCCGATCTATACCGCAATGTACAATGAGGATAAAATGCCGGCCTTTGCTGAGCTTGATATCCGGCCGTCGTTTTTGCAAAAAATTCCGCGCAAGGTGCGCACGTATTATAAGCTATTTCCGACGCTGGCTGTCAAAGCGATGCGGCGACTTGATTTGCGTGAGTTTGATATCATCCTCACCAGCTCATACATGCATGGCCATCAAGTGAGGAAGACGAGGCCCGATCAGGTTATTATCAACTATTGTCACACACCACCACGATATTACTGGAGCCACTACGATGAATATCGGCGCGACCCAGGCTATGGTAATCTCAATCCACTTATCCGCACACTCATGCCACTCATGGTGCCGCGCCAGCGCAAGCTAGACCTCCAAGCCGCTCGGCAAGTTGATGTTTTCTTGGCAAACTCGACCGAGACACAACAGCGCATTAAAAAATATTACAATCGAAATAGCATAGTTATTCATCCACCGGTAGATATAAGCCGGTTTGCACCTGCTGCCAAGCGGGGTGATCATTATGTGACGATTGGCCGGCAGTTGCCATACAAGCGATATGATTTGGCAGTCACAGCAGCGACGAAGCTTGGCAAGAAGCTGATCGTCTTTGGTAATGGCCCCGCACACAATAGGCTCGTTGATCTGGCTGGTCCAACAGTTGAGTTCCGCACCGATCGCTTTGGCGATGCGAGCGATGCTGAATATGAGAAGGCTATTACAACAGCGCGTGGCTTTATCTACCCAGCAGAGGAAGACTTTGGGATTGTCAGTGTTGAAGCGCTAGCGGCTGGCGCGCCCGTGATTGGCCTAGCGCGTGGCGGGACAACAGATATCGTGACGTCGCCCGAAGTGGGCGTGTTATTTGACCGGCAGACGAGCATTAGCGTTGCTAAAGCAATTGAGCAGGCCGAGAAGCAAACTTTTGACCCTGCAGTTTTGCGCCGTACCGCACAGCGTTTTGACAAGACGCTATTTCTGACCAAGATACGCAAGGTAGTGCGCGATCAGATGATAAAATAACTGAGGGTTACACACTTTTTTGTGAGCAGTGCCCAAGTCCGATGGTTTATTATTGCGATTTTCTGTCCCACACTTCTACTACTTTCTTAGAGATGTTATAAAACATCGATACCTTCCGCCATTAACCTTTTATATTAAATATGACGGTTTGCTATGAAAACTAATAAACCAAGTATTCCAGTAGATAGAGCAGGGTAAAGCTATCAAAAGATAGTATGGTTTGGAATCTAAATAAGAAATAGCCTATTGAGATTATCCTCTCTTACTTCAGCTCTATAATGATATGTCATCTATTTCGCGCCCGTCTTGCGTAGCACTACACCGATCGTCTTGAATAGAATCTTGATATCTAGCCAGAAGCTCCAGTTTTGGGCATAAAATAGCTCAAGCTCGATCCGTTCATCGAAGCTCAGGTTTGAGCGCCCAGATACCTGCCATAAGCCCGTCACCCCTGACTTCACGCTGTGCAAGAGTGCCGTACGGGCTGAACTAAACTTCACTTCTTGAGGTAGAATTGGCCGCGGCCCAACCAAGCTCAAATCACCACGAAAGACGTTGAAAATCTGGGGTAATTCATCAAGCGATGTCGCTCGCAAAAAATTGCCAAAGCGAGTGATGCGTGGGTCATGTTCGACCTTGCGGTTTTTTTCATACTCTTCAGCCAGGTCGTCGCGACCCATTGCACGGAATTCATCAGCCGCGTCTTGCTTGCCATATTGTGCACCCATACTACGGAACTTGATGAGCTGGATTGGCTCGGAGTAGCGACTGAGGCGCTTTGAGATATAAAATGCTGGCCCGGGGTTAAAGATCTTTTGTAGGATGATGATGAGCACAAAAAGCGGCGCCAGGGCAATGAGCAACATGCCAGAAATAATTGTGTCAAAAATCCGCTTTGCGATTTCTCCCCAGCCAATGAGTGGTGTTTGACTAACGGTAATCATTGGGTAGCCAAGAAAAACATCGATGGTGTTTTTGCCAGTATAAAATTCTGGCTCGCCAGGGATGAAGTTGTATTGGATATGGTTGACCTGTGCGGCACCAAGCACTTTTTGATTCTTTTCCTCGTTTTCGTAGAGGTTGGTTTGGATGATGGTGTCAATCTTGAGCTCTTTGATCTGCGCCAGGGCGGGGTCGAGTGATGCAAAATGAACAACATCGAGCCCAGGTGGTACAAAGCGCTTGGGGCCAGCCATTGCCACGACGCGAAAACCTGACTTGTAGGTGGTCGAGATCGACTCAGCGATGTCTCGCGTTGCTAGCGATGTCCCAATCACCATCACACGGTTCACGCCATGGTTGTACTGGAAGAGCCAACTCCGCGTCAGACGAAACAACTCACGCACCGTGCCAATTGCCAAAAACGAACCAAGAAAGACATACATCGCCACCAAGCGGGCCGGAAAGATATACATTCGTGTGCCGTACTCCCAGCCAATCACGAGCAGAATACCCATGAATGTCCCGAGCAACAGCCGCCCCCACTCGACGAGCCGCCGGCCGTAGACGCTCGCACTATAGAGCCCAAGCGAGGCATAGAGAATAATCCACACTGGCGCAATGACGACGAAGCCGAGCAAGTAGTCGCTGGCATAGACAGTATGGAGCAAATCGCGGTGGTCGATCTGCGTGCGGACGTAGTATGCGATGAAAAACACCGCCATCAGCACAACAAAATCGAGGCCGATGAGAATGAGACTATAAAATTTCGTATTTTTTGACGGCATAACAACTGTTACTATAACACTTTTTACCCAAAGTTTGCTACACTAGAAAGAGATGAAGCGGTTATTGCGAGAAAAGATACCGGCTTGGTTTTTGTGTACGATATTTTTCGGGCTGGCTATCCATGCACCGCTGACCGTATGGGTGGGTGCGCATTGGCCAGATTATGCTCTTTTTGTCAAGGCGTGGAAGGAAGTTCTGCTCCTCATCGTTCTGATTCTTGTTATTGTCGATGTGACGCTGCGTCGGCAGTGGCGGCGTTGGCTGAGCGATCACATCATCCAGCTGGCACTTGCCTTTGCGCTGTGGCACGGTGTGGTGGCGCTGCTTGTGCCAACGTCTGGCTTGGCCTTGCTATCGGGTTTGTTGATCGACCTGCGTTTTGTGGCACTTGGTGTGGTGGTCTATGTGTTTGTGAGTAATTATCCACAGTATCGGCGCTGGCTGCTGCGTATGCTCGGTGCGGGCGCGGTCATTGTGATTGGTTTTGCAGCAGCGCAGCTTGCTTTGCCGCGTGATGTACTTGTGCCGCTTGGCTACGGGCCGACGACGATCGAGCCCTACCAAACAGTCGACTCCAACAGTGCCTATGTCCGCATTAATAGCACGTTGCGTGGGCCAAACCCACTTGGGGCGTATGCAAGTACTGTCCTGACGCTTATTGTGGCGTATGGCGCGTTGCAATGGCGGCGTATCTCACCTATGCGGCGTTGGGTGCTTGGTGGTATGGCGCTAGCGTCAGCGCTTGCAGTGTGGCAGAGTTATTCGCGGAGCGCGTTGCTCGCGGTGGCGGTTGGTGTTGGTATTGTTGCGATTGTCAGCGCATGGCGGTCACAGGCATCTCGGCGTATTGTGCTGTGGGGTGCTGGTGTAGTACTTGGCTGTGGGGTGATTGTTGGTAGTATTGGCTACGCTATAGATCCACACTTTATTGATAATGTTATCTTACATAACGACCCAACGCATGGCCCCGCTCAAACATCCGACAGCGACCGAATTACTTCGTTGCAAGCTGGCCTAGCGCGCGCCTGGCAGCAACCGCTTGGCACTGGCGTAGGAAGTACTGGCTCGGCATCACTTCTTGGCAATGGGCAGAGCTTAATCATTGAAAACCATTATTTGTTCGTTGCTCACGAAATTGGCTGGATTGGATTACTATTATTAGTTGCATTAACCACTGGTGTGCTGGTAAAATTATGGCATCGCCGGTCATATTGGCTGGCTTTCGGTAGTTTTGCTGGCGGAATCGGCTTAACTGTGATAGGATTGTTCTTACCAGTTTTTGTTGACGACACTGTGTCGATGCTCTGGTGGGGGCTGGCAGCACTAGCGATAACGGAGGATGGATTATGACAAGCCCAACGCGAAAACAACGTGAATTATTGACATTTATAGACACATTTATCAAGAGTAATGGTTACGGCCCAAGCTACCGCGAAATTATGCGTGCCTTCGACTATAAGTCGGTCAGTACGGTGGCAGCACATGTCAATGGCCTGATTGTCCGTGGATTTTTGGTCAAAAAGGATAACTCGGCGCGTAGCCTGCAAGTGGTACCACCCACCCAGAGTGCTGCGGATGTTGTTGTGGCTCCAGTCGAGCAAGTGATTCGTGCAAAAATAACCGCACTAGAACAGCAGAATAATGCTGCTGACGATATTGCGGTTTTGCAGCGCGCACTAGAAATTTTGCAGAGCGACCAATCATCATAGATGATATAATATCTACATGATGTACACTCCTCCGCGCGCGCAGCGTCCGTACCCCCGACGCCGCAAGGCAACTATTGCCGAGAAACTTCGTTTCGCCGATTGGCGTGTGCCAGTGCTGCGTATTCGCTGGACACGGCGCAAAACATATATCACTATTGGTATTATTCTTGGGCTCAATGTGCTGTTTCAGCTGGTGTATCCAAGTGATCGATTGCTCCCAAATGCGCGGATCGACGGTGTGTCGCTTGGCTGGCAGACAATGCCAGAAGCTACAGATACGCTTAACCAAGCCTACCAAGAACACTCCGTGAAGCTAGTGGGTGATGGCACAACCATTGCCTCACCGACGATCGAGCAGCTTGCTATTACAGTAGACAACACCGACCGGCTTGCACAGGCGCAGTATCCCTTGCTGTGGCGGATTATGCCATTATCGTCGCTCTGGTGGCAGCCAGATGTGCCAAGCTCACCAAAATTGACGACCACAACACGTACTGAGCAATATATTACTCAGACGATCATGCCAGTCTGTAAGCGTGCGCCGGTCGATGCTAGTCTCAAGGTAGAGCATGGCAAGTTGGTAGTGAATCAAGCGCGGCGTGGCGGTGAGTGCGAGCGTGGTGCGGTGTCGCACAGCATTGGTGCAATTAGCCCGCGCCTCATGCAGGGCACGACTGTTGAGATTCCAATGCGTGGCATTGCCCCAGCCATTACAACCGATGCAGCGAAGGCGCTTGAGCAAAAAATCACAAAGGTCATTGGCAAAGGTGTTGCCCTTAAGGTAAACGACGAGACGGTAACATTGCCAGCGAATGAAGTTATTCAGTGGGTTGTTACTCAGCCAAAAGACAAAACATTAGTAGCAAGCATTAGTGCATCACAGGCCTCCGGCTATCTCACGAAGCATGTCACGCCAAAGGTAAATATTGACCCAGGTACCACGAAAGTTGCCACGTACGACCTCACCGAAACATCACGCACAGATGGTAAGCCAGGGCGCACGCTTGATATTGACGCAACTGCGCAGCAGCTCTCGGAGTTTATTAATCAAACACGCCCACAGCCAGCCGCAGTGATGAAGACGGTGCCAGCCAAGGTAGAATATGACCGCAATTATAGCTCGACCGAAGACGGGCTCAACGCTCTTCTCAAGCACTATGCCGAGGATCATCCGGGGACGTATGGTATCTCATTCTTAGAGATCGATGGTAAGAAACGTAATGCAAGCTACAATGGTAACAAGCAATTTGTCACTGCCAGTACATACAAACTATTTGTTGGCTATAGCGTGCTTCGGCGCGAGCAGCTGGCAGGCTGGCGCTGGGAGGACAACCAAGTTTGCTTCAATAAGATGATTAGCCAGAGCGACAACCCATGCGCAGAGAATTACCTCAAAGTCATTGGTTATGACGTCGTGACAAAGGATGCTAATGATATTGGATTCAAAGACACGACTTTTGCCAAGTCTGGTGGCCCATACACCACAGCAAATGACCTTGCACGCTTTATGGTGATGCTTGATGCGGGGCAGAACTTTAGTAGTGCCAACCGCGACCGATTCCTCTCTGCGCTCAAGGCTAATGTGTATCGCAAGGGCATTCCTGCTGGCACGAATGGCACGGTGGCAAATAAGGTTGGATTCTTGAATGGTCTCCTGCACGACGCAGCGATCGTCTATGGCTCGAACGACAAATACGTCCTCGCCATCATGACAGATGGCAGTAGTTGGAACAATATCGCTGAGCTAACTAAGCGGATCGAACAATTCCGCAGCCAGCCATAGCATAAAATGCCTATTTTGCGGCGTGACTCTTGACGAACCACCCCTCTAACCGGTATACTTACAGAGTAATCCGGAGTAGCTCAGTGGTAGAGCGGGTCGCTGTTAACGATTAGGTCGCTGGTTCGAGCCCAGTCTCCGGAGCCACGATGTATGATAAAGACCGATGAAAATCGGTCTTATTTTATTAAAGCTTATATCGCCCTTGAGCCGCAAAATTCAAATACCGAGAGACTAACCCTAGTAGACAAGCGAGCTTATACTATAGTGTAAGCTCAACAACGACTGGGTAGTGATCCGACGCTCGGTCTGATAGTGGTGTTTTGACAACATTGTATGAGGTTAATGCAGGCTGCAGATCCTTCGAGACAAAGATATAGTCAAGCCGGCTGGTTGGGTGATCAGGGTGTGGCGGCAGTGGTGTTGGAGCCGTCGGGGTTGCGTGTTGTTGCAAAGCAGCTGCTGTATCGACAAGGCCCGCCTGTGCCATAAAACGAGTGACATCATGAACAATTGTGCCATCACGAGTAAATTTGCGTGTCAGGTTTGCATCAAAAGAATCTACCATATTAGGCGGATATGTATCATAAAACGAGAGTGAATTGCAATCACCCATAACAGCAGTATGAGTGCTATTCTCACCAATATGCTTGATAAGCCGGTGCACCTCTTGCAGCCGGTCAGCTTCGCATCGTGGTGAGAGATGAAGGCTACCAATGGAGAAAACATAATTATCGACTTGAACGCGGCTTACTAAGAGTGATCGACTACACGGGTAGAGCAATGTTGCATCCAGGATAGGATACCTGGATAGCAACGCTGTATGGTACCACGACCCATCGCCGCAGAGCGCAAGGTGAGTATAGGGCATAGCGGTTTGTTCTGAGACGTATGCAAGGCGTTTTCTTGTGTCGTTCTCGAAGCCATTTGCTTCGTTAAGCGTCAGGATATCTGGCTTTACTTCGTTGATAACTGCAATAACGTCATCAATCGTTGTCTCGGCACCATTGTAGATGTTGTATGTCATGAATGTTAATTTCATATAGGGAACTTCCTCTACTAATTAATTTAATCAATGATTTACAGCTTGGTATAACTGCTCAGCCTGCATCATTACCACGCTGGCGGTCGAAGGGCGGATATTCATAAAAATACGCCATGGGTTATGAGCTGAAGTTGCGTTAGCTCGTGGGAGAGCGAGTGGCTGCAAGCCGTGCTTGCCCGTTAGTGCGGCGATCCACGCCAGGGGTGTCTTGCCATAAAGCCCTTCTTCGCTCGCAGAGCCGTCCATGCGCCACGCAGCATAGGTTTGAGTAATGGTGGTAGTATCGTCTGGCTGGAGAATATAGCGCTGGGCATTGCTACGGGCAAGCATATCATTGGCGTATGGAGGGGTATCCACACCAGGTGCAACGATAGCCGTAAAGACATTGAGTGGTGTGCCGTCTGCCTCTGCCGCGGCGTTAACCATATGGAGAGCAGCGAGTACAGCATAGTCTTGATCCGGTGATGAGGTTGTGGGGTCGATGGCAGTATTGGCGCGGTAGAGTACATCACCACCAGTATCAATGCCACAAATCGCATCAGCTCCCGTCTCGCGGATGAGGAGCTGTAGGTCGTGGGCAATCTGCTCCGGCTCAATCGAATTAAGCAGATAAACTGGTGCGATTGTTTCATCTTTGGCGATAATATCCTCGAGGAAGCGCCAGTCGCCAACTTTGGTCGTTTCCTCTGTGATTTCTACTGTTGCGTCACTAATCTGTCGGCCAGTATGAGCAAGCTGTTTGTTGTTATCGGCAGCAAAGTTGCGTACTGACACAATGGCTGTAGGCTGCACGGCATGGTGCTGCTGATGAAGCTTGCTCAGCATAGCAGCCTGGATACCGTCTGAGCCACCACCCATCCCAAGGTAGATGATCCGCTTGCCGCGGAGCTTCTCAGAGTCAAACGCCGGAAGTGAATCAATAGCAAGCTCGGGCGTGTCCTGATATTCTGGCACAAGCATTTCACCGCTGTGGTGGAAGCGCAGCTCTGCCTGGTGTGGATCGAGCGTGCCTTGGTTGGCGGCTTGGGCGATAGTACTGAGGTCTGCCGTGACGATACCTGTCTCGCCGGCTTTGCGCGCTGCTTTGTCGGCAATGTGTGCTTCTTGCAAAACATGCGCAAAGTAGGTGAGCGCTGTACCGAGACTATGACGTTTTTCAAGCCCCTTCAGCAAGGCTGGGCCATAATAAGGCAAAGTAGCGCGCTGATGAATACCATCATTGCCAAGCTCTTGAGCAAGGATAGCTTGCACAGGGCCAGGCAGCGTATCTAGCGCATTGGTCAGTTGCTGATACTCCTCTGGTGTATCGTAGCGTAGCATACACGCAAGGCGCACAGTATGAGTGTGTGCTTGGTTGTTGATGAGTTGCTCAATGGTGTCATCACTTAAGCCAAAGCGCTGTGCTCGCTTGGCAAGGTAATGGCTATAGCGCGCTTCGTCGGTCGAGAGGGTGTTATCGGTCAAGGCGTCACAGGCCGCTGCCATTTGGTTATATAGAGGAGAAGTGAGGAGTAGAGAACTCTCAGCATTAACGTGACCCAGTGCGCCAGCAATATCAAACAAGGTATGCATGATATAGAGCGAGCGCACCGGTTCAGCACTGTCCGCAAAGCCTGCCAGCGCTGCCGGCGGTGCTTCTGCTTGGATAAACTGGCCAAGATTGAGTTCTGTGTTGATGACATCGCGAATGATTGCTTGATCTGCTTCGCTGAGCTGGCCGAATGTTGGCAATAGCTCTGCGCGCTTTGCAGTGTAATCTGGCTCGAGCAAGCGGCGCAACACTTCGTCATGATCAACCGAATCAGCGGCATCCTCTCCCATAACGGTGCTCGCAAGCGTTTGGTTCTTGCCCAAATCGTGAATCAGCATAATGTAGCGCATCACATTAGCACTATGCTCACCAGGCAAGTTGCTTGCAACCCACTGATGAAATTCTTCAAATTCTTCGCGCGTAAGGCGATTGGCGTCGCTCTGGGCGGCGGTCAGTTTGTGATAATTCTCATCGCCGCCATAATATAGATAGTTCATAACGTTGAGCGAGCAGACAGTTCGTTGATATTCTGCGCGCTGATTGGCTGCTTTGTCTGCTCCTTGTGACTCTGGCGAGGCTTTGATATTGTCGCCGATTAGCAGCTTCGCCTCAGGAAGCTGCAGGACATCGAGCCGCTGCTCCAGATCGAGTGGACTTGAAGAGAGAGAGGTGTTGTTAGGAAGAAATGGTTGTTGCATAGCATTAGTGTAGAGGATTACATAGCGGAATGGTAGCATGAGCGGTTTATAAAGACCCTACTGCTTATATTGAGAGTATGACTCGCCAGCGCTGAGGGGATGGCCAAATAGGTTCTTGACCGTGACAAATCTATACCCTTGCTTTTGCAATGCGTCGAGGATACACGGCACAGCATCGACACTGGTTTTGTGGATATCGTGCATGAGAATAATCGCACCAGGTGCGGCATTGGCAACGGCACGGCTGCAGACAATTGCTGCATTGTGATCGGCCCAATCACGTGTATCGATTGACCACATAATGGCTGGCATAGTAAGCTGCTGGAGCTGTGCACGCACCTTGTCATTCATGCCACCATATGGTGGACGAACCATTGTTGGTGTCACGCCAGTAGCTGCAGCAACGGCACTGTTTGTACTCTCAATCTCTTGGCGGATGACAGCTTCGTCGCGCTTAGGAAGGAGTGGATGATTCCACGTGTGGTTGCCTATTTGGTGTTTGCGTTGAACTGCTTGCTGGAGCGCGATACTGTATGGTGCAACATTTCGCCCCACCACAAAGAAGGTTGCCTTAGCATGATAGCGATCAAGATGCTCGAGTAGTGTTTGCGTGTATAACCCAGGCCCATCGTCGAAGGTGAGTGCAATACAGCGATAACGCACGCAGTCGGTTGTTGATGATAATGCTGACGGTGGAATATCAAAAAGCTTCTTGGTGGTTGGGTTTTGGACAAAATGGCTGAGCTGCTTGATTGGCAATTTTAGGCTAATGATTCCATCTACGCCAATACCAAGCGAGCGTTTGTCGAAGAGAAAGCCAATTGTTTTTCGGTCGTGTACTAAAAAGTTCGTGATAGATTCTGGAGTAATGACTCCCGCTACTTTTACTGGCTCTGCATGCGGGTAGCGCTGCTGCACCTGTTTACGTAGAGCAATAACAAGCTCATTTGTCCCTGCGATTGATGTATCAACAAGGGCAGACGATGTAATTGGCTGGCCGCTCATTTTATCGAATGTCCAGTAGTGAACTGTGTTGGTTGGTAGAGCGTGAGGTATAGTAGTACGGATAAACACAGCGAGAGAAATCGTCGTGTCATCTTGGTGAATAATGCGATAGGTAATAGTGTTGCTGCGAGCTGCTATAGTAGTTGGAAGTGTTTGTTGAGATGGGATAGCATTGTCGATGATTGTGGCAACCGTTTTGTCTATATTGGCAATACCTGTTTGTGGATAGGTAATGATTGTTTGGTGTGATGCCGATTGATGCTTGATGATGCGTGAGCGAACAGCACCACGAGAGAATGATAGTGTGTAAGTGTGCGTTGTTGATGGTGGTATATGTGTGATGTGTGATGTTTTTTGTGATTGTTGGCCATACCAAAGCGAACAGATTAGTAGACTAGTAATAATAAGGCAGAGCCATGTATAAAAAAAGTTGCGGAGTTTTACATGTGTTACATTATTTTCAACACTTGAATAAATTTGAGCACCTATTTTTTTCACCTGACGGAGCATAGCTATATTGTAGCGCGAACCGAGGTAAGAACAAAATGGGATAAGCGGAGTCTGATACAAAAGACATTCTAAAATAGAATATGTACTACTCTATGTTCATTGCAAAATACCCCATTGGGGTATTTTGCAATGAACTATTAATAAACATAATTCATAAAATAAGATAAATTGCTACATACCCTAATGGGGTAGAAGCCTGTTTCTAACAGATGATGATATAATATAAAAACAAGAGTAAATTACTTGAGTTAGATATAGTTAAGCGAAATTTTGAAACAACGCTTCAGGAAGGAGAAAATATGCGACATCTTTTTATTACACGTGGAATTCCTGGATCTGGTAAAAGCACCTTTTTGCAATCTGCTGGACTTGGCCCATATACACTATCTCCCGATACTCTGCGTCTAGCGTATAGTAGCCCAGTGATGAATGATGCAGGGCGCATCGTTATGCCATATCAGGATGATCGACGGGTGTGGCAACAACTTCATGAGTTGCTTGATATGCGGATGGCTCGTGGTGAGCTCATTGTGGTTGATGCAACACATACAACGAGCTCGTACTTTCAGCAGTATGCACAGCTTGCACAAAAGTATCGCTATAAGCTGTACGTTATAGATTTTGCGGATGTACCGCTTGCGGTCTGTCTAGAGCGCAACGGTCAGCGTGCACCACATAAGATAGTCGATGATGTAGTTCTCGAGAAAATGCACGCTCGTCTCTCCACATGTGCTATACCAAAACAATACACTGTCATACAGCCAGCGGAAGTAAAAGAGCTTATCGCGTCATATCAGCAACCGATTAATTTGAGTCAGTATGAGCACATTCATCACATTGGTGATATTCAAGGATGCTATACGCCACTGCGTGAATATTTTGAGCAGCACCCCTATGTCGAGCACGATTATTATATCTTTACAGGTGATCTGCTCGATCGTGGCACAGAGAATGCAGAAGTATTGCAGTATGTGTGCGATAATTTTGTCGACAGGCCGAATGTGAAGTTTATTGAGGGTAACCATGACGGCTATATTTGGCAGTGGCTTACTCACCAGCCGATAAGAGCGCGAGAGTTTAACGGCCGAACGCGAGCACAACTAGAGCGTGCCAATATAGACAAGCGTGCCGTCAGTCGCTTGATGAACTCTATGCAAGATTGCCTCTACTACACATGGCATGATAAGCGGGTATTTGTGAGTCATGCGGGAGTGAGTAATTTACCAGAGAATCCTCTGCTGCTTGCTAGTCAGCAGTATATTCGTGGTGTGGGGCGCTATGATCAAGTTGGTGCTATCGACGATGCTTTTGTTGCTCATACCTCTGATAATGTCTATCAAGTGCATGGTCATCGCAACGCTCAGAATTATCCAGCGCAGTATAATCAGCGGTGCTTTAATCTCGAGGGCAAAGTGGAGTTTGGTGGCACACTACGGGTTGCGCAGCTTGCCGAGAAGGGCTGGTCGGTCGTTGAGGTGAGCAACCAGTCGGCTGAAGGCATCCTCCACCCGGAAAACGCACCGCTCATCCATAGTCTACGCACCAATAAACTGATTAGCGAGCGGTCACTGCCGGGTAACATTAGCTCATTCCACTTTAAACCAAAGGTGTTTTATGATAAAAAATGGACAGCACAAACAGTGCGAGCCCGTGGACTATTTATGAATACGCTCACAAATGAGATTGTGGTTCGTGCCTATGATAAATTCTTCAATATTGGTGAGCGACGAGAAACTGAATTTGCTGCGCTCAAAGATCAGCTTGTCTTTCCAGTGCGCGCCTGGGTGAAGGAGAATGGCTATCTTGGCTTGGTGGGCTATGATGCAACACTAGGTGACCTCGTCTTTGCGTCGAAAACAACGACGGAGAGTGATTTTGCCGGATGGTTTCGCCGTTTGTTTTTGCAGCGTTATGGCAAGCATGTCGATGAAATTCGTCAGTATCTTGCCGAGCACAAGGTATGTTTGGTCTGCGAGGTGATACTCCCGGCAGAGGATCCACACATTATTGAGTATGCACAAGACCGGATTATTTTGCTCGACATAGTGCATCGCCAGGCAAAATTTGCCGCAGTTGACCAAGTTAAGCGTGAGCGATTTGCGGCTATGCTTGGTATGGAAACCAAGCGGCTTGCGGCGACGCTCCAAACGTGGGAGGAGTTTGCGACCTGGTATGAGCAGGTGCAGGGGCTTGACTATCTGTATGATGGTGTACCAATCGAAGGTTTTGTGATAGAAGATGCTCAGCACTGGCAAGTCAAGGCCAAGCTCGATTATTATTCATTTTGGAAGCGGATGCGCGGTGTACTCGATGGGCTCAAGGCAGGGCGCCGCCCAAAGCGTGCTGCTACCTACCCACACCCTGAATATGCAGCACGCGTCATTACCTATATGCAGAGCATACCTACTGACATATTGGCTCAGATGTCGATTATTGATGTCCGTCACCGTTGGCAGCGAGAGCAAGAAAAAGCCGTGTAGCCATATTACTACCTCACCCTTCGCGGTATAATAGAAGCATGAAAATGACTCGTTGGTTGGTGAAGCGGTGGCACCGCGGAGCGGTAGTGGCTGGGGTGCTTGTTGGGCTGGCCGCATTTCGCCTTGTATCGGCGCAAACAGGGCAGTGGTCGCTGCCTGATCGATTGCAAGACTGGATAACGCTGAGTTTGAGCGTGATGATCGAGGCGCTGCCATTTGTCATGTTGGGGATCTGCATTGCAATTATAGTGCAGGTGTGGCTGCCAGCCGAGCGCTTGCTTACCTATCTGCCGCAGCAGCCATTATTGCGCCGGGCTTGTTTGTCGCTCCTTGGTACTGCACTGCCAGTCTGTGAGTGCGGTAATGTCCCCCTAGCGCGCGGCCTGTTAGCAAAAGGGCTTACACCCAGTGAATCTCTCGTCTTTTTGCTTGCTGCACCAATCCTCAACCCAGTGACAATCATCACAACGCAGCAAGCATTCGCTGGGGATGCAACCATACTATGGGCGCGAGTGCTTGGTGGCTTTATTATTGCTAATCTTGTTGGCTGGGTCTATGCGCATCGCCCGGCGGAGGAGTTATTGACCAATACGTTTGTTGCTTCGTGCCAGGCAGATCATATGCAGCAGAGCAAGCGAGTAGCAAGCCTTGCGATATTTCGACGTGAGGTGCAGGCGATGCTGCCAGCCTTGGTAGTTGGTGCAGGGTTAGCGGGTCTTGTGCAAGTGCTAGTGTCGCGCGAGGTATTGGTATCGCTGGGGAGCCAGCCAGTGTGGTCGGTGATTGCAATGGTGGCGTTGGCATTTATCGTCTCAATTTGCTCTAATGTTGATGCGTTCTTCGCCTTGGCATTTCGCCAGACCTTTATGACCGGGGCGCTTGTAAGTTTCTTGACCTTTGGCCCAATGATCGATATCAAGATGCTGAGCTTGCTGCGGACGACGTATCGGCCGAGTGTACTGCTTCAGGTGAGTGCGATCGTTGGGTTAGCATCGATAACATTGGGATTGGTGGTGAATTATGCGTTTTAGGCTGGTCTTGTCCCGAGTTGCACAGCAACAAGGTATAATACTCCTTTCTATCATTGCCGTGGCGACGCTGTGGCTAGCTGCGACTGGTCGTTTGACGCTCTATATTCATCAGAGGTATGTCGTTTTTACGACTGGTATGGCAGTGGTGGCTCTGGTGATGGCGAGTGCGAGTATTATTACGCAATCACGTACCCACCAGCATACACACTTCGTTTGGTGGCGTAGTGTTGCTGCCTGTGTGATGATATGCGTGGTCGCAAGTATAGCGCTGCTTGCCCCTCCGACGGCGCTAACGACGACAACAGCCACGCAGCGCGGTATCAACAAAGGGGCAGCAGCTCAGCTGTCTGCAGAGAAGCTATCGCACGCATCTCTCTTTGCTCAGCGAGATTATTCGCGTCTCACGATCAAAGAATGGGCAGGGCTACTTGCACAAACGCATGACAGCGCATTTTATCGTGGCAAGACAGTTAATTTGACGGGGTTCGTTACGCCAGATACAGCGGATTCGCAAATTTTTTATGTATCTCGATTTGTCGTGACGTGTTGTGCGGTCGATGCACAGGCGGTCGGCGTGCCAGTCTATGCACCGGGTTGGCGTGAGCGCTACCAGCCCAATAGTTGGGTAACGGTAACGGGCGACTTTGCCGCGCATCCACAGCAACATCGTCAGCAGCCGATCGTTGTTATGCCGCGCTCGATCACGCCAACGACTCAGCCAAAGGAGCCATATGAATACTAGGGGCTGGCGCTGGATATGCCAGCGGAAGCGATTTTTATTCGCCATGATTGGATTATTGATTATACTGAGCACACTCATAGCACTCAGCTATTTACAAGGCCCACGCGTACGCCACACGGTGCTCGCAGATGATCCAAATACGGGCTACCAGACGCTCCAGCTGGAATTCAATCAGCCGGTCAAGCCGATAGAACCCCATGCAATACAAATCACACCTCAGGCAGACTTTACAGCTACGACAAACAACACAACCGTGACGATTCAGTTCCGACATCGTTTGCGAAGTAACTCGCAGTATCACGTGGCGATCGCTCAAATAGCGAGTGCTTCTATGCAGCAGACTACAGCGGCCAGCCACCACTTTGATACACCGCCAGCACAGCTCTACTATCTCAAGCACCGCGATCTCACAGAGACAAAAACGGAGTTCTATGCCACACAAGCGACGGATGCCATTGTGCAGATGAATCTGGCAACAAAGCATGAGAAGACACTTTATCAAGCAGCACAAATTGTCGAATATGCAGTGGTGGATTCTCGCATCGTTGTTCACACAATGAATGATGCGAAGATTAGTGAACTGCATCAGGTTGATACAAAAAACGGTACCGTATCGCCACTGCCTCTGCCCGGCAAAGGTACAGTGTCTCGCCTGCGAGCGATGGATGATGGGACGGTAGGGTATCTCTTTGCAAAGACGGATAGCAAAGACAAGACTAATAATCTCATCGTGCATGATATTGTAGCGCAGCGCCACCACACCATACGTGGCCTTAACGCGCAGCCACTACCAGTGTATGATTGGCGTCCAGTATCACGTGGTGCAGCAGTTGTGGTGCGGACTCGAGGTGATGATGTGCTGCTTGTTGACCCGACTGGCACACACGCTATGCAGCCGCTTGGCCAGGCAGCGGTACTTGGCGATGTATCATATGATGGCAAAAACATCATGATGATGAAAACGGGGGAGGGGTATTTTGCACTCAATCTAGAAAATAGCAAAAAATCACCCATTACTCACCAACAAGGAAACGACGTCATATCATTAGCTGCATTCTTACACACCCGTAGTGGCTATAGTATGGAGATAACGAGTGTTAATCAGCAACACATATTGCAGCGCCAAACAATACTCACCTACCCAGCCAAACGAGTGATTCATCAGACAACACCGCCGGCATATACAACGAACATCACTGTGTCGCCAAATGATCAATATACCGCCATTGAGCAAAAAAGCACCGCTGGTAGCTCCACCAAAACGCATATTATTGATAATAAAACTGGCCAGACAGTATACACGCTAGACGGGAAAGTAGTAGTTTGGTCATAACAGATACTACAGTAAATAAGACCTGAAGCAACTGTAAACTGGATCTTAAGAGTAGGAACTGTATCTGCGCTGAATGATGAAAATATATAATTGGTGTTTGCACAATGTTCCGGTATACTATAAAAGATATAGCGTGAAGGGAGATGATGCTAATGAGAATGCGTGACAGACGACCAAGTGACCGCCCGCGAGAGAAACTTGCGCGAGATGGAGCGGCTCGCCTGAGTGACCTCGAACTCCTTATGGCAATTATCGGCAGCGGTAATGCGCAAGCTGACGTTGGCAAAATTGCGCGCTGTGTACTTAAAGCTTTGCGCACGCATGGAGGTGATCTGACTCATAAGGAGCTCTCTAAGATAACTGGCCTTGGTGCGGCTAAGGTGACAGTGATTCTTGCGAACTTTGAGCTTGCACGGCGCTATCTGCTCAAAAGTGACCAGCCTATCATTGATGAGCCGAGCAAGGCAGCAGAACAGCTCGCTGATATTCGCGACAAACGGCAGGAACACTTTGTCTGCCTAACACTTGATGGAGCGCATCGCTTGATCGCCAAACGCACAATTACTATTGGTACGCTAACTGCTAGCTTGGTGCACCCACGAGAAGTTTTTACAGATGCGATTGCCGACCGAGCGGCAGGGATCATTGTGGCGCATAATCACCCCAGTGGGCAGCTTATCGCAAGCCAGGCCGACCGAGAGACAACGCAGCGTTTGGCTGAGGCGGGTGAGCTGCTTGGTATCCAGCTGCTCGACCACCTTATCGTTACGAAACACGACTATATATCGATCATCGCCGAAACATAAGGAATGATCTGTTAGCACTCTTGCAATTAGAGTGCCAATTGGCTATACTAGGACAGATATGGCGAAGCGAGATTATTACGAGGTGCTTGGTGTTGCCAAAAGCGCCAGCGATGATGACATCAAGCGGGCATTCCGCAAATTGGCAGTGAAGTACCACCCAGATAAAGCGGGTGGGAATGAAGAGAAATTCAAAGAAATTAATGAAGCGTATGAGGTCCTGAAGGACAAGCAAAAGCGCCAACGCTATGACCAATTTGGCCATGCGGGCGTTGGTGGTGCTGCCAGCGGTAGTGGTGGCGGTAACCCATTCGCTGGCTTTGGCGACTTTGGCCAAGGGCAGAATATCCACTTTGATTTTGGTGATGGTGGCTTGGGAGATATCTTTGGCCAGTTCTTTGGTGGCGCTGCTGGCGGCAGTGCAAGCCAAGGCCCGTCACGCGGTCGTGATGTTGAGACGAGCGTGACGCTCGAATTTGAAGAAGCGATCTTTGGCAAAGAAGTTGCTCTTGCACTAACGCTTGATGACGAATGCGAGCATTGCCATGGTAGTACCGTCGAACCTGGCTCAAGCCTTAAGAGCTGTCCAGATTGTAAAGGCACTGGCCAGCGCGTGCGGACGATGAACACAATGTTTGGCCCCATTCAGCAGGCGGTAACGTGTGAGACATGCCAAGGCCGTGGGCAGATTCCTGAGAAGGCCTGTACAGTCTGCCAGGGGAGTGGCGTGCAGCGCCGCGAGCAAACGATTACCGTCAAGATTCCCGCTGGTATCGATAATGGCTCGACGATTCGTCTCCGTGGTCGTGGCGAAGCTGTAGGTGGTGGCAGTAAGGGCGATCTCTATGTGCAGGTGCGAGTCAATCCACATAAGACGTTTAGCCGCGAAGGTGATGTGATCCTGAGTGAGGAGCATATTGGTATGGCAGATGCAGCGCTTGGTGCCGAGCTCGACGTTAAGACAGTCGATGGGACGATTACAATGAAGGTGCCAGCTGGTACACAATCGGGCACAGACTTCAAACTATCTGGCCATGGCGTGCCACACATGCGAAGCGACAAGCGTGGGCCCCATATCGTGACAGTAGTGGTCGACACCCCAACCAAACTAAACCGCCGCCAGAAGGAAATCCTCCGCGAGTTTAATGACACATTAGGGCGGAAGGGGATATTTGGACTGTAAGCTATACAATAAGCTAATGGCGTGATCTACTGAAAAACTCCTTGAGACAGGAGTTTTTGGTTGATTTTATTGTTTTATATATTTTAATAAGTTCACTAATTATCGCATAGTATGTTACTATTGGTACGATATAGATGACAGCGTGTAGTCTGAAATGTCGTGGTGAGTAGGAGAAAACCATGAAAAAGAAGGTTTTGATAATTGTTAGTAAAAAACCAAAGGATGAGAACAGCTTTAATTGGTATGGGCTTAGTAGGTGGCTACAGCGGTTGCTAGGTGACGTAGAGGTGCAGATAACAGCTTTTGATCAACTGGTTTATGTGTCTGGTGGAGGATGTTCTGCAATCTACCACCCTATCGATGGTTATGATATTGCTAACTTTGATCTTGTTCTAATAAGAACAGTAGGTGATGAGCTTGAACGTGGTATTGCAGTAGCACATTATCTAGACCAAAAAGGCACACCCTTTACAGATAGCTATCTACTAACTCAAGGCAAGGGCAAACTAGCGTGTTCATTTGCAAGACAAAAGTACCTACCTGTACCTAAAACAGTGTATGCAAGTCAACTATTTATAGCGACAGCGATAAAGAATAGTAAACTGCGACTACCTTTTGTACTTAAAGCAGACAATGGTAAGAAAGGTCGAGATAATTTCTTAATACAGTCTTTTGAAGAGATGGAAGAGGTACTACGGCGGCTTCAGGATACTACTATGATTGTTCAAGAATATATCCCCAATAGAGGAGATTATCGATTCCTTGTATTAGGGGGCAAGGTAAGGTTAATCTTGCTAAGAAAAGGAAAAGAAGGTTCATATCTCAATAATACATCACAAGGTGGTTCAGCGGAGGTTGTCGATATTAAAAATTTCTCACAAGATATCCTAGATAAGGCAGAACAAGCAGCAAGGATAACGGCTAGAGATAGCGGGTGTCGATATTATACAAGATATAACTACTGGTGAATATTATATTCTTGAGGTTAATAGAGCGCCACAGATTGCAACTGGTGCATGTAATGATGAAAAGATGATTGCATATAGTGAGATGGTGGCTGAATATTTATCAAGTGATAAAAGTCTATGAAGCAACAAAAAAAGATTGTCATTGGTCGCAATATAAAGATTCACTTTAGCCAGCGAATGGATGTGCCAGCTAAGGTAGATACTGGTGCATATAGTTCAGCAGTGTGGGCAAGTAATATTAGGGTTGGCAAAGATGGTGTGTTACGGTTTTCTTTGTTTGGTGAGGGCTCACCATATTACACAGGTAAATTGATTAAACGAACCGAGTATTCTGTTGCTGCTGTGCGAAGTGCCTCCGGACATCAGATAATAAAGTATCGTACTTACTTTACAGTACGCATTGGTGGCAGAAAAATTCGTGTCCTATTCGGCTTATCTGATCGGTCGCTTCATAATTTTCCAGTGCTAATTGGGAGGCGTGCCTTACACGAAGGAAGATTCTTAGTTGATGTCTGCAGAAGTGAAATAGATAACGTAAAGCAGAAATATCCTCGGAGACTTAACCAAGAGCTCAAAAGAAATCCGTATGAATTCTATAAAAAATACCATAAGGAGAGGCTAGAAAAGTGAAAATCGCAATACTCAGTAATGGCAACGTGAACTACTCAACACTTCGCCTCAAGGAAGAGGCGGAAAAGCGTGATCATATTGTAAAAATCATAAAATACCGCAAATGTTATGTGACGATTGATGAGAAGAACCCAACGGTGATGTATGGTGGTGAAGCACTTGATCAATACGATGCAATAATCCCCCGTATTGCGAGTAATATGACTCGCTATGGCACAGCAGTGGCACGCCAACTAGAGATGGCGTATCCACGCACGCTTTTTGTTAATCGCTCGATTGCGATTACCCGGGCACGTGATAAACTGCGTTCAACACAGCTGCTAGCCCGAGGTGGAGTAGCTATTCCTAAGACAGTGTTTAGCCGCAACTCGGCCGATATAGACGATCTCCTCAACGAACTTGGTGGTACGCCAGTTATCATCAAGCTAGCTCGTGGTACGCATGGCAATGGTGTGGTGCTAGCGGAGACGAAGAAGGCAGCAAAGTCAGTGCTCCAGGCGTTGTACCTCACCAACGAGGATGGGACAAATATCCTTTTACAAGAGTTTATTCGTGAGTCGGCTGGGGTGGATATCCGTGCCTTTGTGGTGGGGAGTCGTGTAGTAGCGAGTATGAAGCGCCAGAGCCTAGATGACGACTTTCGCTCTAATCTCCACAAAGGAGGCGAAGGAACGCCGATCCGCTTGACGGATACCGAGCGTCGCATGTGTTTGCGGGCAGCTAAGGCGATGGGCTTGACGGTGGCGGGTGTTGACTTTATGCGCTCGAGTCGTGGGCCGTTGGTGCTTGAGGTCAATGCGAGCCCAGGCTTTGGGATAGAGAAAATTACGCGGCGCAATGTAGCCAAACCGATCATTGAATATATTGAGCGCAATGCGAAGCGGCAGCACAAGAAGGATCGCGTTGGAGCATAGCTATTCAAACGTATTGGCATTTCTCATGACGCTTATGTTGAATCGATGTCATGGTATAATGATGGCATGATGTTGCTTGGATTGCTTGCTGGCACTGCTGTGGTTTTGGCTGGTTTGGTATATGTAGCGAAGCGGCATTTTGGGCTACCAGTAATGGGTCTGGCGGTTGGTATGGTAATGACACAGCTGTGGGCGGCAGATGTCGTGCCGTATGCTGCTGGGGTTGGCATAGGCATTGACCGATCTGCTTTGCTTGCAGTGGTGACGATTGTGCTGACGGTGCTACCAGCTGTGGTGCTGGTGTGTTGCGGCTCGGTGGTGAGTCAGCGCTGGTGGCGTATTAGTGGCTCACTGATCTTTGGTGTTGTGGCAGTGTATGTGTTGTTTGGCGCGCTGAATAGCTTCGTGTCAGTTGATGAGACAAGCAAGACGGTTGTGGCAGCACTGGATGGGTCTCATGCAGTGGTTGTAACGATAGGGTTTGCACTTGCAATTGTTGACACACTTATGGCTTGCACAAAGGGTACAAAACCACACAAGAAAAAGTAATAGATACCTCTTGCGCGTGACACTTGATAAGTGTGAATATATACGTTGATGTGCTTAGCAAAACAACCCTCATGATAGAGGGTCATTTTAGTGTTGTGATTCGCGTGTAGCTCTAGTGGGTATTACGCGGCGTTCGTTGCAACGTTTGTCACATCATCGAGTGCTTCAAGTGCATCGATAATTTTGGTAAGCTTGCGGGCGGTTTCGTCGTCCTCAATAGCAACGGTGTTGTTGGGCACATACTGAAGCTCTGCATCTTCAACAGTCATGCCAGCTGCGAGCAAAGCTTCGCGGACTTTGGCAAGCTCCTTTTTGTCGGTATAGACAGTGAGACCACCATCTTCTTCTACTGCGTCCTCAGCCCCAGCGTCTAGCACGGTGAGGAGCGCTTCTTCGCCACTGGCTGCCACGCGGATTACACCTTTGCGCGCAAACTGAAACATCACACTGCCGCTATCTGCCATGGTGCCACCATTCTTGGTGAGAGCAGTGCGGACCTCTGGGTAGGTGCGATTCTTGTTGTCGGTTGCTGTCTCGATAATGATGCCAACGCCACCTGGGCCGTAGCCCTCATAGACTGCCTCTTCGAGTGCGGCAGCATTTTTATCATTGATGCGATCAATTGCTCGCTGGATGTTACTATTAGGCATGTTAGCGGCTCGAGCTTTCTCGATGGCCAATGCGAGGCTTGAGTTGGTTGTTGGGTCGGTGCCACCACGGGCTGCAATGGCAATCATATTGCCAAGCTTGGTAAAAGCTGCGCCGCGCTTTGCGTCAACCACGGCCTTTTGGCGATGGGTCGTGGCCCATTTACTGTGTCCAGACATAGGTTCTCCTTGATTGTTCTATCTTTCACTCATTGTAGCATATTGAGCAGTTGTTATTCTACGAGTGAGGCATCGCGCAGTGAATAACCAGTTGCCCGCCAGAGCCACCAGCAGAGGCTAATGAGCCCACCATACCACAGTGTCACACCCCACCACGGCAGTGTGAGATCGAGCTGAGCCCAAGGGAAGGCAGCACATTGCTGGACGACCCACAGCATGGCATCGAGTAGCCATTGTGCTGGTGCGCCAAACACTGCCGCTGCCGCTGGCCAGACAAGTGCCCCAACCCCAGCAATGCACGTGAGAAGCATTGCTAGCGGCACCCATGGCACAATGAGCAGATTGGCTGGCAGTGCCACGAGCGATAATTGCCCAAATGCTGCGAGGCTAATTGGCAGTGTGGCAAGCTGTGCAGAAATTGTCTCGCCCAAGACTTGGCGGCCGATTGATGGCTCTACTGGGCCAAAGAAATAGCGCTGCAACAGCGGTGCAAGGATCATCACTCCAGCGAAGGATGCAAAGCTTAGTTGCCAGCCAATATCTCCCCAGACATAGCTTGGGTTCCATAGTACGGTAGCAGCACTTGCTACTGCTAGCAGTGTAATGGGGTGAAATGCACGACCATATGCCCAAGCCCAAATGCTGAGCCCAGCCACAAGGCCAGCGCGCGTCATACTTGGGCTTAGGCCAGTGATGGCGACAAAGCCAAGGACGAGACTTGCACTGGTAAGCACTGCGAGATAGCGCGACACCTTGGCAAACAAGCGCCGAGCGAGGCGGACGAGGATTGTGAGATTGTATCCACTCGCCACAACAATGTGGGTGAGGCCCGTTGTGCGCATTGCTTCTTGGATATCGTGCGGCAGAGCGCGCTTTTGGCCAAGGACATAGCCACTGCCAAGGCTAGCCGCTGGCTCGTGAATTGCGTGGCGAATATGCTCAGCAAACCAATCACGCACCTGCAGAGCGACATCACCAGGTTGCGGCTGAACGATGTGCTCCACATGAGCACGCTGCATGACAGCAGCAAAGTTGCCAAAGCCAGGTTTGAGCTTGCCTCGCACAACCAGCCAGTCGCTGCGGTGGACTGCAGGGTTGCCGTGCAGACTTACCCATACTGTGCCGGGCAGTGAGCGGCCATTGAGGCGAATAGCGCCGAGCCTCACGACGAGTTGATTGCGTTGATTTGTATCAGGGTCGTCCTGCACCTGCCCAGTGATAGTCGCTACGTGCCCAAACGATGCCGCATAGGAGCGCTGTTGCTGCTGGTCACTCCCACCGCGTACCAGGCCAACCATAAGCCCAGCAATCAATATGATAACAAGGCACCACTGCCGGCTTTGACGCAGCGCATAGGCAATACCGCCGCCAGCTACAACAAGCCACCACCACGCAGCGTACGGCCACCACTGCGCTAGTGCCACTCCACCAACGATGCCACCGCAGCACATTGTGAGCTGCCACGTTGGGTGAATTCGCCATTGCCACCACGTCATTGGTTATCATTAAACCATTGCGTTGCTGGTGCGTCAATTTATTACATCTGAATTACAGAGTTTATCAATTAATCCCAATGCTTCTTTCTATAGGATCTCTCAAGAGAGAGTCGGTGTTTTTTATATGTTTGCTTTCTCATGCTGGAATTCTCGAATTTGTTGAGCGTAATAAGGGATCTTTATACCTACTAGGTGAGGTAGCTAGATGCAATCGCTAACGAAAGAGAAACGGATTTTCATGTGTAGGTAGTATGGAATTAGAGGAGTGATGAGTAAAGACTGCGCTTGCCCTGCTTGACAGTCCACCACGACCAGTGCTATACTCGCAGAGTCTACGGGCCCATAGCTCAGCAGGTTAGAGCACCTGCCTTTTAAGCAGGGTGTCGTGAGTTCGAGCCTCACTGGGCCCTCCATTGATCAATTAGCAGGCGAGATGGCCTGTTTTTTGTTGTATCTGTTTGAAAGCTTGAATACCTGGATTATAAAATCTTTACACTCTCTTGGGTCTATTTCTATTTTTCACTGTGTCGTGTAATGGACAACAAAATCCGATCACCGTATTAATTTGCGCGATCAACAAAGTAATGTGTTTATGCTTGACCAAGAGAGTTACTTTGCGCATAATCGTGGCGAGGAGGAAAAACAAAATGCAAACTATGCGGAATTATGCCCGGAAGATTGTTGTGAGTGGGCTTGCCGTTACCATGATGATACCAGGAATAGCCGGAGCTTCTGCGCTTGGTGCTGATTCTTCCACTCCTTATTTCACTACCCCAGTCGCCGCCATCGGCGATTTTTTATTTAGGCCTGTAGTGGCGCGTGATGATGCAGCTAGCGACAGGTCTACAATAGCTCAGCCTGTAGTGCGTCTTGCCGCTCATACTGAGCATGATGCGCTGATGATTGGGGCGCTCCACACAACAGACCGGCGTACCGTGAGTGCAGTTGAACTGCATAATACTGCGCGTCAGTTTGCGCCGCTTAGTGATGTCACGCTTATTGTTAGTGTTAGCACAAACCACACCGACTACATGTGCCGCGTCAATCTACAGGGATATGCACCGCCCCAGTCCTCGGTGCGGTATTATCATCCAGCGGTAGCCCCAGCAGATGGAGTACAGCTTCAGGGCTGCCCAAGTGTACCAGATGGTGAGCAAGTCACGCGATATGATGTAGCGCTGGAGCGATCGGGTGCGACTATTGATAAAGCAAATGCAGCCGTGGACGAGCTTGCAGGTGCACTTGTCTGGGAGCGTGCACGCTGGACGGCAGCGGCACGAACCGGGGTATTTGCTAAGGACTTTCGAGCACGAGCTGGTGAAGCTGAGGTAACTGCGCCGTACGAGACGCCAGGTGAGCCATCATTGCAAATTCTCGAGGTCTTGCCTCATCCACACACCTGCGACGCAGCACCAGACAATTGTCAAAAATACGTCAAAGTCAAGAATACTGGCGACCAGCCAATCGACCTTGCTGCCTATCGTTTGCGTAGTGGTACGCCCGGTAGCAATAACACTGTGCGAAACACCTCGTCTCTTGCGGGGGTGATTGCACCAGGCCAGGTGCTGACGATTCGTGCTCAGGCAAATGGTGCGGAGCTTGCAATATTGCGTAGTGGTACACTGTGGTTTGAGGATCAGCATGGCTTGGTGAGTTTTTCGCCACATATCGATGCATATAGCGGTGCAGAGCAGGCTGCGCACCAGGGCAGGTCTTGGGCATACAATTCGCAAACTGGCACGTGGCAATGGACAACGCCGAACCCCGACCAAGCCGATAATATCATCACTGATACGCCAGCCTCACCTCATCAGCCATCGGGTAAACCGTGTCCCGCTGGCCAAGAACGCAACCCAGCAACGAATCGTTGTCGAAAAATAAACAACGGTGAGAAGCGATCAAAACAGACGGCCGGTAATGCAAAGGCAGCGCGCGTCACCTCTCGTGCCCAAAAGCTGACCATCTGCAAGCCGGGTCAAGAGCGTAACCCTGAAACAGGCCGTTGCCGCGCAGTGTCTGCCACTGGCCAGCAATTGGCCGTGTGCAAGGCGGGGCAGTATCGCAATCCTGCCACAGGGCGCTGCCGAGCGCTCGCTGGTGGTAAGACACCAGCTGCTGTATGTCAGGCAGGGTACTATCGCAACCCAGCGACTGGCCGCTGCAAAAAGCTTGGCGCAGCAAATAGTCGCCAGCTGACACCATGCAAGCCAGGCTGGGAGCGTAATCCATCAACCAATCGCTGCCGCAAATCGACGAGCAAGAATAGCAAAGCACCAGCCGCAGGCTACGCTGTTGAGCCGGGTAGTAATAATGGGCAGACAGAGATCATCTGGTGGATGATTGGTGGGGTAGCCATCGTGGCGGTGGGCTATGCTGGCTGGGAATGGCGCAGTGAGATTGGCCAGTGGCTGCGCCGGATGGTGCGCAAAGGTTAGATTCTCATTAGCTATACCATAGCGGTATATAGCATAAGCCCTCAGATTCAGCTATACTAGCACCATGCGAATCATTGGTATAGATCCGGGCACTGGTATCCTTGGCTTTGGCGTCATTGACGCTCATGGTGGCGCAACGCGACTCGTCACGGCCGGTGTTATTACAACGCCAGCACATACTCCAATACCAGAGCGCCTTGGTGAGATATTCGATGGTCTCACGAGTATTATTGCAGAGACGCAGCCCACAATGATGGCGATCGAGAAGCTCTTTTTTACTCGTAATATAACTACCGCTATGAGCGTAGCCGAGGCACGTGGAGTAGCGCTGCTGACTGGCCAGCGGGCAGGGCTGCGGATTGAGGAATATACACCACTCCAAATCAAGCAGACAATCACTGGCTATGGCAAAGCCGATAAAAAGCAAGTGCAAGAGATGGTGCGGCTCCAACTAGGTCTTCAGACGGTACCTAAGCCAGACGACTGTGCAGATGCTCTCGCGGCAGCGATTATGGCAGCATTTATGACACGGTAGAGCTAGTGAGCTGCTACCGGTGTAACTACACTAACAAGGCTAGAAATTAGATTATAAAAAGGCTTATGCTTGTGCTCTATCAGAGATGAGAAAGAGAAAAGCGCTAAGATTGGTGTTTTCAGCACATTGCACCAGAACGATGGTATAATTAAACTATGCAACTACCTCGAGGAAGACAACAACCAGCCCGAATGGGCAGATATGCCAACTTTGGAGAGGTTCGCCAGTCGAAGCCACCGCGCCGAAGACGCGAGCATAAACATTTCTTATGGTTTTGGAATATGAGCAAAAAGAAGAAGGCGATGGTGATTCTGACGCCGTTTTTGCTGTTTTTGCTGATTGTGCCGATCTTGACATACCTATATTATGCACGTGATATTTCTGACCAAGAGCGGCTGATGAACCGCAACAACACTGGTATTGTCCTCAATGATGTCAACAACAAGCCACTCTATAGTGTGGGGCGAGCCCAGCACCGCAATATGGTGAAACTAGCTGACATCTCAGACAGTATGAAAAACGCGCTACTGGCTAGTGAGGATAAAGACTTCTATAAACACCCTGGGTTTAGTCTAATCGGTATCTTCCGGGCAGCCTTCCAGCGCCATGGTGGTGGCTCGACCATTACGCAGCAGCTCGCCAAGAATACTGTTCTCACAAGCGAGCAGACCTTTATGCGTAAGTACCAGGAGCTGTTTGTGGCGCTCGCGATCGAACAGAACTATACCAAGGACCAGATCCTCGAGATGTATCTCAACTCCGTGTATTATGGCGAAGATTCATTTGGCATCGAGGAGGCAGCCAAGATTTACTTTGGTAAAGCGCCGAAGGATCTCACGTTGGCTGAGAGCGCTATGCTCGTTGGTGTGCTACCAGCCCCAACTGCTTACTCGCCAATTAGCGGTAGCCCAGAAAAGGCTAAGCAGCGTCAAAAGACAGTGCTCGGCCGCATGGTTGACGTGGGTGCCATTACTAATGAGCAAAAAGACGCAGCATATGCGCAGCAGCTCTCGTATGCATCGACGGCAAATACCGTCAAGTCGATTGCGCCACACTTTGCCCAGATGGTTATAAACCAACTCAAACAGAAACTATACAGTGCGGACGATAAAAATGCGTATGATAAGTTAATGCGCTCGGGCTACCAGGTGAAGACAACGCTCAATATGGATACGCAGCAGATGCTGATCGATAACGTCTCCAAGCAGATTCCATACCTCAACAACCGTGGTGGGACGAATGCGAGTGGTGTTGTGATAGACGTTAAGACAGGCCGCGTGCGCGCCCTCGTGGGCAGTGCCGACTACAACAACCCACAGTGGGGTAATGTCAATATGGCCACAACGCCACGCCAGCCAGGTAGTAGCTTCAAGCCGATCTACTATGCAGGAGCACTAGCCGAGGGGGTTATTACACCAGCGACAATTTTCCAAGATAAGCCAACGGACTTTGGCGGTGGCTACCAGCCGCTCAACGCTGACAAACGTTGGCACGGGAGCGTGACGACGCGTCGAGCAATTAGCTGGTCGCTCAATATCCCGAGCGTGGAGATCATGAAGAAGTTTGGTATTAGTAAGTCGGTTCAAACGGCTAACAATCTTGGTATCTCGTCGATTACTCAAGCAACAGGTGAGAAGAATGGTTTGTCTCTCGCACTTGGCTCGGGTGAGGCATCACTAACGCAAATGACTAATGCCTACGCAGCATTTGGTAATCAAGGGCAGCAATTTGAGCTGGGGCTCATCGAGCAGGTTAATGACAAATACAACAAGAAAGTTAGCTGGCCCAACGCAACGAGCAAGCGGGCAATTAGCGAGGGTGGTGCCTACTTGATCTCAAATATTTTGTCCGATAATTCGGCACGAGCGAGCGTATTTGGTTCAACCCTCACGGTGCCTGGCCACACTGCGGCTGTCAAGACAGGAACGACGAATGACAACAAAGATGCTTGGACGATTGGCTACAACCCACAGTATGCCGTTGGCGTATGGGTTGGTAATAATGACAATACACCAATGAAAAATGGTGGCTCAGACATGGCAGGGCCAATCTGGCGCAACACAATGACGAAACTCTTAGCAGGTCAGTCGAATACCCAATTCCCTGTGCCAAGTGGTGTTGTGCAGCGCTCGGTCTGTACGAGCGACGGTGGCCTGGCTACTACTGAGAATGCCAAGGGGACGTACAAAGAATACTTCCTGACTGGCGCATTGCCAACTAAGCAGTGTAATGTTGTGCGCACCAAGATCGAGGTCTGTAACCTCAGTGATAAAAAGATGGAGTCTATCTACGAAGATGACTTCGACAGCACGAAGTACTCGAAGAACAGTTCAGACTGCTCCACGACGAAACAGCAAATCCGTGTCTGTGACGTTGAGCAAAAGCGCATCATTACCATCGACGAAAAAGACTTTGACAGTAGTCGTTACTCAAAGAACATTGCAAGCTGCCGGTCGTCAAGTAGTAGAGGGAGCTCTGGCAGTACAAGCGACGACAGCGATAATAGCTCGACCATCAACGGTAATACTCGCCGCCGCAATAATACCGGCAACAGTGGCAATACCGGTGGTACGAGTGGTGATAGTTCTGGTACTGGTGGTACGAGCGACGATGATAGCTCTGGGCAGAATAGTCAAAACAATGCTGGTGGCAATAACAACAACTTCTTCAGGACTAACTTTTAGTGTTTTGAGGAGGCGCGGATGATAGCTTATATTGCTGGCCAAGTTGATGAGAAGTTTGCGGGTAGTGTCATCGTTGATGTGCAAGGGGTTGGCTATGAGATAGCGGTCGCAGCACATGATTATGATGCGATGCAGCTTGGTGAGGCAGTCAAGCTCTATACATACCACCATATCCGGGAGCAAGCTCAGGAGCTGTTTGGCTTTTCATCGCGGGCAGCCAAGAAACTGTTTGAGTTGCTCATCACAGTGCAAGGCGTAGGTCCCAAGGCGGCACTGGCTATCCTCAGCCTTGGTGAGGCTGAGCAGGTGCGTAATGCCTTAGCCAATGCCGATGCGGCCTTTATCCAGAAAGCCAGTGGGGTGGGCAAAAAGACTGCCGAGCGTGTGGTGGTAGACCTGCGAGATAAGGTGGGCGTGCCAACGTACTATGCTGCTCACGACGCGCCTGTGCAGGCAGAGCTTGATACAAACGACGAAGCACTCGAAGCGTTGGTCGCGCTAGGCTATACGTTGGCAGATGCCACCAAAGCACTTGCTCATATTGATACGAGCTTACCGACGGCGCAGCGAGTGACAATGGCTTTGAAGCAGTAAGCCGCATTGATATCAACAGAGGATAGTGTTGTAAATTACCAAAATTCTTGGTGATGAAAAACATTTCTTGCGTTGAACAAGCAAAGCGTTACCTACTTGAACTAATATTTTCTTTGAAATTCCTTTTAGGGAATCAATCGTCTTTCTTAAGATACCAATCTCTGAGTGCTAGAACCAAACCTCGTTATTATGTAAGGGAATCATACTCTATCGAGAAAATAGTGAGAAGTGTAATAGTTGCTGAGGATTTGGCATAATATCAGTAACTTGACATACTGACAACAGTGTAATACGATAGTGACTATTATGAATAGTACCTCTTTGTTGTCGGCTACAGTGCAGCGTGCTCGTCAGGCCTATCCATCGCTACCATACCATAACGCGCAACATATGGATGATGTGGTGCAAATGACAAAAGAGCTGATACACCTTGTGCCTCGATATACTTTCTCCGCTCAGCAGCAGGAGCTTCTCGTTATAGCAGCGGCCTGGCACGATGCAGGCTACGACCATGCCGCAGCCAACGAATACTGGTGTAAAGAAGCATACTCGGTTGCATTATTTGTACAAGACAGCCAAAGAGAACGGCTTGAGCTGGATAGCGAGGCCTATGCCTTTGTGGAGCGAGCAATTCTTGGCACGATTGTCGTACCGCCACTGCAGCGCAGCACCCTTGAGGCTAAGTTGCTTCATCTGGCCGATATTGGGTTTCTCTTTGCAGATTGGCAGACATTTTGGCAGGGGAGTATGAATTATCGGGTAGAGGAGCAACCAGATACTCCATGGGTAGAGTTTTTGCAGAGGCAGCAGCGCTTCTTTGCAATGTGTTTAGCAGAGATGCAGATGGATGGTTTGTCACTAGGTATTGCTCCATCTGTCATTAGCCAGTATTGCGCGGCACTGCAGCAGCATATGGAGCAATTTGCGCGTATGCCAGAGCCAGTAGATCATACTGCAAAATAATATTGCATGCAGTAGTAACAATGCAAAAAGTATGAGATACTAGCACATGGTGTGAAAAATCCTGAACAGAAAAATTCGGAGAAGCCCGATGTGCAGCACATATCTCGCCTAAGAGAAGTGGCGAGTGTGGGGCTGACAGCCCTGCGCTATGGTGGCGTAGAATATATTGCCCGGCAGGCGCGTGACGGCAAGCCGATTGGGCCTGCGCTTGCAGCTTTTATGGCAGCTGATGTTGCTGATGGGCAAATTCTTGACGATACGCCACTGCGCCGTGTGACTGACGGCGTGGTAGATACAGCTGCTGTGGTGCGTGTGATGTATGAGCTAGGCAAGCGCTATCCTGAGGCGCGAGCGGGGATTGCCGCCGTTGCACTTGGACAGGCAGCAACTGGCGCAGCCAATGCTTACCACCTGGCAAAAACTGGTGAGGTAACCAAGGGTGGGCGCTACAAACGAGCTGCTAATATCACTACGGCGGCTTTTGCTATTATAACGGCACGTGGCAATCCAAGGCGGACGCGCCTCGCAGGCGGTATAGCGGCTGGCGTTGTTGCAGCTACAACAGTACCGCATCTGCGTGGAATTGGCAAGCCGACTGGCAAACAGGTTCGTCGATTGTAATAAGCATGGGCGAGAGCTTAGATTGTATTTTGCCTACGTTTCAAGCTTGGTTGAGTACTATTGTGAATCTATTGAGGACTAGCCCCCTCTGTTGACAATAGATAGAATGGCTTGTATAATGGTAAAATTATGTGTAATAAAAACCACTACCTTGGGTCTACTCCTGAGCTTAAGACGAAGAAAGACCCAGAGCATTATAACGATGCTTTTTGTAAGTCGGCAGATCGTGCCTGTAAGCGCTACCCCCAGCTACCTTACCATCACCCTGGACACATGAAAGATGTAATGCAAGCAGTTAGCGAGCTTGTGGAGCTTTTGCCTGGTGATGGCTATCAGCGGGTGATCGACCCATGGCAAGAATCCTTGCTTGTATTAGCAGCAGCCTGGCATGATGCTGGTTTTGATGAAAAGGCAGCTCAAGAATATCCGACAAAAGAAGAATATGCAAGTGCACTCCTACTAAAAGACATAGAGGATAACGGGATTAAACTAGACGATAGCGATAAGGCTTTTCTCGATCGAGCTATCAAGGGTACAATTATGACTGGCCCACCCCAGCGCGATACATCCGAGGCAAAACTCCTCCATCACGCTGATATGGCCTATATGACAGCTGATTGGGAGACATTCTGGCGCGGTGCTGAGGCGTTCCATCATGAGGAGCATCCGGATATGTCGTGGGAGGACTTCCAGAGGTTTGAGGCAAAATTCTTCCCAATATATATGGAGTCATTGAAGAATGACTTTCAATCACTTGGTATTGCTAAGGACGAAATCAAAAAACGATTGGGTACTCTTAAATCTCACCTTAAGCGCATTATGGAAATGAACAACCCGTGGCTTAAGCGACAGAATAATCAGTAATGACAAGCAGCATCTTCTCCTCTACAATAGAGCAAGAGAAGGAGGTGATAAAAATGAAAAACTGTGACATCTGCCCATTCGTGGTAGAGCAAACAATTGATGACCCGGCGGTGGTCATGCAAACCGGTCGATGGAATGCGGTGCTCGATCGCAATCAGCTATATCTTGGCAAGGGGTTTGTGACGCTACGTGAGCACAAGTCATCACTTAGCGAACTCGATGAGACCGATTGGCGCGAACTCCACGAGGTGATCCGCAGCATGGAGCACGCAATTACCCAGGCATTTGGTGCAGACGTGTGCAACTGGGAATGCCTGATGAACAATGCCGTCAAGGCTGGGCAGTCGACCCATGTGCACTGGCACCTCTACCCACGCTATGCTAACGGTACGCACTTTGCGGGGGAGGAATTCCCTGACCCAAAGTGGCCACGGCATCTAGAGAGTGGTGAGCACCGTGTGAGTGAGGAGCTGTTTGGCAAAATTGTCCTTGCAGTGCAAGAGAACTTGCCACAGTCTTAAGGCAACCAGCGGAAGTAATACAAGGTACTTTGTTTATCTTCGTAAAAAATCGCATAGATAATTTATCATGCATCACCAATGCTATAATAAACCTATGGCGATAGAACGAATTGTTGATACCAGTAGCCACGCGGATGATAGCGAGGAGCAGCGCATTGAGGTGACGCTGCGGCCACAGCGCTTTGCGGAGTATGTGGGGCAGGAACGACTGAAGAAGAATCTGAAGTTGGCAATTGCGGCAGCTAAGAAGCGTGGTGAGCCAATCGACCATGTCTTGCTCTATGGCCCACCTGGCCTTGGCAAGACAACGATGGCGGCGGTGATTGCCAACGAGATGGGGGCTGGCTTGCGAGTCACCAGTGGCCCGGCAATTGAGAAAGCGGGTGATTTAGCATCGATCTTGACCAACCTTAACGATGGCGATGTATTGTTTATCGATGAAATCCACCGCTTGGGGCGAGCTGTGGAAGAGATTTTATACTCGGCGATGGAGGATTTTAAGCTCGATATTGTCATCGGCAAAGGACCAGCGGCCCGTAGTGTCCGGCTTGACCTACCGCGCTTTACAGTGATTGGCGCGACGACACGGACAGGGAGTCTTGCAGCGCCACTGCGCGACCGATTTGGGCATATCTATCGTTTGGAATTTTACACTCCAGAGGAGATTGCGCAGATTATCACGCGAGCAGCGAGTATCCTCGAGACGCGCATCAAGCCAGAGGCGTCGCGATTACTCTCCACGAGGGCACGCCTCACACCACGGATTGCTAATCGCTTGCTCAAGCGGGTGCGCGACTATGCGGACGTGAATGGTGATGGTATTATTGATGTAACAACGACAACGCAGGCGCTGACTTTGCTGGAAGTTGACGAGCTTGGCCTCGACCCAGCCGACCGCAATTTGCTACTCTCGATGCTCGATACCTATGGTGATAGCCCGGTTGGTCTGACGACAATTGCTGCTCTGACAGGTGATGAGACAACGACGATCGAAGACTTCTATGAGCCATATCTCTTGCAGATTGGTTTTATAGAGCGAACGCCGCGAGGCCGGCGGGTGACACCACGAGCACGACAGCATCTTGGCCGCGCAATGGAGTAAGAGGCATGAGGTGATGAGCCCAAGATATGCTACAATATACCCATGAATTCACAACGATTGCAACGCAATGATCCACCACGGCCCGTCGCCTATGATGTCGATGGTAACCCACTCTATGCCGAGCCACCCACAGCACCACGCGCAAGCAGCACACTCTACGATGTGAGCGGCAAAGAAGGCGCTCCCCACTACCATGCGCCGCGTCCAGAAGCGAACCTGCCACGGATGTCATCAGAAGTGCGTCGCCGCCATGATGAATCAGTCATGGCCTTCCCGAATCTTAACCTGAGTGAGCAAGAATACATCATTAGTGTGGTGCGTCGCCACCCAATTGGCATGTTGCCAGCGATTGTTATGTCTACCTTGATGACGAGCATCGTCTTGGCACTGATGTTTAATTACGATTATATTTTTGACCTCCTCCACTTGCCAACTTCTGCTTCTGGGTCATTTATGTTGCTGTGTATGGCGCTCATCTTGGCCTTTATCCTTGGTGGTTATGTGTCGGTCTGGGTTTATACGCGCAATATGTTTTATCTAACAAACGAGAGTGTTATCCAGGAGATCCAGACGAGTATTTTTTCACACACTGAGCAAACGGTCAGCCTGATGAATATCGAAGATGCCAGCTACAACCAGCGTGGTGTTCTCCAAGCGATGTTTAATTATGGCTCTATCCGCCTCAGTACGGAGGGCGATGAGACGACCTATCGCTTCTCATTTGTAGCCAACCCCAAGCAAGAAATTGCGACGCTTAATAACGCAGTAGAGGACTTCAAGAACGGCCGGCCAGTGGCAAATGACTAATACTAGCAGACGTTGATGATAAAAACACCGAGCAAACAAAGCTTGGTATTTTTTGCATATCTATATAATAGAGACTTAGGTATTATTGCGGTTGGTCTTGGTGTAGTCTGCCTCCCGCTCTAAGTTGGCAGTGAGTTTGTAGCCTTTACACTGGTTGTCGGTGGTGCAGTCGGTGCCACTGTAGTGGTAGCTAGATTGGGCGCTGCCAAGCTTGTGGCCATTTGGATCGGTAAAGAGCGATGGGTCAACCGAGCGCAGTGTCTTGCTATCAATCGTGTTAGGGTAGTGGTTATTTTTCTCAAAATACACTTCTTCCAGGCTATAGTACATTGCGTTAATGGCAGTTTTGCGCTGGTTGTCACGCTGCGTCGCTTCGGTCGCGATTTTCTCACTGAAAAAGAGCCAGCTGCCCGTTGCAAGGAGAGCGATCACAACGATGAGCTCAATAACAGTAAATCCTTTACGTGCCTTCATGGTGTTATTATAGCATGTCTACCACGAAAAATGTCTTCAAAAGGCCCGTTGCTGTTTAACGCTCCATACCGGTAGAGTTGTGGAAGCTAGAGGTTATATACAATAAATAAATCGGTGATATTGAGGCTTCGTAAATGCAAACCAATCTCCACGCGGACAACAGCAAGAGATTCTGGTATAATAAATTCTTGAAGGAGAGGGGACGTATGACCAAACAATCGAATACGACACAAACCACAGACGACGGCAAGCTCAAAGCGCTTGGCCTCGCGATGGATCAGATTACAAAACAATTTGGCGATGGTGCCATTATGAAGCTTGGTGAATTCCACCAGGCGGATGTAGCGGTGATTCCGTCTGGCTCACTGAGCCTCGATCTTGCGCTGGGCGGCGGCTATCCTAAGGGGCGCATTATCGAGATTTATGGGCCAGAGAGTAGCGGTAAGACGACACTCACGTTGCATGCCATTGCAGAGATTCAGAAGCAGGGTGGCACAGCAGCCTTTGTTGATGCCGAGCATGCGCTCGACCCAAGCTATGCCAAAAAGCTTGGTGTCGATACAGACAACCTTTTGGTGTCGCAGCCAGACAATGGTGAGCAGGCGCTGGAGATAACAGAGACGCTGGTGCGGTCGAACGCTGTTGACCTTATTGTCGTAGACTCGGTGGCAGCATTGACACCCCAAGCCGAAATTGACGGCGACATGGGTGATTCGCATATGGGTCTCCAGGCTCGCTTGATGAGCCAAGCACTGCGCAAGCTCACCGGGATTATCAACAAGAGCAAAGCAACCGTCATTTTCATCAACCAGATCCGCATGAAGATTGGCGTGATGTTTGGCAATCCTGAGACGACAACAGGTGGTAATGCGCTCAAGTTCTATGCCTCGCAACGGGTGGACATCCGCCGGATTGGGCAGATCAAAGTGGGTGATGACATTCGTGGTAACCGTACGAAGGTAAAGGTGGTAAAGAACAAGATTGCGCCGCCCTTCCGCGTTGCCGAGTTCGACATCATGTACAACGAGGGGATCTCCAAAACAGGGGATATTCTCGACCTCGCAGTGCAGCATGGCATTGTTGATAAGTCTGGCGCTTTCTTCAAATACGGTGGTGAGACAATTGGTCAAGGCCGCGACAAAACCAAAGAATATCTCAAAGAGCACGCCGATACCTTGGCTGAAATTGATAGTAAAGTCCGCGAGGCAGTGAAGGCGGCGGAAGAAGCGTAGTTTTATAGCTCATAATAAAGCTACGCTACCATCGATTTGTCAACTATGGCCACTTCACCTTCAGCGCGATGAAGACGCGAGCGTTTCCAGAGCTGGTAGAGATTTGCTTAAGAGAGGAGAAGAAATGACTGAAAATGATGACTTGAAAGACGAAAGTAGGGTGCTAGATGCACTTCCCACGACGCAGATTGATATAACGCGTGTAGCGAATCTGCGCGAGATACTCAAAGAGTACGGGCACAAGACGACAGAAATATGTAGCATGCAGTTTGGCTATGATAATCATCTCTATGTTTTGCTCTCGAGCAATATTCCAATGAGAGATGGGTGGGCTTGTTTTACAGAAATCAAGGTAGATAGTGTCTTTTCGGTTCTTAAATTTGTCATTGATTGGGAGAAAGAGGCGGTTAAACAGGTAATACACCTTGACCTTGGCCGGCGTTTTATTAATTTTCGCTACGTTCAGCCGATTGGCGACAAGCTGCTGCTGGTCTGCCCACGGATGGACTATGAGGAGCCGTCTATGGGTAATAATGCAGAGATTGTTGATAGAACTGGCAAGGGAATCATGCTGGGGTGCTTGGGCGATGCGGTTCGCGAGGTGATTGTCACAGAGAGTAGCGATATCATCACCAGTTATTTTGATGAAGGTGTATATGCGTGGTATAACCCAATTAGTGGCCTTGGAGTGAGAGCGTGGGATGATAAACTGCGAGAAAACTCTGATAAGACTCCAGCGTTCACGCGAGATGACGTCATTTGTATGTTCTTTGATGAGTGCAAGAATTTTTGGTACAAAGATATATCTGATTTTAAGCTAAGAAAGGTTAGTCCAGCGGGTGTATACACAGTATACGAACCAATTAATAGTATGAGAGCTTTTCTTGCCTACGATAATGCTAATAAATTGCTTGCTGATGGAGGACGTGCTCAACGTAGTACGTTTTATATTGTTGATGTATCCCCCGCTCGAGATGAGCACACGCTCCGACCAGCTGTCCTGATTGGACATATGGTACCAGTAGCAAAAATTGAGTTTATTTCTAATGGCGAGAACGTCGAGGACATAAATAGCGATCAATCAGCTTTTCGTACCAATAAAGCTGTCTTCACTGATAAAGCATACAACATCTATCTCAAAGCATTTCAGTAGTAGGGTTGGCGTAGCTCGTTTCCAGAGAGGAGAGCTGGGCTGGGTGACACGACTCGATAAACTTGCGTATAATAAATATATGCCGACAGAAAAAACCTACACCATTACTGCACTCACTGCGCAGGTGCGAAGTGCCGATCGGGTAAATGTATTTATCGATGGTAAATACGATTTTAGCCTTGATGTGGCGCAGGTGGTGGATTGTGGTGTGAAGGTGGGGCGGGTACTGACTGAAGCCGAGCTGGCTGAACTGCGCCGTGAGGGGGAGTTTGGTAAGCTCTACGCGCGGGCGCTCGAATACACCCTGATGCGGCCGCACAGTGTGCGTGAAATCCGTGACTATCTCCAGCGCAAAACACTGCCACGCAAATATAAACAACGCAAAACTGGCACGCTGGTTGAGAAGCCTGGTGCTTCGCCGGCGGTGGCGCAACGGGTGTTTGCGCGCCTTGAGGAGCGTGGTCATATCGATGATGAGGCATTTGCCCAGTGGTGGGTGGAAAATCGCCACCAAAGTAAGGGTGCGTCGCGTCGCAAGCTAGACGCAGAGCTACGTGCCAAGGGTGTTGCACCGGAGGTGATAAACCAAGCATTAGCGCAGTCGAGGCGGACTGATGAAGACGAGCTAGCTAAGGTGATTGCCAAAAAACGCCCCCGCTACCCAGACGAGCAAAAGCTTATCGCGTATCTTTTGCGCCAAGGCTTTGCCTATGATGATATCCGAGCCGCTTTGGCGGGTGATGAATACTGATTGTGTTAGCGACGCTCGTCGCTCTTGATTGACTCTCGGGCTTGCGATGGCTTACGGAAGGGGTTAACGTATTCGCCACTACTCATGGCTGGTTGGGTAGCCTTTTGCTCGGGCTTTTTGGTCTCAGCCTGCGACTGGACAATGATAGCGTCGTTGTTGATCTCGATAATTTGTGACCGATGAATAACCAGCTCAGCATCATTGAGGCGGTGGAGCCACGAGCGCCGGACGATGAGCTGCTGGATGACGAAATTGCCCGTCTCGATCGTATAGTCGCTAATCTTGCCCAGGCGTCGCCCGCGCTTGTCTTGAACAGGCATGCCCAAAAGGTGAAATTTGAGCTCGTAGAGGCGCTGGATCTTGATGACGTCGGTGGGGGTGATGAGCTCGTCGACGGAGTCGATGATCATACCAAGCTCGCTCATCTCACGCACATCAGCGAGGCGGAGCAGCATGGTTGTGTCGTTAGCAAATGAGCCCTCTACGGTGTAGGCAACGATGGCTAGAGTAGCTGGATCGACAAGTGGCTGGGCGAGGCTGCCAACTTTGCCACCCATTTGTAAGCTCATGACAGGATAGTTGGCGAGTGCAGATCCGAGCAGTATCATATGTGTAGTATAGCATTGCGCCGCAAAAAGCTCCACTGCGGCTGCGCAAAATGTTACTCAACAAATGGGTTACGCGAGCTAATCGGTAGTTGGCTGGCACTTTGGTCGGATTCGCTGGCGGTTTTGAGTTGCTCGATTTTTTTGATGGTGGTTTGGTCGATGCCATTGGTAGGCTGGGACGGCGCAGCCTCTGAGGCCTTGGAGATGGTGGTGTTGAGCAAGAAGGTAGTAACCGCTAGGCCGCCAAAAGCGATAATGACAAAGAGAATAATGTGGTAGCGGTGGAGAAATTTGCTACTGGCACGCCCAAGTGTGGCGAGTGAGAGATCGCTGTTCATGATCGGAGATATACCTCGATGGTTAATGTGTTGCTAGTGATGCTATCGGGTGCCTGGCCCTGGGCGGTGCTGCGCGAGAGGTCAACATTGGCTATGCGCATCTTTGTCAGGCTTTGCTCGACGAGATACATGAAGGTGAGAAGTTTGCGATACTCGACGGGATTCTTGACGGTGACAGAGGCGGTAGTCGCTTTGAGTCCGGCAATAGCAGGCAGGGATGTGCCCGTCTTGCTACTACTCGATGAGCTACTTGACGAACTGCTCGATGAGCCGCCCTTGGCATTGTCATCAGCAAAGGTGATGTCTGAGATAGTAATGCCAGCCTTGCGGGCAAAGTCATTGAGGTCGTTGATGATCTGATCTTGATATTGGTAGCTTTTACTTTCGGCAGCGATCTTGGAGGCGCGCTCGACGGCATGATGCTGCGTTTTGAGCATCTTTTCGGTCTGGGAGAGCTCTTGCAGCTCAGACTCACTGGCGGCAGCTTGCGAGGCAACAGTGCTGGCATCGGCCGCAAAGCCATCAAGCCAGTTATAGGCCAGCGCAAAGCCACCAGCTCCAATTGCAGTAATGGCTACCAGCGACACGGCGAGGATAATCCGGAGGTTTGTCGCTGTTAGCGTGAATTTTTTGCTCATTGTTGGCCGATTCCTTTCTTGAATGTGACACTGTAGGTTGAGGTGTAGGGATAACTACCAGCGTCTTTGTCTTGCAGCGTGATGGATTGGAAGCTGACGCTGGAGAAGATGGCGGAGTCGTTGAGGCGGTTGCGTAGAGCAATAGCATCGTTGTAGCCTTTGGCGCGGATACTTAGCGTGGTGGGGGTGCCAAAGGTGGTTGGGTCGATATTAAGCTGCTCGATGATAACGTTGGGCGGAAGGCGGTCGGCAATGAGTTTGATGAGGCGGGTGTACGAGACCTGTTGGTCGAGGATGGCTTTGGCAGTGGTGAGGTTAGCTTTGAACTCAGTAGCTTCACGCTTGACGGTGGCGTATTCGGCAGTTTTGTTGTGGTTGCGCTCTACGGCAGCTTCGTTGCGGCCACGCTCGGTTGCGATGAAGAAGTACACGCCGCCAATTTCAGCCAAAACAACAAAGACTAAGACAAACAGGAGCACGACATAGCGGCGTAGCAAGGTGTTGGTGCGGCTCGCAGCGAGCTGCTTTTTATACGCTGGTGGCAATAGATTAATCATTTCCAAATCTCCCCACTACTAAGGCTGGCCAGGCCTGCAACACTGATATACCGAGGCCGAAACTGCTTTTGTGGCTGCTGGAGCTTGCCAAAGTCGAGCTTTTGCCATGGGTTAACAACGCGCACTGGCATGACGAGGTCGTTGGTGAAGAAGTCGCCCATGCCTGGTACATTGCTACCGCCACCGACGATGACGATTTGCTCGATCTTACGTTCATCGCCAATCCGGTCGTTGTAATAGCGGATCACCTTGCGAATTTCGGTGCTAATGCGCTTAAGGCTTGGTTTGAGTGCCTCGGTGATGCCAGCTTGGCGTGGCCCAGGCGAGAGGCCATTGAGCACCTTGAGCTGGTGGGCATTCTCGAGTGTGATGTTGAGATGCTTCGAGATGTCGATGGTGAAGGTATTGCCGCCAATTGCCACTCCACCAGTCAGGCGGACGGCACTTTTATCTAGTACGGCGATGTCGGTGCTCGCTGGGCCAATATCGACGACGAGCGTGAGAAGGTTGCCAGCATCAGCGCTGTCGAGCACGCGCGCAATAGCGTTGATATTGGGCTCAACAACCACCGGCACGAGCCCCACTGCTTCGGCTGCTTGCAAACAGGCGTCGACCAGCTGCTTGGGCACGGCTGACATCACAACGTTGAGCTGCTCTTTGGTGTGCTCGATCACTTCATAATCAACGTACAGTGAATCGAGCGGCAGCGGAATATACTGATCGACCTCTACCTGGATAGCGCCATCGAGGTGCGCTGCTTCTTTGGCTGGGATCATGAAGGTGCGCGAGTAGGTGCGACTGGTTGGCACGCCAATCACTACGTGATCGCTACCAAGGTTGCCAATGAGATGTTCGTTGATGAGCGAGCTAAGGCGCTCGGCCAGGTAGGAGTCATCAGGATTGTCGAGGGACGTTTGGACTTCCTTGGGGTCAAGGTCGAGCGAACCATAGCCCAGTACGAGCCAGCGCTTGGGGTCGATCGACATGATTTTGATGCCTGTCTGACTAATGTCGAGACCGATGATTGGTTTGTCGCGATAAAATAACTTTGCCATGATACGTTCGTTTCCGTCATTATAGCATAAGCGATATGATAAACGCTAGCGTTTTGAGGAGGATTGTCACGGATCGGTAGACTGTTGTTCGTGGTGTGATAATGGCAAAAAAGACAGGGCGCTAGCCAGTGGCAGATCACGCTATCGGATAAAGAACTAATACGTGGTTGAAACGCTGACGGAGAATAGGGAATTCAACCTTACTTAATCTGATTTGCCATATTCGAGATTGGCAACATCACCGAGGCAGCAATCAGCCCGACCATGCCGCCCATGATGACGATCATGACGGGCTCGATGATGGAGCTAATGCCGTCGATCGCGACGTCCACTTCCTCCTCATAATAATCTGCTACCTTTACCAGTACAGTATCTGTCTGGCCAGTCTCTTCGCCAACGGAGAGCATTTGCGCTACGATGGGTGGGAAGAGTGGATTTTTTTCGATGATGCTCGAGAGGTTGCGCCCATTTTTGACTTGCTCGGCAGCATCATTGAGGGCATTTTCGTAGACTTTGTTGCCCACTGATCGGGCAGTCACGCGGAGGGATTCGAGCACTGCTACTCCTGATCCCATCAACGCCGAGAACGTGCGAGCAAAGCGAGCAACGGCGATCTTAGTGATGATATCGTTGATTTTTGGTATCTTGAGAATGATGGTGTGGAGCCAGAGTTTGCCTGCTGGTGTCTTGATATAGCGACGGAAGAAGTATATCCCTGCACCGAGCGCAGCAATGATAAAGATCCCATATTGGATGATAAACGCGCTCAGTCCGAGCATAAACTCGGTAATGGCGGGCAGCTTGGCGTCCGGCCCACCGAGGCCACGCACGATGCTGCCGATTTGCGGAATAACAAAGACCATCAAGCCAAAAAATGCGGCAATGGTGATAACGATGAGCACGGTGGGGTATGTCATGGCGCTTTTGATTTTTTTGCGCATACTGGCGTTTTTTTCTTGTTGCATGGCCAGGCGTTTGAGGATGTCATCAAGAATACCAGCTGCCTCACCCGCGCGCACCATGTTGATAAAAACGGTGTTGAAGGTTTCTGGGTGCTTTTCGAGTGCGTCGGCCAGTGCCATACCACCTTCGACATCGCGTAGCAAGTCGCCCGTCACCACTTGGAGGGCTTTGCTACTGGTGTGGTCGTGCAGCGAACCCATGGCGCGCAGCAGCGGCACACCAGCCGACACCATGGCACTGAGCTGGCGGGTAAACATTACCAAGTCTTCACTCTTGACTTTATTACCACCAAAGAGAGCAAAGCTGGCGCGCTTTGGCTTAACCTCTTCAGCACTAATTGGTCGCAGACCTTGACGGCTCAGGCTGGCTAAGGCACTGGCACGATCAGGGGCGTCGATCGTTCCATTGATGGAGTCGTTTTTGTTCGTGATGGCGATGTAGCGAAATTGTGGCATGTTATTCCTTTGTGACGCGGAGCACTTCTTCTACAGTGGTGTTGCCGCGGATTGCTTTTATTAATCCATCGGTGAGCATAGTGGTCATCCCCTCGGCGACGGCTTGGTCTTGGATTTCGTTGCTGGTATTGCCGCCGATGATCATCTTTTGGATTTCGCGCGAAGTGCCGAGGACTTCGTAGATACCCACCCGGCCCTTGAAGCCGGTGTGATTACACTCATCGCAGCCATTTGGGTTGGGCTGCCAGAGGGCAGAGATGGTCGTGTCTGTCGTGCCCCAGGGTGTCTCACCACCAACCTTTTGGACGATAGCCTGGGCTTCAAGTTGGTGGATGTAATAGAAATTTTGGCCCGGCGCAAGGTGGAAGAGGCGGACGATTTCCGCGACTTCTGTTTGGTCGGGTTCATAGCTCTGGCGGCAGTTCATACAGAGACGGCGCACCAGGCGCTGGCCTACCACGGCCTTAACGGTACTGGCGATAAGGAAGGGTTCGATCCCCATATCGAGTAGGCGCGGCAAACAAGTAGCGGCGTTATTGGTGTGGAGTGTACTAAATACTAAGTGGCCGGTTAGGGCAGCTTGGACGCCAAGGTTAGCTGTCTCGCCATCGCGGATCTCACCCACCATAATGATGTTTGGGTCTTGGCGTAGCAGAGCGCGCAAGCCACTGGCAAAAGTCATACCAGCTTTGCTATTGGTTTGGGTTTGGTTGACGCCGGGGATCTTATACTCTACTGGATCCTCAATGGTTGAGATATTGACCTCTGGTGTATTAAGCATCGAAAGGACGGAGAAAAGTGAGGTAGACTTGCCACTCCCGGTTGGACCCGTCACGAGGATCATCCCATTGGGCTCTGTCAGTGCTTGATTAATAACAGCCAGCGAATGACCCCAGTAGCCGAGTTGCTCGAGTGTCACTGCTTGGTTTGATTCGTCGAGGATACGCATCACCACCTTCTCACCATCAGCGATGGGTAACGTGCTGACGCGCAGGGCATACTGCTTGCCTGCGACTTTAATCTTAAAGCGACCGTCTTGCGGTATGCGGCGTTCGTCTATCTTAAGGTTGGAGAGGATCTTAATGCGGCTTACGAGCGCACCGAGCACATTCTTGGGTAGGCGGTTTACCTCTTTAAGGACGCCATCAATCCGGTAACGTACTTGTACGAATTGCTCGCGGGGCTCGATGTGGATATCGCTGGCGTTGCTGCGGATGGCATACTCTAGTAACAGGTTAACCGTCTGGGCGATTGGTGAGTCTTCCGCTACCTCTGCTTCAGTCACTTTTTGGTTCGAGCCATCATCCTCACGCTGGATGTCGATCACTTCCTTGAGCTCTTGCGTCACATCGCCGCGGTATCCCTCAAGACACTCCAAGATATTGCTGCGCGGTGCAATGTAGATGCGAGTATTGGTGCCGATCTCCTTCTCGATGAAGTTGACGGCTTGCACATCGTCTGGGTCATCCATCGCGAGGTGAATGAGCCCATCAGGGTCGATCTTGAATATGACGGCATTATACTGGCGGGCGATCCGCTCGGGGATGCGCATGAGGATATCGGAGGGGATATCTCGCGGATCGGGCTCGATGTAAGGGATGTCAGCGTAGGTAGCGTAGAGCTTGGTGAGAGCACGCTCGTCGATAAGGTTATTTTGCAAGACAATATCTTGCAGCCGCAAATTAGACGACGCAGCCTCACTCACCAGTGGTTGGAGCTGCTGGCTGGTCGCAGCGCCACTGCGCTCGAGAAGTTTGACGATAGTAGAATCAGATATATGCATAGTACTTACGCTTATTGTAGCTCATTATGCTTATGCTGACTAGAGGATAGCGCGATATTCGTATCAACGGAGGTAAGGCTGTGCTATACTAGAGCCAGTATGCGTGTTATCTGTCAATCACTTACTGATACGTTACAGCTTGGGCAGCGCCTCGGCCAGGCATTGCGTGGTGGTGAGGTGATTGTACTAGTAGGGGATATTGGCGCAGGCAAGACGACGCTTGTTAAGGGGGTTGCGCGTGGCCTCGCCATTACCGATGATATCCAGAGCCCAACCTTTACGATTAGCCGGCTGTATCACGGGCGCGATGATATTCAGCTTGCGCATTATGATTTTTATCGTTTAGGCGATGCAGGGGTGATGCAGCTTGAATTGGCTGAGGCGATTGCTGAGCCTCGCACAGTGACCATCATCGAGTGGGCTCAGGCGGTGGCGGATGTCGTCCCACCCGATCACCTAACGATCACGATTACTGCACAGAGCGAAACCGCTCGCCAGCTCGATATTGAGGCGGGTGGTGTAGTGTCTGCGCAGCTTCTCCAGGAGGTCTCGGCATGATTATTTTGTGGAATAGCGCGGGGATGGTCGTGGAGCTAACATTGGTAGATGACACTAGTACTCAGACGAGCTATGAGTGGCCAGCTGGCCGCACACTGGCGCGCGATATGCTGGCGTATCTGCGTGATCGCTTGGCCGAGCATGGCAAGACACTGGCGGATGTCACTGGCATTGGGGTGTTGCCCGGGCCAGGGAGCTTTACGGGGCTGCGGATTGGCCTAACGGTGCTTAATACACTTGCGCACGAGCAGCATATCCCGATCGTTGGTGCGACGGGTGATGATTGGCGCGCTACCTGCCTTAAGCGGCTAGCACATGGTGAGGATGATAACATTGTCTTGCCTCAGTACGGCGCAGCTGCACATATCACCCAGCCAAAGAAGTAGCTAGTATGAAGCATAAGGGTAATAAATCGTTACCTCTGTAAATAGATAGACCTTTATATTGCCAGTTGCGCAAATTGGCCAAAACGCGATACAATATACTAGTCTGTAGATAGTTTTAATGTTTGATAACACCGGTGTGGGCTGACGTAAGTCTGATGTAATAAGAACAACACATATCCGGAGAAAGGAATACCATGATAGAAGTACTCTTCGCGGCGATTGGCGTGGCGCTTGGTTTTGGTGGCAAGTACGCCTACGATCGCCAGCAAACTACCAATGGTCAGCGGACAATTGACAAAGAATTGGCTCAGGCCAAACAGCAGGCGGGCGATATCGTCCTCAAGGCCAAGGACGAGGCGCTACGGATCGAGAACGAGCGCCGCCGCGCCATGCAAAAGACAGAGAATCGCTTGCTCGAGCGCGAGGCAAGCTTAGATCGCAAGCTCGACGAGCTTGATCGCCGCAGTGAGAAGCTCCGCAAGAGCGAAACAGAGGTCGATGAGCTCAAGAATGAGATCCGTGAAATTCGGGGCCGGCAGCAGGCTAAGCTCGAGAAAATCGCTGGCCTCACCAAGCAAGACGCTGCTAGCAAGCTGATGCATATGACCGAGCGTGATATCCGCCAAGACCTGACTGGCCTGGTTGATAAATTGCAGCGCGAAGCGATGGATGATGCCGAGGAGAAGGCTCAGATGATCCTCGTGACAGCGATGGAGCGTATGAGTAGCGAAGTGACGGCCGAGCGTACGGTGACTGCCATTAAACTGCCCGACGACGATATGAAGGGCCGCATCATTGGTAAAGAAGGGCGCAATATCCAAGCTCTGCAGCGAGCCACCGGTGTTGACATTTTAGTGGATGACACGCCGGGGATGATTGTCCTTAGTAGCTTTGATCCAGTGCGGCGCCAAGTGGCACGCCTGAGTCTCGAGATGTTAATGAAGGACGGGCGGATCCACCCTGGTCGCATCGAAGAGGTTGTGGCCAAGGCAAATAAGCAAATTGACAAAGAAGTCGTACGCGCTGGTGAAGATGCGGCACGTGAGATTGGTGTGGCTGGTATTCCGAAGGAGCTTCTCCACCTTGTGGGTGAGCTGAAGTTCCGGACGAGCTATGGCCAAAACGTCTTGAAGCACAGCACCGAGATGGCCCAGATTGCCGGGCTAATCGCGGCAGAGATTGGTGCAGATGTGCGTACCGTGAAGATCGCCACGCTACTCCACGACATGGGCAAGGCGGTGACGCACAAGATGGAAGGCAAGCACCACCATATTGGGGCGGAGCTGGCCCGCAAGGCAGGTTTGAGTGAGGCAATTTGCCACGCCATTGAAGCTCATCACGATGATATTGAAGCTACAACACCTGAGGCAATTGTTGTGCGAGTGTGTGATGCAGCCAGTGCTGCTCGGCCTGGCGCACGCAACATGAGTGCCGAGAACTTCGTCGAGCGAATGCGCGACCTCGAGAATGTTGCGACCAGCTTCCGTGGTATCGACAAAGCTTATGCGATTAGTGCTGGGCGCGAAGTACGTGTCATCGTTCGGCCAGAAGTAGTGGATGACCTGAGTGCCATCAAGCTCGCGCGTGATATTGCTACCAAGATCGAGAGTACTATGCAATACCCGGGTACAATCAAAGTTAACGTAATCCGCGAGACACGAGCGATCGAATTTGCCAAATAGAGTCTAATGACTCAACTCATTACAGACAAAACCCGGTCAAGTAAATTGGCCGGTTTTTTTGCCGTGTGGGTGTGTAGTTCGAAGCGTGAATGCGCACATGAGCTCAAGTATATCCCCATTTCGTGACGTTGTGTGGCTAATGAGGGGTATACGTCTTTCAAATCGCCTGAGAGTTAATCATCCTTCAGCTCCAGGCTTGACCATCAGCTTAGTAGGTGCTTATACGCTTCTTGCATGAAGGCAGGAGTATGAATAGATGTAAAAAAGTGATAGTCTTAGATCTATAAGCTCAACACCACAAAAGGGTTGGTATGGACGAGACGCCCCCATTCTATAGTGGATATAGGATAGAGTTAGGATATAATGAGAAGCTTTTATTCTGTGACAAGCGGCCAAGAAGGAAGAAGAGAGGAGAAATGACTTTTGGAGTCCGCAAAAATATAGGATAGCACATAAGACCAAGATGGCTGCAAAGGCAAAAAGAGTTGCCGCCCGAATAAGATCATTAATAGGGGAGGTTATCGTGTGAGCGATATAGGAATTTGCTTTATTTAAGAATGATCTTGTAGTGTACAAGAACACCGATGCTACGATGCAACCTCACCCTGCTTCTCGGCAACGATGACGACTCGGCCAGTTTTGGCGCCACCTAAGTCGCAGCTGTAGAGCGTCAGGCGAGCGTCTTCTGTTGGGGCTTCGATCTCAACACTGGTTGGTTTGACGTCAAACTTTTTGGTAATTTTGTAGTTGTAGCGTTTGCCTTGGTAGTCGGCGAGAATTTGGTCGCCCAGGGCGAGCTTGTCGATATGAAAGAATGGTGATTTTTCTACTGTACCGCCAGGTGTAGGCTGGATGCTAAAGCGGTGGGCTGCCACGACGAAGTTACCACCCTTCTCAGGGTTGCCGTGGTCTGGGTAGCGCCACCACGCACCACGGTCGAGTGCGAGTTTGCCATTGGTGCCGTACGGGATATTAACGCCGATCTTGGGGATAATAATACGATTATCTTTGGCTTCAGGTTTGGCGAGTGTCGCTACAGTGATTGGCTTCGTAAAGTGCGGTGCAATGATCGGTGATGTAGTGAGCAGGAGTAAATACCCTCCCACTAACAAAAAGAGGACTGCGATAGTACCGAATATCCAGTTTGGTATCGAAATGCGTGGCATGCGCATACGCGAACGACGCGGCGCAGATGGCTGCCGCTTTGCTTTATTCATTGCTAGCATAATAACTCCTCATCTCTGTCTATTATACGGCACGAGCAGCAGCACGCCAATAGCATGACCGTCATGGTATCAACGAGCATAGTGTGTAATCCTACTAGAGAGTGGGATGGATGGATAAAGATATCTAAAGCTAAGTGCTAAATTTCTCAGATGTCTTCACCCACAGATCTACTTGATGTAGTATGGAAGCTAACTACAATCTGGCAGTGGGTCAAGTGTGTGGTGTTGTCTCTTGTAGCGATCTGAAGCAATGAGCAATGAGTGAATCACCAGATACTGAAAAGATGATCCTGGAGATGCATTCTAAAAAAGCCACCCACCCCAAGCGAGGGTGGGTAGCATAAAGTAGTGTCGTGTGGTGGGCCAGGCTACTACTGCTTGAATGGCTGCGCGAGAGTAAGACTCTCGTCTGCTTCGGCAATGCGGAGTAGCTCGTTGTACTTCGCTACGCGGTCGGTGCGCGAGAGCGAGCCGGTCTTGATCTGCCCACAGCCCAGGCCAACTGCCAAGTGGCTGATTGTGGTATCCTCAGTCTCGCCAGAGCGGTGACTCATCACGGTGCGCCAGCCAGCATTCTGGGCAAGTTGCACGGCTTGGATTGTCTCGCTGAGAGAACCGATTTGGTTGGGCTTGACGAGGAGTGCATTCGCTGCATCTTGGTCAATCGCTTGTTGGATGAGGCTTGTATTAGTGACGAGTAGGTCATCGCCCACCAGCTGGATGCGGTCGCCAAGGCGTTGGCGGAGCTGCTGCCAGCCTTCCCAGTCGCCCTCGGCTAGGCCGTCTTCGATGCTGACAATGGGGAATTCGTCGACAAGAGCAGCCAGCCAGTCGATCATCTCGCTACTGGTTAGGCTCTTGCCCTCGCACTTTAGCTCATAGCGGCCGTCGTGGTAGAACTCACTCGAGGCAGCATCCATCGCAAAGACGACGTCTGTGCCAACGGTATAGCCAGCATTGGTAATCGCTTCGCTCAGCAAGGCGAGTGGCTCGCGGTTACCCTGGCGGACGCGTGGTGCATAGCCACCTTCGTCGCCAACAGTAGTGGGGTAGTCGTGTGCTTTGAGGACTTTGGCAAGAGCGTGGAAGATTTCGGTGCCCATGCGGAGCGTGTCTGCAAAGGTTGTCGCACCCTTGCAGATGATCATAAACTCTTGGATATCGGTCGCAAAGGCGGCGTGCGCACCACCGTTGAGGACATTCATCATTGGTAGGGGGAGGTTTGGTGTGCTGCCAGTTTGCTCAGCAATGTAGTGCCAGAGTGGTTGCTGCTTGGCATTGGCGACGGCCTTGGCGGTGGCAAGGCTAACGCTGAGAACGGCATTAGCACCGAGCTTAGATTTATTATCCGTCCCGTCAAGAGTAAGCATTGCATTATCAATCGCTTGCTGGTCGCTCGCATCGTGGCCCACCAGTGCAGGAGCAATGATATCGTTGACGTGGGCAACTGCCTGGCTCACCCCTTTGCCAGTCCACTGGTTGCCACCATCGCGTAGCTCCAGTGCTTCGCCCGCACCGGTACTTGCCCCGCTTGGGACGGCCGCTCGGCCCATCGTGCCGTCAGCAAGAATGACGTCTGCTTCGACGGTGGGGTTGCCGCGGCTGTCTAAGATTTGTCGTGCTTTTATGGTTTGGATAGAGTAGTTGTTCATGTCTTCTAGTATACCATCGAATGAAAATTAGTCGCTATTACCGTTAAAATAGCATGAACCAACTGCGAAAATTTTCATGCCAGACAAGGATATTGACAAAAGGTCATTTTGTAGATTCAAGCATTGTATTTGTTAGCACACATGGTACAATATAATTACGGCAACGGTTAATGAAGCGGAGGGCGGCAGCAACCCTGCGCTCTTCGTTTCGCACCTACACAGTAAGGAGGGCTATTCCCATGACATTCAAAAAGGTAGGTATCCTTAGCGTATTGGCAGTTGGCTCAATGGCGGCGGGATCTTTGCTGTTTAATACAGCACCAGCGTCGGCAGAGAGTTTCGGGCCGACAGCCAATGACAACGGTACATCCGTTGTCCAATACTACGATGGGACGAAACTGTTTTGCGTTTCTGATGCAAACTACCCCGATGGCACACCTGGCACGACAGCCTTTACAGTGGCGCCAACCCAAGGCAACGGCCCGAGCTATGGCCAAATTCTTGGCGCAGGCGAGACCGGCTGTGTTAGCCTTGAGGCAGCACCAGAGGGAGCAGCATATCGCTACTGGCTGTTGTCTCGTACCGACGGATCAGTATACCAAGGCGATTTCGTTCGCTAAATAACTACTCACTGTAAGTACCCGATATACCCAAAAAACGAAAATGAAAACCCCGTTGTCGCAGCCCCCTTCCGGGGGCTTTTTGAATCTTGAGCGATTACACAGTTCTTGCATTACTCTCTTAGTAGGTAGGTGTATAGCACTCGCGCCAATAGTGCCGTATAATAGAGACATGACAGGAACACTTATCATCAGCCGGCACGGCGAAAGCGAATGGAATTTACAAGGTAAATGGACAGGCTGGACGGACGTAAGCCTTACCGAGAAAGGTAAGAGCGATACGCGTCAACTCGGCGAGTTCTTGCGTGGTCGCACCATCGATGCGGTATATACTTCGGCACTCAAACGGACGCATGAGACACTCGATGCGTTGATGGAAGGTGCAGATAACCCAATCCGCTCAAGTGATGCTGCGGTGGTGCACGCCTCTGAGCTTAACGAGCGTGACTACGGTGACCTAACTGGCAAGAACAAGTGGGAAGTCAAAGAAGAGATTGGCGAGAAGGCCTTTAATGGTATTCGGCGCGGCTGGGATTATCCTGTACCCGGTGGTGAAACACTCAAGGATGTGTATGAGCGCTCGATCCCGTATTTTGAGTCAGAGATCCTGCCACGGCTCCAGGCGGGTGAGACCGTACTGATTGTGGCGCATGGCAACACAATTCGTGCGCTTATGAAGTACCTTGACCGAATCCCGGAGGAAGATATGGGCACAGTAGAGATGCCCTTTGGTCAATTGCTTGTCTACACATTTGAGCCTGGCACAGTATATCCCACTGCGTGTGATGTGCTTAAAGCAGATATTGTACCGCCCAAGGCGTAATACATATCACGACGCATTTTATAGCACACGAAGTTGGTGCTTACGTGTGTTGCGTTTACGTTTCTTGGATGAACACCGCAGGCTAGCCTTATACTTGTGAGTGGGCACATTGGCTTTGATAGTAAGGACAGTAGACAAGCTGCCATATTGTGTGGTATGATGGCAAAGTCTTGTATCGCGGGGTGTGGCGCAGCTTGGTAGCGCGCACCGTTCGGGACGGTGAGGTCGCTGGTTCAAATCCAGTCACCCCGACCATATTTTGCTCCCGCAAAGAATGGTCGCCCGTGTGATATAAAACGTATCGGGGTGTGGCGCAGTTGATAGCGCGCGCGGTTTGGGACCGCGAGGTCGCTGGTTTGAGTCCAGTCACCCCGACCATATTTTTGTAAGTAATTTTGATCTGGCTCGTGTAGTCAGATTATTTTTGATAGGTACACAATACTTAGTGCGAACAAGAGCACCGTGAAGAGAAGACTGAGACGAGTGAGGATGAAGTGCTCGTTTTTGCAGCTACAACTCTTAAATACGATTATCCTGCCACACAATACAGAACGCGGCACCCCGATACAGTTACTCCAGCTGAGATAGCAGCAATGGATCCGTATGAATTTTCAGATTTTGCAACTGCACAAAGTGTGATTGATGATTTTCACACTATTCCTCCCGCTTGTCGAAGGCCCGATTGATCTAAGTCGCTTTTTCATCTGCTTTACTAAAGATGAACTTTATAACTATAACAACAGCAATCAGTGTCGGTTAGAACAGTGGTAAAATTGCACACCATAGCATCGGTTTGTGCTGTCGTGTATAATGGCTAGTAATTATGGTAGCGCAGTCTTCTCAGCCAGCAAAGTCGAAGGAGCAGCCCAAGCAGCCACAGCCGCGGCGGTTTGCGCTTTTGGTGACGCATTTCTGCGCGTCGATGGGATATCTCTTTTGCTTGCTACTGTGGGTGTGGTGCGCAATGCAACTGCTTTACCCATATATCACGCGAGATAAGGCGCTTTGGGTCATACCAGAGCCGCACGACCAGCCAGAGATCACACTCCCGCAGGGTATACCCTCGGGGGCAGACTTGCCGCAGCCAATAGCGATTGCACTCGTGGCAATCATCACCATCGTTATGATTGGGTGCGGTCTCTATATGCTAGTCATGTTACCGCGCAATATAGCTAAAACAGGCGAGCGCGTAGTAAAAAAGACAACGAAAGCAGTTGCACCCCTGGCAGCAAAAACCCACCAGCCAGTGAGCAAGAAGCAGCGCACCATCCTCAACGCGCGCATTGCGGCAGGCATTAAGGTGCTGGCTTGTGTCGTGCCGGTGATTGTCCTAATGATCTGGCCGGGTGCGGCACCACTGTCGCAGCATGTAGTGCGGATCGTTGCAGTGTTCTGCGCAGGCATGGCATCCTTGAGCTTTTTGCTCCAGTATGCGCTAGCACGGATACTTGGCGTGCCTGATACACTTCTCAAGTAATTAGTATTTTCTTCTGACATAACAATACCTCTGCCAAGAGCAGAGGTATTGTGAGGATGAGTGCTATCCTTGCGGCGGGAAGGGATCCTTCTTGGGTGGGACGGTATCGGCATCGCGATACTGGGCGCTACCGTCGGCGCGCTGGATCCTGAGCTCGCCACCACCGTGCTGGCGCATATAGCGCCTGGTTTGGTCGATGACCTCCTCCTGGGTGGTGCCCACAAAGTGGACGCGGCCAGTGCCGTCGGCGACTGCTTGGTAGCCTTTGAGTTTGTTACCGCTAATCGTAAAATTTTGTGCCATGGAGTACTCCTCGTGCGGCTTTAACGATATTGGTATGCAAGGTGCCAACCCTGCCTCCTTCTAGCCTAATACAAGATTGCTGATGAGGCAAATTGGTGCTACGAGAGAATAACGAATTGAAGTTATTTAAAGTAGGAAAATAATAGCTTGATATATCATGGTTAGGATTAATGGTGATATCTGAGTACCTCTATGTAGTCGAAGTATAGCGCATAACATTAGTGGCTCATACCGATAGGTAAAATCGCTATGACATATATGCGATACGGCTAAAGTGTGCTATAAATATAAGCATAAGAGTATTTCGGAGGGGAAATAATGAAACGATGGGGATTGAGCGTCGTGCTGCTATGCGGTGCACTCTATGGGCTGGCGATAGCTCCGCCAGTACGGGCGAATACGTCGCTGTGTGGTACAAATGATCAGCTGTTCAGGGCAGTGCGTCGGCCACTGGCGACTGACTCAGCACCAGCAGCTCGCGCGATGGCATGGCTCAAACAGATGATGGAGCCTAAGCGTAATCAGGGTGATGGTAGTACCATCACACCAGCACAGGCCTATGGCTTTGACCACCAAGCAAAGGTGAGCGGGCGCTTCTCGCTTGCGCGCTCACGACAAACCGAAAGTGCGACATCGCTCACGGTTCCTCATGCTGCACATGCTGCCGAAGGTTACCGCGGCACAGTAAAAGGAACAGCACCAACTGGGGCTAATCCACGTGAAGTGCGGGCGTATCTCTACAGTGATGCTGAGTATGAGCAAACGACCGTTGCACCAGCGGTGGTACAGCCGGATGGCACATGGACGCTTGATCTCTCACCTGTCAATCCGGCGTTTGCGGGGTCATGGCACTTCCGATTATACGACAAAGTGACGGGGCAGCAGATTGGTGAGAGCTGGCCGCGACCTGTTACGTATAAGAATCTTGAGGTGCAGCTCTACGCGGTATCTGATAAAGAATACCTCCAAGCTACGCAGCCAGCCCAGGCAGATAATACCTTTAGCTTCGATGCAGTAGGTAAGGGGCATAAATTAATTCGCCTCTATGACACGGCAACTAAAACCATCATTGCCGAGTATTTCAAGCCAGAGCTGGTGGGACTTATTCGCTCGTATGAGTATGCACCGGGCCAAGACGGCTATGGTACGCCACGTGAGTCGTACAGCTATGTGTATGATCAGTCGCTGGCGCTACTGGTGGCAATTGGTGCAGGCGATCGGGCAATGGCAGATAAGCTGGTGCATGGCCTCAGTGTCATCCAAGTCAAGACGGGTGAGCAGAAGGGGGCCTTCCCGGCGAGTGCGCACCAGCTTGATTATACAGGAATCCAGCAGCCGATTTATTATACTGGTGGTATCGCCTTCGTGCAGTATGCGCTCATCCGCTATATGGAAAAATATGGTGACCAGCAAGGGGTGCGCCAGATGATCCTTGATACCTTCCGCTGGCTTGAGACGATGAAGACGACGACTGGTGATGCTGCCGGGCTATTCCGCGGCGGAGTGCGGATTGACAATGGCGTCAAGAAGGATATTGCGTGGCATGCCACCGAGCACAACACTGACATGTGGCATGTGTATGAACGGGCAGCCCGCGTGCTGGGAGATAAGCAGTATGCTCAAAAGGCAGACGAACTTGCTAAAGTGACAGTGACAAAACTATGGAATACACCCGAAGGGCGGTTTAATCAAGGATACAACGACAGCAGCAAGGCGCTTGATACAACAAGTTGGGGCTCAATCTTCCTCAATGCGATTGGCGAATACGACAAAGCTAAGCAAGCACTCGCTCATACTGCCATCTACAAAACAACCGATGGTGCGGCAAAAGGCTACACGCCGTATCTGACAGGTAATTACGTGCCAACCGTATGGTTTGAAGGGACGTATGGCGTAGCGCAGGCGCATACTATCGCTGGGGACACGGCCACGGCGCGGGCAATCTTGGCAGATACTTACCCAGCGCAGCGGCCCAATGGTGCATGGCAGTACGCATCTAAGGCCGATCTGCCAAATGAACTAACTAATGCAAACTCAGTGGCATCGACAGCGTGGTATGTGTTGGCGGCTAGCTACCCAGAGGCGATTTGGTCGGAGTGCCGCGCGGCACTGGCGACAAATCCGCTCGATCCAAATAAACCCAACCAGCCCACTCAGCTAGCCAAACCAAGCCAATTCCACGGCCTCTTAGCCGACACTGGCATATCACTCTGGCAATTTGTCCTTGCGACAGCGGCGTTGCTTGCTGGTGGGGTGCTACTGGCGCACTATGTGCGACGCGCATAACAGTCACTACTTCAATCCCCGAAAAGTACTTGATTTGACGTTATCATACATCACATTGTCTCTAAGGAGTTTCTTTATCGTCTTTACATCGTCGGGCTGTCCTGCCACGAGATATTGAGCCTTGTTGCCATGTCTATCAACCGCCTGCTTGAAGCGTTCTTGGCTTTGAGAAAGGTTAGCGCTGGTCTCATAAGTCATATTGGCTGTTTTGTTTGCTAGCTCTGAGAGCTCCTTGTCAAAGACCTTTACCCCCTTGTCTAGGTGATAGAGCATGATAGGACGTTTACCGGCCCACTGCCTGACGATTGGTCGCATTGCTGAGATACCGACATCAGAGGCGAAGCAAATCAGCGGCTCGTTGCCGTCTGTAACTGACAAAGAAGATTCCAGCCAACTCATCTTGACCTGACTACCTGCCGGTAGGTTAGTCAAAGCTTTTTTATAGGGACTACCGCTATTGTGGGTTAGGATAATAATTTCATTATCCTCAGGACTAGAGGCGATACTCAGCCAACGACTTGTCTGTTCGCCCTTATGATCATTCTTTTCACCACCAGATGCCGTGCTGGGTAGCGTGATCTTGGCGTAAGAGCCTGTCTTCCATGTCATATTATCAGGCTTTGTTAGGCGAATGACATGAAGGTCTCCGCTAGGATTTTCGATAGATTTGACCGATAACGTTTGGCCTCTCCCTAAGTAGGCGATGACACCCCAAGCGATAAGGCCTGTAGCCGCAAGAATAGATATAACGATGATTACCATTTTTTCACTCCTTTTCATGATGTAAAAATCCCTTTAACAAAGTTAGTGGCAAGTATTTCCAGCGTCCTACTGATACCCGGAAAATCACCTTCCGTGATATGTATATCCATGTAGTAAAACAAATTATAAACCTGTAAAATATTCTGAATCTTCTCCTCTGAATATCCTTCTGCCACCATACGATTAGTAAACGTTTCGACTAAAAACTGATGAAAGGTATTGGCGGCTTTGCCTTTGCCCGAAGAATAGTGGCTGCGCAGCGTGCGAGAGATGGCTGGGTTATGCCATTCCGCCAGGATTTTATTGGACGAAACGAGGCTACGTGACTGCTCAAAAATCTGCCTCACAAGTTTGACCAAATCCTGCTGCCAATCGATATCATCCATCATTGCTTGGCGAACGCGGTCGTTCTCCTCAACGTACACATCGAGAAAGATAGCCTCCTTATTGTTGTAGTAGTTATAAAAAGAACCAACTGCTACGCCAGCACGTTTAGCGATTTCTGAGATCCCGGCCTCCTTATAACCCTTTTTTGAGAAGACATCATAGGCGGCTGTTTTTAATGCTTGCTTCTTGTCCAATGCTCGTAACCTCCTTCGTTAGAATGCTCTGAATGAATAAATTTTTATATTCATTCATAGTATATTAAAACAATAAAGAGTCTGTCAATAGAGAGATTTTCTTGATTATCTTTTGCTTGGCAGCTCGATTGATGATCTTACCTCATTAAACGCCCTGTGGCCTGGATTGAGTGTGATTCAGTAAAGATCGACACCTGAACTAACGAGAGTGCGTCATTGGCTCTGTATCTTATCAACCAGCTTCGTCAGCTTCACACCACCGTACATCCAGTGGTCGGCGCCGCGGTATGCGCCGGAGTTGTTGACTTCGCCGCGTTGGGTGTAGATTAGGCGGGTGAGGGCAGACAGGCGCCAGGTTTTGCCGCCGTAGGAGACTTCGCGCGGGCCGGCTACAACGGCGGTGATAGCTGGGTCTTTGATGAAGTGGATGCTCGCGCCCTTGTCGATACCCTTTTTATAAAAGCTAAAGCGCTGGTCTTGCTGGTGCGCGGTGGTAACGGCTTCGAACGAATCGGCCTTGCTGGTGGATTGAGCTGGCTTGGGGTAAATCTGCGTACCATCAAGGGCGAGCAGCAGCCGCTGGATAAGATACTCATCGAGCGCAAAGAACTCGCTCCGGCCAATGCGGTGCTTGCTAAAGACCTCGTGCAGGAGCTGCTCCTTCTTGTGGTAATTATCTACCTCAATGGCGACCAGCCGCTGCAACCCAGTGATATTAGAATAGCCGTTGGACTCAAGGTATTGCATGCGCGCCTCAAAGCGGTCGGTGCTGGTCTTACCAATCTTGACCAAGCCATCAATGGCACTGGTCATAACATAAATTACTCCGCGCGGCTCGGACATGATTTTATTGTAGCAGACTGTGGGGTGGGGGAACAACCGACGACGATAAGGTGCTCAAACCAGCCTCGTTAATTAGGCTTGCTTGCAGTATAATGAGGGGCATGACAACAGGGGATAATCGTAAAGAACAAGAACGCAGCAAGCTTCACAATACTATTTGGAAAATTGCCAATGACCTGCGCGGATCAGTCGATGGATGGGACTTTAAGGCGTATGTGCTAGGGTTCTTATTTTACCGGTTTATATCGGAAAATCTAGTCAATTATATTAATGCTGAAGAGCGTAAAACTGGTGTGGCTGATTTTAATTACGCTGAACTGAGTGACGATCAGGCGGAGTTTGGTCGTAAAGATACGGTGAACGACAAAGGGTTTTATATTTTACCAAGCGAACTTTTTGAGAATGTTCGTAAGCGTGCCAAAAATGATGAAAATTTGAACGAAACGCTGAGTAAAATATTCCGTAACATTGAGCAATCGGCCAAGGGCTTTGACAGTGAGGATGATTTCCGTGGATTATTTGACGATTTGGACGTTAATAGTAACAAGCTAGGTCCGACTGTCGGTAGACGCAATGAGCGATTGGTGAAGCTGATGGACGCTATTGGCGAATTGGAGCTTGGCAAATTTGAAGATAATACGATTGACGCTTTTGGCGATGCTTACGAGTATCTGATGACCATGTATGCTGGTAATGCCGGAAAATCTGGGGGCGAGTTCTTCACGCCACAAGAAGTGAGCGAACTTTTGGCAAAAATTACTGTTGTTGGCAAAACCTCGGTAAACAAAGTGTATGACCCGGCAGCAGGCTCCGGTTCACTACTACTGAAGTTTGCGAAAGTTCTGGGTAAGGATAATGTCAGGCAAGGCTTTTATGGGCAAGAGATTAACATTACGACCTATAACCTTTGTCGCATTAATATGTTTCTACATGATATTAATTATGAAAAGTTTAATATTGCCCACGGCGATACGCTGAAAGATCCGAAACACTGGGACGACGAGCCGTTTGATGCGATTGTCTCAAATCCGCCATACAGTATCAAATGGGACGGCGACAGTAATCCGATGCTCATCAATGATCCCCGCTTTAGCCCAGCTGGAGTGTTGGCGCCGCGCAGTAAAGCTGATTTGGCATTCACGATGCATATGTTGAGCTGGCTCAGCGAGAGCGGTACGGCAGCGATTGTTGAATTTCCTGGAGCACTATATCGCGGCGGTGCTGAGGTAAAAATCCGTAAATATCTGGTAGAAAGCAATTATGTTGATGCCGTTATCCAACTGCCACCAGACCTGTTCTTCGGTACGACGATTAGCACTTGTATCCTTGTTTTGAAAAAGAGCCGGGTGACAAATGACGTATTGTTTATCGATGCTAGTGCCGAGTTTGTGCGCAAAGGCAATAAAAATAAGCTGAGCGAGGAAAATCGGCAGAATATCCTGGATAGTTTTACTGATCGGCAAAATATCGACTACTTTGCGAAAGTCGCTACTTACGAAGATGTCGTCGCCAATGACTATAACCTATCAGTTAGCTCGTATGTTGAAGCTGAAGATACAAAAGAAGTGATCGACATCACTGAGCTCAATACTGACATTGCAAAGATCGTGGCTCGCCAGTCGGAATTAAGGGCAGAGATTGATACGATAGTTGCGGATCTCGAGGGGGATAATGATGACGCGAGATAACGGCAATATCATTGTTTACGTTGACGATAAAGCGAATGGCAGCGAGCATATAAAAATATTTTTGATGAAGGTGAGCTTGGTATTATTCTTAGTTCAACTAGTCGCAAACTATTAGACAATGATGGCAAAATCAGTACCAAGCAAGCCAAAGAGAAAACGCTAGTTGAGTACTGTAAGTATAAGGCGAAAAATTTGAGTGGTGTGGAAGAGGATTATTTGGATAATGTTAAGAAAACAGCCAAGAAATTGAAAGGTGTAGCCTAGCTAGCGCAATAATGTGAGGATATCAGGAGTATGATTAAATCGGTTATTTTCCATAACTTTAGAAACATGCAAGATAAGAAGTTTATTTTTAACGATAAGCTAAATATCATTATTGGAAAGAATAATAGTGGAAAAACAAATATACTCGAAGGTATAAAATTAGCATTCAGTGCCATAAATAACTCCTATATGAAAGTTGATAAAAGTGATTTTTATAAAGGGGATGATAATAATTTAATTGAGATAATATTAGAGCTTGATAAAGATTCAATACCGAGTTTTAATATACCACTACCCGATGGGACTGAGAAGTGTGGGTTCAAGGTTGTAATTAAAAAAGCTCCAAGAGGTAGGTATATAAAAGAATTCTTTGACATAGAGGGAAACACTGTCAGTCGTGATGTAGTTTATGCTGATGATAAAGTACCAGATGTCCATATGATACCATTGATGCGCATAGAGGACATTGTATCGCCTGGTTTGGTTACCGGAGTAAGAAACTTGCTCGACTCAGAAGAAGAGTATGAAGCTTTTCGTCAAAGTTCACGAGAAGGCATAAAAGGGCAAATAAAAGGAAAAGTGGGTAAATTCAAAGATCTAGCTAAAAAGTTTAATTTTGATCTTGATATAGACTCAACTGTACCAGAGATAAGCAACGAAAAACTATACGTTGTTGATGGAGAAGATACTGCTTACAAACACAAAGTAGGTTCAGGCTATAGGGCAATAGCGAATATATTATTGAACACCTTAAGCGGAAAAAATACAGTAATTCTATTAGATGAAATAGAAAACCATCTTCATCCAGCGTTGTTGAGAAATCTAATTTTTGAAATGAAAAGTGAAGCGTTTGGAAATGTATTTATCTTAGCCACTACCCACTCACCGGTTGCTGTAAATGAGTTCAAAATTGAAAGAATAATAGACTCAACGAAGGGTAGTGTGTCGGATTTAAATATCGATGAAAATTCTCTTGGTAAAATTAATGCGTTTCTTTGTCCAGGTAGAGGCGAAATGTTGGTTGCAGACAATATAGTATTAGTTGAAGGCTATTCAGAGGAAATACTATTACGAAAATATGTAAGCGATAATAAACTAAATTGGACGATTGTTAATGTGGCTGGAATTATGTTTGAACCATATGTGAGGCTGGCTCATGCCTTGGGTAAGAAATGCGTAGTAGTAAGTGACAACGATAGATCGCAGAGTAGTGATGGTAATGAACCAACTTCAAGATTTAAAAACCTTCAAACGATATGTGATGAATCTGGAATCACTCTAGTAATGGTTGATAACACGCTTGAGACTGACTTGTACAATAACAGTAAACTTTCAGAGTATGTAGGGCATCTTAAGCCACATAAGAAACACACAGATATTATGGTTATGAAAGACAATAAATCTAAAGCCAGCTTTGCACTAGAATTCGTTGATAGTCTTGATTTATCAGATTGGCATGTCATAAAGGAAATTACAGATGCATTCAAAGAGGGTGATTAAGTGCGTTGCTGGATCCGGTAAGACGACCGATTCGATAATGTTTATGAAATCTAATAAGAACGGTTTATATCTAGCATTCAATAATAAAGTGGTGAATGAAATCTCTAATGCTGGATATCTTGGGCTGACTATAGATTCGTTATTTTTCTCGTATATCTTACCAAAAATGCTTACTTTTATACCGCTTGCTGCCAATTGCAAGGGTATAGTATTAAATCAGGAGGCTAAAAGAGAGTCAATTCAAAAAAAGAATGCGAGAAATATTAGTTTCGACCTCGACGGTACTATAAGGAATCGAAATAGCATAGTGAACACTACTCTTAATGATGCTGTAGAGAGCATCACGACCAGAAGATTCCCCAATCGTGATGCGCTTAAATATATATTTAATAATGAACTTCATGTGACATATGACCAAGCAGGAGCTTTAGGCGGCTTTTTGATAAATAAATATCCAGAGCAAATTCTGTGGATTTTAAGATCTAGGTTTGACTATATTATAATTGATGAAGCTCAAGACCTGAAGCTGGGTTTTAGAGAGGATTTTGCAAAGCTTTTATATGATAATGATTTCCCCGTAAGACTACTTGGAGATAGTAACCAAAATATAAATGGTGGCGGAAATTGGTTCAAGCAACTTAATTCTAACGAAGAAAACCTCCGAAGTTGTCGATGTCCTGAGGGTGTCTGTAAGTGGATTAGGCAAGTTGTTGGCGTAGAAATTTATGGAAAAGGAAAGGACAGTGCTGGTATTGTCTGTCAAGTTACGGCTGACACAGTAAAAGACTTAGATAATAGTACAAGAACTCTGCTTTATGTGAAAAGGACTTCGAGGTATGCAGAATATATAGACAATTGGTCTGGTAAAGTATATACGATTAAAAAGGCAAAAGGTCTAACGATCAAGCAAGATATTGTGATTTTAGCTAATGACTTAAAAACTAACAATCTCTATACTGCGATGACGAGAACAACAAGCAATGTTTATATGACGGTAACTAAATTAAATGGAAGACCTATAAAATACGATTAATAAAGGAGAGTTATGAGTAAAATTGATGATTTGATTAAAGAGCTGTGCCCAGACGGAGCTAGATTTGCCAGAGTTGGCGATAAGGCTGTAATAGGTACGGGCAGGTCTGATAGAAAGGATGCTGTTGAAAATGGTCAATACCCATTTTATGTAAGATCAAAAATAGTAGCCCGAATAGATAAGTACTCATTTGATGAGGAAGCAATTATTATACCTGGAGAAGGTGGAGTTGGTGATATATTTCATTACGTGAATGGAAAATATGACCTTCATCAGCGAGCTTATAGAATTGTATTCACAACTGATGAAGTGAATACGAAATACGCCCTATACTATTTTATGAGTCACTTTAAGAGTTTCATAACCTTAAAAGCAGTGAATGCAACGGTTACATCCATACGAAAACCAATGATAGAAGATTTTCGTATCCCTATCCCGCCTCTTGAGATTCAAAAAGAGATTGTGCGTGTGCTAGACTCGTTTACAGAGCTAGAAGCAGAGCTAGAAGCAGAGCTAGAAGCAGAGCTAGAAGCGAGAAAGAAACAATATGAATACTACCGCAATACGCTCTTGACGTTTGAGGATGATGTAGTGTGGAAGCCGATAGGTGAAGTAGGCGAACTTATACGTGGGAACGGACTACAGAAAAAGGATTTTACAGAAGAGGGGTTTCCGTGTATTCATTATGGGCAGATTTATACGTATTATGGCTCAGAGGCGACTGATACAAAATCGTTTACTTCCGAAGAAGTATTTCAAAAGCTTAAGAAAGCTTTACGAGGAGATGTGCTGATTGCCGGTACGAGTGAAAATATAAATGATGTATGTAAACCTTGTTATTGGAATGGATATGAGACTATTGGGGTTTCTGGTGATATGTTTATTTTTAGACCAAATAAAGATATCAGCGGTAAATATTTGACGTATGTCCTACAATCAGACAATTTTATGACTTACAAGCGGAGATATGTTACAGGCACAAAAGTTATACGGTTATCTGCCGATAGTCTTAAGAGGTTTAAAGTCCCCGCCCCATCTCTCGAAAAGCAAAAGCAAATTGTCTCCATCCTTGATAAATTCGACGCACTCGTAAACGACATTTCTATTGGCTTGCCAGCCGAGATTGAAGCCCGCCGCAAGCAATACGAGTATTACCGCAATAAATTACTAACCTTCAAAGAGTTGGAGTGTTCAAAATGAAATATGACGTGATTGCTGAAAATAGCGACAGCACTGTCGTCAGCGACTATGTCTCGCCATACCAACGGGCAACGAGTTATCAGAGCGAGGCAGAACTAGAGCAGGAATTAATTAAGCAATTGCAAGCGCAAGCGTATGAATATTTGCCGATCAAGAGCGAGGCTGATTTGACAGAGAATCTGCGCACGCAGTTGGAGAAGTTGAATGATTACACGTTTACCGATGCTGAGTGGCAGCGGTTCTTCGCAGAGCGGATCGCTAATGGCAATGAAGATATCGCTGACAAGACCTTTAAAATTCAAGAAGATCACATTCAACTCCTAAAGTGTGATAACGAAGAAGAACGTAACATCTACTTGTTAGACAAGACGAATATCCACAAGAACTGCTTGCAGGTGATCAATCAATACGAGGTATCGGGCGCACGGGATAATCGCTATGATGTGACGCTACTGGTGAATGGTTTGCCGCTCGTGCATATCGAGCTAAAAAGGCGCGGTGTTCCCCTAAAGGAAGCCTTCAATCAGATTAATCGCTATCAGCGGGATAGTTTTTGGGCGGGCAGCGGGCTGTTTGAATATGTGCAGCTGTTTGTGATTAGTAACGGTACTCATACAAAATACTATAGTAATACGACGCGCTGGCAGCATATCAATGAGGCGGGTAAATCGGATTCGCGTCGCAGTAAAAAGACCAGTAATAGCTTTGAGTTTACCAGTTGGTGGGCAGATGCTAATAATCGCCCGATTACCGATTTGATAGATTTTACGGCGACCTTTTTATCTAAGCATACGCTACTGAACGTGCTAACGAGGTATTGCGTATTTACCAGCGATAAATTATTGCTGGTGATGCGCCCATACCAGATCGTGGCGACTGAGCGTATTTTGAATCGCATCCAGATTGCTACAAATTACAAAAAACTCGGTACGATTGAGGCCGGCGGTTATGTTTGGCATACCACAGGTAGCGGTAAGACGTTGACGAGTTTTAAGACGGCTCAGCTGGCGAGTAAGCTGGACTATATTGATAAGGTGCTTTTTGTGGTTGACCGCAAAGACCTCGACTATCAAACGATGAAAGAGTACGACAAGTTTCAGGAGGGCGCAGCGAATAGTAATACCAGCACGCGGGTTTTGACGAGGCAATTGGGCGATCCAAACGCTAAAATTATCATTACGACCATCCAGAAGCTAGATACATTTATCAAGCGCAATCAAGGCCACAAGGTATTTGATGATCACATGGTTATCATCTTTGACGAGTGCCACCGTTCGCAATTTGGCGATATGCACCATGCTATTACTAAAAGTTTTCGTAATTATCATTTGTTTGGTTTTACTGGTACGCCGATATTTGCTGATAATGCGTCCAGTGGCGGGCGAGTCAATCTACGGACAACCGAGCAGGCGTTTGGTGATAAACTGCATACCTACACCATAGTTGATGCGATTACTGATAAGAATGTGTTGCCGTTTCGAATCGACTACATTCGGACGATTCGCGAGGCGGACGAGGTCGATGATCAACAGAAAGTGCGAGATATTGATCGCGAGCGGGCATTGAACGCTCCGGAGCGTATTCGTAATGTTGTGCAATATATCCGTGATCACTTTGATCAAAAAACGATGCGTAATGCCAAATATTACGCATTTACGCGGCTGATGAATGTACATGAAGTTGCGTCGGCACGAGACAGAGCGGCAGTTGAAGAGGCAAAAGATAAAATTCGGCTGAGTGGATTTAATTCAATTTTTGCGGTGAATTCAATTGATACAGCCAAGCTTTATTACAATGAGTTTAAGCGACAGCAGTCTGACATTCCTGAGTCGAGGCGGTTAAAAATTGCTACGATTTATAGCTACGGAGCCAATGATCCTGATCTAGAAATGGACGGCATGGATGATGAAAATTCGGAACGTACTGATGGGCTTGATGTCTCGTCGCGTGATTTTCTGGAGGATGTAATTCGTGATTATAATGCAACGTTTGGCACGAATTATGATACCAGCGCTGAGCGGTTTCAGAATTATTACAAAGACGTCAGCCTGCGAATGAAGAATCGAGAGATTGATGTGTTGATCGTGGTGAATATGTTTTTGACAGGGTTTGATGCCACAATGTTGAATACGCTGTGGGTTGACAAAAACTTGCGAATGCATGGGTTGATCCAGGCGTATTCACGGACGAATCGTATCCTTAATTCAATTAAAACCTATGGAAACATCGTGGCATTTCGCAATTTGGAGGAGGCGACTAACGAGGCGTTGGCACTGTTTGGTGACAAAGAGGCGAAAGGTGTTGTATTGCTGCGTCCTTTCCGGGATTACTATGAGGGCTATGAAGACGCTAGAAAGAAAACGCCAGGCTATGTTGATTTGATCGCGGAACTAAAAGATAAATTTCCAGTGGGCGAGATGATTACTGGTGAGCAAGAACAAAAGGAATTTGTGAAGCTATATGGTGCAATTCTGAGGGTAAAAAATATTCTGTCTAGTTTTGATGAATTCATCGGGCAAGAGATTTTGAGCCAGCGAGATGTGCAAGATTATCATAGTATGTACATCGACCTCTACAACGAGCTGCGACCGAAATCTGATGAGAGCAAGGAGAATATCAACGATGATTTGGTTTTTGAAATGGAGCTCATCAAACAGGTTGAAATAAATATTGATTACATCCTGGAATTGATTCGGCAGTATCATGATAGCCATTTGAATAATAAAGAGATTTTAGTCGATATTGATAAAGCCGTTAACTCATCTATAGAGCTGCGTAATAAAAAGGATTTGATCGAGCAGTTTATCGCGTCGCTTACCGTTGATAGTTCGGTTGACCGTGATTGGCAGGAGTTTGTGAAGTCAAGAAAAATCAAAGAGCTAGACCAGATTATTGATGATGAAAAATTAGATAAAAAAGCGACATATAGGTTTGTTGAAAATGCTTTTCGCGACGGATATATACAATCAACCGGCACAGGTCTATCGCGGATACTGCCACCAATGTCGCGTTTTTCGCCTAGTGGAGAGCGTAGCAAAAAACGTGAAACAGTGCTGGAAAAATTGAGAGATTTCTTTGATCGATTCTTTGATCTTTTGAATGAAAGCTTATAGAGTGCAGAAAGTAGAGGACTGAACTCCATGAAAATCCCCACCACTATCAAGCCCAACTCCCGCCACCGCGAAGAAGTCGTGGTGGGTAGCGACGGCGTGTATATCATCTACACCAAGGCGCCAGCAATTGAGGGCCGGGCGAATGCAGCGGCTATTAAGCTGCTGGCTCAGTATTTTGGCGTGCCGCAGTCTCGAGTAAAGCTAGTGCGTGGGGCAATGTCGAAGTATAAGGTGTTTGATATTGATAACGCAGTTCTATAAAGCACACAGCTGGCCTGGTACAGAGTACCCAACAAAATGACGATGCAGCTTTTTGCAGAATATACTAAGGTTTAGTATACATCAGAGAAGCGAAGTGCAATGAAACGCTGGAGCTTAAATTACCGAATATCTACTTTCTCCTTCTGTGAATGCTTGCCTCGTCTTATCTCATTAGATAAAGCGACGACAACACCATCATTAATCCGATAAGTATTTCATATAGTGCATTAATCTGCTTTTACAATGCTGACTTGTATAAGCATAAGAAAGAAGAGTAGATACTCAAAAAATTTTAATATTCAGGTGTATATTCCTACGGATAATTTACACCGGGTACAGTCTTGCCTAGTAGCGTCTGCACGGTGACGAAGCGATAGCCTTGCTGCTTGAGCGTGCTGAGGATGCAGGGCACAGCATTCACAGAGGTGGGGTGGATGTCGTGCATGAGGATGATAGCGCCTGGACGCGCACCAGCAACGGCACGGTTGCAGACGATGGTGCTATTGCGATCGGCCCAATCGCGCGTATCGACCGACCATAAGATGGAGGCCATACCACGCTGGCGTAGTTGCTCGAGAACAACGCTATTTACTGCGCCATATGGTGGGCGCATGATAGTCGGTGCAACGCCTGTTGCTTGGGTGATGGCACTGTTGGTTCGGTCGATCTCGCTACCGATTGCTTCTGCACTATACTGTGGCAGAACCGGATGGCTCCACGAGTGATTACCCAGCTGGTGACCACTGGTGTGAATACGGCGCGCGACGTCAGCACGAGCTGCAACTTTGCTGCCAATCATGAAGAATGTACCTTTTGCACCGTATTGGTCTAGGGTATCAAGCAGCTCGTTTGTGTATGGCCCAGGCCCATCGTCGAAGGTGAGGGCAATGCAGGCTTGAGCGCACGATCCAGAAGGTGCTGATGCGGCTGGCACGGGGACAGCGATTGGTTTTGGCTGTGGTTTTGGCAGAGCAGGGATAGTCGCAATCTGCCGCGCCTGGGTGGTTTGCAATGCGGCGAGGATACTCGTGAAGGGGAGAGAGATCGTCATTGTGCCATACGATGACGGCACGAGCGCAGCTTGGCTAAAGGGCCAGGCAAGTGTATTGTCATTGGTGATAATGAAGTTGGTGAGTGCGTCTTCTGTGACCATTTCGCCAAGATCGACGGCTGGCTGCTGGCGCTCGGCAATCGTGGCAGCAACAGAGCGCTGCGCCGCGTCAATGATGGTGCGGAGATATGCGGTATTGCCACCAACGAGGTCGCGCAGAGTGATAGCCGCGCCGGTCTGCTTGTTGAATGTCCAAAATCGGGTAAAGCTAGCGGGGTGAGCTCCGTGAGTGTCTTGATTAGCCTGGATAATAACGGATAGGGCAGTATTGGTATTGTGGGTAATTTGGTAGCTGATTGCCTCAGTCATTGGCCGGTGGAAGGTGCGGCCAGCTGCGACGCTTTGGCGAAACTCGTGGTCAAGCTGGTCAATGGCGCTCGCGATAGTAGTGTCGATCGTGTTATTGCCTGTCAGCGGATATTCCAGAGAGACCTTTTCTTTAGCAGAGGTGCGGCTGACCAGCTTCGAGCGGATGCCTTGGTAGTGCGAATCGACGAAGGAGTATTTCTCGTCTGTTTTGTCGGTTGTGCGTGCGGCTGGTGGGGAAGGCTGCGGTGCAGCAGGGCGCACCACATGGACGACAATAAGGGTAACAACGAGGCCACATAATGCACAGACAAGTAGCGCAAGCAAGATAACCATGCGCCGCCGCGCTTGCGTGCAGCGCTGTTGGTGTCGCTGCAAACGCGATGCTGGTGAGGGAGATTCATGCTCCATAACGCTAGTATAGCAAAATAATGAGCATAAGCGCCATAGATATGATGATTATGCTCACACCTATTGCACCAGCGCAGCCTATGGTATAATTTAGGCAGAATATGGGACCACAACAGCCGCGATTCAATAGTTTCCCCGAGCAGCCTCGGGCAAACAACCAGAATATCTACCGTTCGCCAGCGCCTCAGGCGCATGAGCGGCTTCCTGCGCTCATGCCCGAGCGTCGGAGCGAGCAACAGCCCGCTGACACGCATGAAATGATGCCGATGGTCTCGCAGAGCCTCACGCTGCCAGCTCTTCCTACCACGGTTATTGCTGCGCCACAGCCCGACCCGGATACAACCGTCACGGCTGCTCCTGCAACTGCTGCAGACGAAGATCTGATCGAGAAAGACTGGGTTATCAAGCTCAAGCAAATCATCAAGGACACCCAAGACGACCCCTACCAGCGCGAGCAGCAGGTCAGTGCTCTGCAGCGCGACTATATCTACAAACGCTATGGGCGCAAAATTGGCGCAACGGAGAACTAGATGAATACTGTCACCACATTCATTATTGTTTTTGGCTCGGCTGGTCTTATTCTTATCATCTTGTTTGTTGCCTTTATCGTTTATCGCAACAGTATGCGCGAGGCCAAGAACTATGAGCGTGGCCTCAAGATGGTGCCGATCCTCATCCACTTGCCGCCCGCTAGTGATGATATCGACGGTGGTGGGCGCGACAAGCGTGACCTCACAGAGGAAGTGCTGTCGCAGGCCCAAGTGATGTATAACATCATTGCGAGTACTAGCACTAAGGGCTTTATGAGTCGGATTTATGGGCAGCGTCATGTGTCGTTTGAGATTGTAGCGCGTGAGGGTCTGGTGTATTACTATGCAGTGGTGCCAACAGTGCTGACAGACACAGTGCGCCAGGCAATTGCTGCAGCTTACCCGTCGGCACGGTTAGAGGAGGTGTCGGAACACTCGGTGTTTAGTAAGGTAGGCAAGGCGAGTGGGACGATTGGTGGTGAGTTTACTCTGCGCAAAGAATTTATTTACCCGATTTCCACCTATATGGAGTCTAAGCGCGATGCGTCGCGGGCGCTGCTTAATGCAGTGTCTTCGGCTGGGCGTGAAGATGGGGTGGGAATCCAATTCTTGATCCGCCCAGCGTATGAGAAATGGACAAAGCGCTCCATCTCGGCTGCTGAGCAGATCGTCAAGAACAAGGGTGAGAAAAAGAGTAGCGGCGGCAGTGGCCTCTCGGCGCGCGATGTCATGCAGGCACTATGGAAGCCACCTGAGGCAAGTGACAAGAAGGAATTCCAAGCCGAGAAGCCGCTCAGTGCGGTGGAGCAGGCTAAGGTCGATGCTATCCAAGAGAAGATTCGCTACCCTGGCTATGAGGTAATGATCCGTGTGGTGGTGTCGTCCAATACGGCAGCACGCTCGCAGGTGCTGCTCAAGAATATTGTGGCGGCGTTTGCACTGTTTGATTCGCCGAGCTTTAATGGTTTTAAGTTTAATCTTACTAAGAACGTCGATGAGCTCGCGACAGCCTTCATCTTCCGATTCTTCCCGCAGGCAAATAGTCGCGATATTCTCAACTCAGTAGAGCTTGCAACCCTCTTCCATTTGCCAGACCAAAATAGCATTCCTACCTCGCAAGTCAAGCGCCAAATGAGCAAGCAAGTCGATGGCCCAACAGAGGTGATGGAGACGGGGCTATTGCTTGGCTACAATGAGTTCCGTGGCGTGCGCAAGCCGATTCGCCTGGCTGATAAAGACCGTCGCCGTCACATCCATATCATTGGTCAGACGGGTGTGGGTAAGTCGGTCTTGCAAGAGAACTTGGCCTACCAGGATATGCTGGCGGGGCGGGGTTTTGCCTTGGTTGATCCACACGGTGACCTGGCTGAGGCGCTGCTCGCTAAAGTACCACGTGATCGGGTGGAGGATATTGTCTATTTCGACCCAGGCGATATGAGCAACCCAATTGGCCTCAATATGTTTGAGTTCGACCACCCCGACCAGAAGGACTTCTTGGTGCAGGAGGCGATTAACATGCTCTATGGCTTGTACGACCCAGGCCACACCGGTATCGTTGGGCCACGTCTCGAGCACATCTTCCGTAACTGTGCGTTGCTGCTGATGGCTGATCCTGCGGGCGGGACGTTCGTCGATGTACCAAAGCTGCTGGTGGATGAGCAATTCCGCAATGCTAAGCTCAAATACGTGACGGATCGGCAGGTGCTGGACTTTTGGACGAAGGAGTTCCCAGCCTCGCAGCGCTCTAATGAAGCTGGTGACTTGATTAGCTGGGTGATCTCCAAGTTTGGTCCATTTATTAGCAACGATGCAATGCGTAACATCATTGGTCAAACCAAGAGTGGCTTCAACTTCCCTGAGATTATGAATAACAACAAGATTTTGCTTGTTAACCTCTCCAAAGGTAAGATGGGCGATCTCAACTCGAAGCTGCTTGGTATCATCTTCGTCATGAAGTTCCAGGCGGCTGCGATGGCTCGGGCTAATATCCCCGAGCACGAGCGCAAGGACTTTACGCTCTACGTTGACGAGTTCCAGAACTTTGCCACCGATAGCTTCGAGACGATCCTTAGTGAGGCACGTAAGTATCGCTTGAGTTTGGTCTTGGCTAACCAGTTTATGACGCAGCTCAAGGAAGAACTGCGCGAGGCTATCCTTGGTAACGTTGGTACAACCATTACCGGCCGAATTGGTACGACTGATGCTGAGATTATGGTTAAGCGCTATACGCCTGTCTTTACTGCTGAGGATTTGACCAAGCTACCAAACTTCGAGTCGGTCTGTGTGGCGCAGATTAATGGTACGCCGTCAGCGCCATTTAGTATGGCGTGGATTCCACCAATGGGCGAGCCAAACCAGCAATTGAGCGGTGCTCTCAAGAAACTCTCGGCCGCGAAGTATGGCCGGCCGCGCGACCAAGTTGAGCGCGATATAGCTGCCCGTATTAGTGTGCAGCAGCCCAGCCAGCCAGCAGCCGGAGCAGGGCGCCCAGGGGGTGCAGCTGGAGCTGGCGGTGGGTCGTCCTTCCTCGATGAATGGCTTGCCAAGCGTAAACAGATGAATGCAAAGAAACCGCAATCGGCGGCAGCACCATCAAGCGCACAAACATCTCGGCCCGGTAGCCCGGCTGCTCAACCAGCTCGGCCACAAACCGCGCCAGCTTCTTCAGCTCAACCATTGCGTGCTCAGCCAGCCGTGCCATCGGCTTCTTCGCTCTCCCAAGCACCACGGCCACAGCCAGCTGGTACTCCTCGTACTATGCCAAACCCAAGCGCGTCATCTCCATCGTCGGCTGCTCAGCCTACTCCACCACCATCGCCAGCGGTGCAGGATGCGCTGGATAGAGCACGCCACGCTGCGCGGCCCAATACCCTTGGTGGTCAGTCGGCCGAGGCACGTGCTCAGTCTACTCCACCAGTCGCACTGTCATCCGCTCCCGAGCCAGCTATGCCATCGCCAGAAGAGCTAGAGCGCGAAGCTCTGCGTCGCCAAGGTACTCTCAACACGCATGGCGACCTGAGCGGCGAGCCACAGGAAGTGTCGATTAAGCTGCATTGATAAGCGCTTAATACAGGTGATAGAGAACACAAGCGGCAAGCATACTATTTTTGACGTTCGTTATTGTGCGTATTATACTAAGTCTATGAAAACTCACTACATCTTACTGGAACTAAGCCAAGGTTGGCGGTATGTCGGCGACGATTGGGAGTTGGATTCTGATAATACAACGTGCCGAAACAAATTTACGTCTGCGACGACAACGTTCGGTGCCGACGACACATGCCCCTGGTGTATTGAACTCGGAGTAGAACGGACACTTCCGCGTGAGGCGGGCGTGCCCACTCCTTACCCTATAGAAGGCGGTCGTTACGTCCTTACCGTTTGTTCACCCTCGTTCGTTGATGATCCACGTGGCAAGTGGTACTTTGAAGATGACGATGAGGAAGGTGATGACGAAGTAAAACCTCTGATTATGAATACGCTTGACTACGACGCCATCACTGAGTTTGTTGAAACAAAATTAAAGGAGTATACGTTCACATCCACACCTGACGATCCGTATGGAGACGATGTCGAATTTCGTAATGTCACGAAGCACTGGCTTTATGATGCCGACTGGGACGATTACCACTAGTCGCCTTATTTTCGATTGCGTTAATGACTTGTTCGTGAAACACGAACTATTTGTTAATCAAGGAGGTGCTCACTATGCCACCCGCCTACTCTGAGGATGAGTATCTTGCAGCACTCTTATTAAGCACGAAGATATTTTTGTAGAAACAAGCAGAGGACTGACATACAAGAGTAATTTGCTAGCTAATAGAGTACTTGTAATTGACATTTTCATCTGTTAGTATGATAGTTATATACTGATAAGACAGAAGGAGCGCGCTCATGAACAACTTTGACGGATCATCATTCACGATCGGTATCTATGCAGACAAAGGCAACGCTGTTACGATGTCTAAAATTATTAATGCGTTGAGTACCGTCGATCTTCACTTTTCCAACAAGATCTTCGCAGCCACGACGGCCAGTGAGATGCCACAGTTAATGAATTTTGATAAGCCAGTAGAACAAGTTAGTCACTATATCGATGAATCGCACAAGATCCTATACGGGCTCGCCTGCTGGCACCCTTATTTCGAAAATGTTGTTGTTGGATTGGATCAACATGCGAACGACAACAAGGGGTATGCGATAAGATTGTCATTTGACTCTGATGTGCTGGGCATTCCAGTTGCGCTACGTGACGAGCAGGATAATGATGATGCGCTTCTATTTTGGAGTACAGCAACCACGATTATGACTAACTTATCTGTCAAGCTCAATGCATGCTATGCAGCGATGGGAGAAGAGATCGTATTTCCGACACCCAAAGAGATTATTGGTGACCACTCATCTTGGGAAAACTACAAACCTACCACTTGGTGGTTCTCCGAGAAACTTGTATCGGAACATATTCTGCCAGATGAAGACCCAAATCCTGATACATCACCAACACAGACCCCTAAGGAGGCAGGAAGTATTGTGGTCTCTTACTGGGATCCACTAACTGCCAATGCACCATTTTATCAAGCCCAGATGGATATGATGTTGGCGCGGCTTGGCGAGAAGCTAAAGCCTTAGAACCCCAAAACGTACTTTAGCATTAAACCAGAGGGAAATATCGATTACCTTATATGAAGGTATATCTAACCAAGGTATCAATATGTTATATGATACGTTAGTTAGATATTTTAAACACGTTATGGAGCAAATATGTCGACGAAAATATCGGGCAGCATCAATCAGTACATCAATTTAGTCGGACAGAGCGGAGAGACAGCTAAGACGGAAGTGCAACGCATTATCGACAAACTAGGTTGTACTCCCGTCATCCGAGAAGTCGACAAGGAATTTCTCGGGTACGGTTCAAGTAAATCATTCTGGTTACTGCATGATTCGGGTGTAGAATTTCACTGGGAAAATGACATGCTTACAGCGGTAGCGCTATACACTCAACCAAGTAGATCGTCTGTTTCGGAATACAAACCCTATACAGATTCTCTATTTGTCAATTTCTCTAACACCGATACGCGCGACAAGATTATTCAACATCTCGGCACACCACCAAGAGAAGGAGAGTGGAAACGCTCTTGGATCTGCTACGACAATCCCAATAACACTTGGACAAATTTTGAGTTTGATAATACGCTGCATTTGCGAGCGGTGATGGTTTGCATGCCTATAGGATAGTCGGCTTATCTATCCCTCGCCAAGATGCTGCACATACGCTCAACATGCTCGTTAGCAACTCTGACAGTGGTATCACTCATGACATACGCAGCTACCGTCAAGAACTTCTCTCTAGTCCGAGTGATCTTTCCTCTAGAGCAGTGGAGTTTGATCAATAGGGCACTATTTCACATGAGAAGTGTAAGCTATTAGTGAATAAATCATGTTGTTAATCGAGCAGTGATTTGCAGAGGCAAGCTACACATTCCGCCGACCAAGCATCATCATACGCACAAAGTCGAAGGCGAGGCCACAGAGCCAGCCGAGGGCGAAGGCAGCGATGGATTCGGCACCGGAGAGCGGATAGCCATTGAAGCGGGCGATGAGGTAGACGGCTAGGGTGAGTACGAAGGCGGCAATGGCACCAGAGAGTAGCGCGTTGGGCCGGGCAACGGTGTTGCCAGTGACTTCGCTTGCTTTCTCGATGGCTGGGTTGTGGATGACTTTGCTAAAGGCGCGGCTCGAGGGCGAGAGCTGGGACTGGACAGCTGCCATGGTTTTATCGAAGCGTTCTTGCTGGGCAGCTGGGCTGGTTTGGCGTTGGCGCTCGGCGCGCTGCTGCTCGCGGGTTTCGCGCTGGCGGCGCTCAGCTTCGGCAGTGGCTTGTTCTTGCTCGGCAGCTTGCTCGTAGACTTGCTCGGCTTCGTGGCGAGCGGCCCTAAGGGTTTCGTGTCGCTGACGCGTTTCGCCCTGGAGGCTGGGGTGCTCTAACTGGCGGTGCTCGCCAGATTGGCGCAGGGCAGTTAGCTGCTCGGCGCGTGATTTCTCGATGGTTTGCTCGGTGCGGTGTTCGGGTTGGCGTTTGGTGGTAAATCGTTCTGCCATTGGTTTCTCCTTGGTTAGATTGTTCCGGCGTTAAAGTTGCGGCGCACGAGGCGGATCTCAGTGCTGAGCTGGCGTGAGCGGGCGTAGAAGAATACTACCACTGCAAGGACGATGCCAGCAAAGATGATATTCTCGCTGCTACCAGTGTGGGGCAGCTCGGTTACGACTTGCTCGACGACGCGCTTCTCGGCAGGGCAATCTACCTTGGTGCTGAGTGTGTTGCCAAAGGTATTGTCGATGCGGCAATCGTAGGAGGTTGCGTTGCTGGTGCCAGTACCCATTGAAGGAATCTGGTCTTTGAGCTGGACGGTGAATTGCCGCTCTTGGCTCTCGCCTGGTTTGATTTCCACGGCTGGCCAACTGAGGATGGTTGCATCGATGCTGGCGCTTTGGTTGGTGTCTTTGGCAAGTGTGCCGCCACCAGCGTCAACGACCGTAGCGTATTGGAGGACATCGCCGAGGTTGTCGCTAAAGGTGAATTTCTCGGCGTTGAGGCCTTTGTTGGTGACGCTAAGCTTGTAGGTAATGCGGTCGTGGGCTTTGGCGGTGACGGTGGTCGTCTCAGCACTGTTTTGGGTGAGGTTGTGGCCACTCTTGGTCTGGACGAATTTGGCTGCGCAGGTTTTGTCTTCGAGCCAGAGGGTGCTATTGCCTGGGCAAGGTTGGCAGCGGGCATCATCTTTGAGCAGGGTAGGATTGACGGGGCAGCGGGCAGGTGCAGCGATGACAAAGGTCTTGGCGCAGGCTTCGTTGGTGCGGTCACCCAGAGAGGTCTTAACGGTGAGGACGACGCGGTACGAGCCAGGCGTTTTCTCGCTGTAGCTAACGGTGGGTGTGCTACTCTCGAGTGTTTTGGCGAGCTTGCCATCGCGGTAGACGTGGAAGACATAGCCAGTGATGGTGGCGCCATGCTGGGCAGACGCCGCAGCGGTGAATTGGTAGGTGGTGTCGTTTTTGTTGATAGCAAGGCCGCTACAGCTTGCCACTGGCGTTGGCTTGATGACGGATGGTGGCGTACTGCAGTTTGGATAGGTACCGACTTGGCCGGGTGGGCAAACAGGTGCGGGTGGCACTGTCTGGGTAATGAGGTTACCACAGTTGAGCATAATAGCGAACCAGCCAAACTTCGCTGAGTGGCCAACGAATGCCCGGTAGGTGAAGTTCCCCCACAGGTGGTGTGGCCGGTAGTAGAAGTTACGCATTCCACCTTGCGCTGCCTTCACAGAATACACGCCTTCGCCCTGAGCGGCGCTAAAGTGCGGTGTCATTCCCCACGAGTAGGTGCTCTCGGTGCTTCGCCGGGTTTCGAGGCGGGTTGTTGCTTGTTGCAGTTCGGCACGAGTAATGCCGATGGTGCTGTAGAGGTCGCGGATGTTGTTGGTGTTGGCGTCGTAGTGTGCCATGAGCTGCGAGCCGTTGCTAATTCCACCGTAGATCATATCGCTTGGGTCGGCGGCGTTAGCTGATTCTGGTGGTGCAAGCAGTGTAAAAGACTGCACGACGAGCGCCAGCGCAGTGAAGATCAGCCCCAAGCGACGCGTTGCTTCTTCCTTGCGTAGGCGCTTCGCGTAGAAGCCCAGCTGGCCGACGATCGCCGGGCTGAGCGATAAGTTTGATACGAGTTTCCGAAACATGATGTACCCCCATAGACCATCGATGTTAGCTAAATGTTCTATGTATATTCTAGCAATGTGTTGCATGAAATGCAATTGTTTATTGGTTGTGCTTACTGATATATGATGCAGAACCTGTGGCGTGGCTCGTCTCATTTGACAATAAGCTCCAATTTAGAGAATAATATGGAATATGGCTCGCTCTGCTCGCTCACACCATCCCGATGACTTCGCGCTCGATATTGCGCATGATGAGCTAGATCTCTTTCGCTGGTTTCTCTTGGTGTATCTGCTGGGCAAGCCGATTCAATCACCGGTGGCGGTGCAGACATGGCGTCTCTTGGTGGAGCACCAGCTTGATACACCGTGGGCGCTGCTTGCGGTGGAACGGAGGCGCCTCGTGCGGCTACTGGACGAGGGTAAATACACACGCTACGACGAGAAAACAGCGACGGCCCTGCGGCTCTGCGCGCAGCAGCTAATTGACCAGTATGATGGTTCGCTGATGCTGCTGATAGAAAGCAGCCCAAGCGAAGCCGAGTGCGCCAAACGCTTGCAAAAATTCTATGGCGTCGGGCCAAAGACGGCGGAGATTTTCCTGCGTGGCATAGAGGAACTATTTGCTCGGCGTGTGGAATAAGCGGTTGTCGGATAATAAAAATAAAGGAATAATAAATGTTCGATACATTTCGGAAAATAGGACAGAGCGGAGCGCAGTGGAGTCGGCGGCACTGGCGGTGGCTGGCAGTGTGTGGAGTGATTATCATGGGGCTGTGGCTCAATAATACGAGTCTCTTTGTGTCGGCACAGCATCCACGGATACTTGCTCACCGAGGCCTAGCGCAGACATTTGACTATAGCAAGGTTGGTAATGACACTAACACTGCAGCTATTATGGATAAACCCGAACACCCCTATCTTGAGAATACAATCCCGTCGATGCGCGCTGCCTTTGATCATGGTGCAGATGTGGTGGAGCTTGACCTCAAGCTCACGAAAGATCAGCAACTAGCGGTCTTCCATGATGCAACGCTGGAATACCGCACAGAGGCCAAGGGCGAGATTGGCAATTACACTATGGCTGAGCTCAAGCAGCTCGACATTGGTTATGGCTACACGGCGGATGGTGGCAAAACCTTTCCATTCCGTGGCAAAGGGGTGGGCTTGATGCCGACGCTGGATGAGGTGCTGGCAGCCTTTCCGCACAAAGATCTTCTGTTGCATGTTAAGGACGGCAACCGTCAGACATACGAAGTGCTGTGGGGAAAGCTCCGGGCAATGAACCCTGAACGCTTCAAACAAATTACAATCTACGGTAATGACGATGGCATTGCCTGGCTGCGCCAACAAAGCGCTACGCTGCGGCTCTGTTCCAAGACAATGATGAAGGCCGGATTGCTGCGTTACTTGGCGGTTGGCTGGACGGGTTATGTGCCGCACGAGCTGCACAATATGGAGCTGCATATTCCGCGGCGCTATGCATCGCTGCTATGGGGCTGGCCAGGTAAGTTTGTTGACCGGATGGCGGCGGTAAACACGCGAGTAATGTTGGTCGAAGGCGATGGACAGTGGTCAGCTGGGTTTGATACAGCGGAGAGCGTGACGCAGATACCGCCACAGTTTGGCGGGTATGTCTGGACGAACCGGATTGACCGGGTACAGCCAGTGCTGGCACGACGGCGCTGAGTGTTGTGCTTCAGTACAAAGCGTGTCATAAGTAGGCGGCGTACTCATTCTACTCTTCATTAGTATGGAGAGAAGAGCGAATCATTATTGTAATCTATTTACATTAGGTATAATGTGTGCAATACTTTTGAGGAAGGAGAAGTATAATGCACACACAATTTGATGCACTGATTATTGGTTTTGGTAAGGCGGGCAAGACGCTGGCGGTAGCGCTCGCTGGGGCGGGTCAGCGGGTAGCGCTGGTGGAGCAGTCGCCGCAGATGTATGGCGGGACGTGTATTAATATTGCGTGCATTCCGACCAAGACGCTGGTGAGTGCGGCAGCAGCTGGCCAGTCGATCGACGAAGCATTTGCGCGCAAAACAGCGGTCGTAACCAAGCTTAATAACAAGAACTACCACATGCTCGCGGATAACCCGGGTGTGATGGTTATTGATGGTGTTGCGTCGTTTGTTGATGCGCACACGGTGAGCGTCCAGGCAGGTGAGGAGCGTATTGAGCTGCAGGCAGATCGGTTGTTCATTAATACCGGTGCAGTGCCGGTGATGCCAGTGATTGCTGGCCTTGAGCAATCGACCCATGTCTATACCAGTACAGAGGTGCTCAACCAGCAGCTCAAGCCACGGCGGCTAGCGGTGATTGGCGCTGGGCCGATTGGCCTGGAGTTTGCCTCGACCTACGCGGCTCTTGGTGTGAAAGTCACGCTCTACCATCGCCGGGCGCAGCTGCTTCCGCACGAAGAGCCATCTGTTGCCCAAGCAGTTGCTCAGGCTCTGGAGGCGCAGGGTATAACACTCGTGCTTGCATCAGACATACAGCAGGTGCGCGATACAGACCACGGCGTCGCTGTGATACGTGGCGGTGATGAACAAGTATACGATGCCGTGCTTGTGGCCGCTGGTCGCCGGCCTAATACCAGTCAGCTTGATCTTGCCGCCGCTGGTGTGGAGACTGATGAGCGCGGTGCTATTGTCGTTAATGATCATTTGCAAACTACTCAGCCGCATATCTGGGCACTGGGCGATGTTAATGGTGGGCCGCAGTATACCTATGTGTCGCTCGACGACTTTCGTATTGTCAAGAGCCAGCTCCTTGGTGATGGTAGCTATACACGGGCGCAGCGTGCAGTATTGCCTCATGTGATATTTATGCAGACACCACTGGCGCGTGTTGGCCTGACCGAAGTAGCAGCCCGCGCGCAGTATGGCGATGATGTGAAGGTTAAAGAGCTGCCAGCTATGGCGGTGCCGCGCATGCATGTTGATAATAAAACAACGGGGCTACTCAAAGCAGTGATCCAGCCATCGACAGGCCATATTCTTGGCGCGACGCTCTTTTGCCAGCAGGCTCCAGAGGTAATTAATACTATCAAAACAGCGATGGATGCTGGCCTGCCCTATACCACACTGCGCGACCAGATCTTTACTCACCCAACGGTGAGTGAGGCGTTGAATGATTTGTTTGCGCTGTAAATTGACTTGCCATCTTAGAGGTTAATTTATTATATGAGAGTTAACCTCTGTTACTAGTGTAATAATATATCCTTTCAAATATAGAGGTGCGATAAAAGTAGAATATGCTACGCCGCCCGAAACTCATACACAAACGCACCTGTTTTTTGTGAGAGGCAGATGATGTCTAGGTCGGGCGAGCTGTGTTTATCTGGGAGTGTTTGCCCAAGATAATGGAAGCGAATGATACACGAGCTATCTGGGGCAGCGGCCGAGCTCAGCAGAGCACGCGCGTGGCCAGACACCTGCTCTGAAGAATCAAGTGGCAATGTGCGCCCAAGCCGCGAATATGCGATCCACCCCGTGCAGCCAAATTTGCAATCGCGAAACGGCTGGCTAGCGAGCAGACGCTGGCGTGCGGCGTGATCGGTGATAGTGCCGATGACGATGCCGCCTGGCCCATCAATATTGATAAACTCACCGCGGCTTAGGGTAATGTCGAGCGACTGCGTGGCCTCGCTTTTCACTCGCTGCGCGAGCTCCTTCGTCGCATTCGTCCAGAGTGGCTCGGGCCGCACTGCGTGCAGGGTAGCGCTCATGCTAATGCCTACCACGACCAGCAGAATTATCACCACAAGTGGCAGCCATATATGGCGGAGAATAGTGAGAAGCCTGGCGAGTGTATTGCGCATGTATTTCATGCATATAGTATATAGCAGGCGCTGGATGCTTGCAATGAGAGCAAAACGGTGTAATAGCTAAAGATATATTGTCGCGCTGCGTGCGCTATTTTGTGCCAGCAAGGTAGATTTCTTGCACCTGGGCATCATTCAGCGCGGTGGTGTGGACAGCCCCAAACTGCATCATGCCAGTGAAGAATGTGTTTGTGCTGTTAATAGGTGTGCCATCACCATTACGCCACTCGCTAAAGCGCCCACAGCCAAACTTCCAGTAGCCGCGGAAGTTTTGGGCCTGCGTGACGCTTGGGTCGTGAGCAACCAGTGCGCCATCGGCATAGAGCCGCATGCCTTGTGGTGAGAGTGAGGCGGCAACGTGGTGCCACTTGCCATCGGCGTAGTTCTTGCCGGCTGGTGAGAAGATTGAGCGCGTGGCATTGGGCCACACTGCAAAGGCAATGCGCCCTTGCTTGTCGAGAAAGAGGACACGGTCTAAGCTTGGGTCCGCACCATTGTCTGGTGTACTAGCAAAGCCGGCGATGCGCCCATTATTGAGCCCGTATTGATTGGTATTGAACCAAACAGAGAGAGTAAAAGGGTTGGGGTTATCGACAAGTGTGGGGTAGGCAAGGCAGGTATCTTTGAAGAGGGTGCTGCGCACACGGTCGCGGCGACAGGCGTATGATTGTGAACCATGAGTAGCGGCTGTGCGTGTGAGCCAGGTACCCTTATTGTTATTGCCAGATAGGTCGCGCTCGGTGGTACCGGTATCGAAGAATGTCATGCCGTAGATGAAGAGCGCCTGCGAGGGGGCAGTGAGCTTGGTGGCATCAGTACAGTTGTAGAGCACGGCGCGCGCGGTATTAGCACTGTTGTGGATTGTGCCCGAAAACGCCCCGCTCGTTAGATAAAAATTATGAAAGATAATGAAGCATATTCCCACTAAAGTTATAATCGCTGCGATAATAACAGAGGTGATGGGTAGTGGCTGCGATGAGCTATCTGCTGTAGTGGGCCGAGATAGCTGGCGAAGGCCATAGAGCATGAAGCCAAAGGGAATAAGACAAATGAGCATAATACACAAGACGACCCAGGCTGTGTAATGAATCGTTGGCATGAAAAAATACTGCCCATGGCTATTTTGCACTGAGACGGTAATGGTAGCATCTTGGCCGGGGTAGAGCACTGTGCCGACTGCGTCGATTGGGAAAACGCCGGTATTGACGATGTGCATAAGGGCGCCTTTGTCTGAAGGAAGAACGCTGAGCACACTAAAGTTAATCCATGGATGAAACCACAGTGATACAGCGCAGAGCACTAGTGTCATGCCAATAATCCGATAATACCAGCGCCACGTTGGGCGAGCTCGGCGGGTGGCTAGATGGATGATGAGCCAGCCGATCACCACCCATGGCGCCATCAGCCACACCCAGCCAAGCCATGAGTTGATGAAAATTGCTTTGCCAATGATGGCGCTGTGCTCGATGGGGAGCGGATCAGCCGCGTGGTTGAGGTCGCCCTTGGTGAGGATACGCTGGTTGGTGATAGACTCAATCCGATGAGTATACGTCCGGCCGTGGCGCTGGAAGGTGATGATATCGCCGGGGTGGTAGCTGCTAGCTGGCTGGGCAATGACGAGCGAGCCAACTGGTGCGGCGGTAGCCATGCTCGGCGTTGTGACAAAAAAGATACGCATGCCGAGCGCCATCATCACGGCAACGAAGCCTCCAAGACAGAGGCTCAGGATGGTGATGATAATCATTCGTTGCCGAGGCATGCGTATCGTCCTACTCCAGAGGAATTACGCGCCAAATGTCCATGTCAGTGGTTGCGAGACCTGCAAGCCTTGGTAGGTTGGGCCAGCACTGGCGTCGAGTGATACCTCGAAGGTGATTGGCACACTCTCGCCTGCGTTGATGGTTGCTTTGCTGAGCTTGGCGAGCAGATCAATTGCACCGCCTGCTTGCAATTGTACGGCAGTGCCCGTAAAGAATGTGCTGCTGCCTGATTTGATAGCTACCTTAACTTTGCTACACAAGTCTGTTGCCGAACCTGCCATTGAAGCACCAGCGACCGACGATTGGCTACATGTGCCAGGGTTAAGGCTAAAGGATGTTGCGGCTACGCTTCCGGTGTTTTGCAGGGTAATGTTGGTTGTTTGGGCTGGCCCACCAGCAACGAGTGGTGTGCTCGTGCCACCATACTTGTTAATGGTGGAGCAGGTGGCCGAGTTCGTCGTTGCACCAGCGCCGTCTGTACTGTTGCAAGTGTAGGTGCCCGATGTTTCCTTCATGGTGAGTGTACCGGTTGAGGCACTGTTGATGGTGTTTTGGATGCTTGCCGCAAAGCCTGCGAAGGTTGGTGTAAAGGTAAAGGCGACGAGCAGTGCACCGACGATCCCCGTTGAGATAAGGCCGATCCGCTTCTTGCTCTGGCCAGCTTGAGTTGCAATCATAAAAATCCCCCTTATGGTTATATTAGCTATCAGTGTACCAAAAGCATGAGCGTTATACAAGACGGTAGATCGCTGATTGTTGTATATACTGTTATATTAGCTATCCCTCCTTTGGGGTAATATAAGGATTGATTGAGTATTTTCTGCGGATTGATCTCTTCCGTGGATGCCAAAAGCCTGATGAAGCAGGCAACAGATTTTTCTCGATGTATAGCAGAGCAGCGAGAGAACTGATTGCTATACACCCTATTACCAGTCTCGCTGCGCAGCCGTTCCCAAACCTGCTATAATAGAATATGAGTAGAAAGTAAAGAGGCGTTATCGTTCAGGATAGCGCGAGCGGAGGTCGGAGCGATATGGCAATCAGTCAGGCGAAACTAATTCAGGCAGCGCGGCGGGTCTTTGCCCAGGATGGCTACAAGGCGGCATCGATCGTGGAGATTGCTCAGGTGGCGGGCATTGCGGTGGGCGGCGTGTATTTGCTCTATCCGTCTAAGCTGGAGCTCTTCCTTGCGGTCTATCGTGCGGAGGACGAGAAGACAAAGAACCGGATTGTTGGACGGATCGATTGGTCGCAGCCCCGGGCAGCCTTCGCAGCTTATCTACGTGCCACGACGCAAGCCATGCGGCGTAATAAAATCCTCGCTGAGTGGCAGAGTGATGTGCCTGGCGAGCAGGTGCGTCAAGCCTACCATGATGATGCGAAGCAAGCAGGAGCGGGCAATAGCCTGGCACTGCGTGGTGAGTTCTTTGCCGAGCAGGTGCAGCAGTGGCGGCGCGATGGCATGCTGCGGCCAGGTGCGACCGACCAGATAATCAGCGAGCTCTTTACGGTAGTGGCAGCGATTGACGCACGAGAAGATATTGCACCAAAGACGATGCGGTTTATGGTTGATGCAGTGCTCGAGCAGCTGTTTGTGGGTGAGTAGCCGCTGCGATACGCTGCTGCATATTTTATATGCGACGCAGAACGCGGGAGCGAAGTTGGCGTAGTATTTGCAATTATGACTGCTTCATCGTATACTTATCACTAGTATGTTGCAATATCTTCGTTCGAGTGAGGCAGATCAAACGATTACGCCGCGTGATACGCTGCGGGTTGGGTCGTGGCTGCGCTGCGAGAAGCCCAGCAGTGAGGAGATCGACAAGCTCCTGGCGCTTGGTATGGACGAAAACATCATCAAGGATGCGCTGGACCCGCACGAGGTGCCGCGTATTGAGTTTGAGGACGAGTGGACGTATTTGATTGCCCGCTTGCCTGATACAGACGATGATTTTAATGACTTTACGACGCCGATATTGTTTGGTATTCATAAAAACTACGTGGTGACACTTTCGCGCGATAGCCTGGGCCGGCTCTGGCAGCCTTTTGTCGACAAAACGCGGATGAATACGGCGCGGCGGATTGAGCTCGTGGTGGCAATGATCGAAGCGGTGTCGCTGCAGTACCAGCGGCGAGTGGCAACGATCAACCGGCAGATGCGGGCAGCAACAGATGACCTCCATACGCTGCGGGCGCGCGATATCGTGACGCTGACCGAGTATGAACGCAAGCTCAACGACTATCTCAATGCACTAGTGCCAATGAACTGGGCGATTGAGCGCTTGATGGCAAACCGCAGCCTCCGCCTCAAGGAGGACGATAAGGATGATGTGGAGGATATCTCGATTGACTTGGAGCAGGTGATTGCACGTTGTAAGTCGCTTCTGCGTACCATCACTAATGTGCGTGATAGCTACCGCGCCGTGATGGACACGCGCCTCAATGAGACAATCCGCTTACTAACGGTGATCACGGTAGCTCTGACTATCCCGACGATGATCGCTGGCCTCTATGGTATGAATGTGCCTGTGCCAGGGGCGGATGACCCGACGATGTTTTGGAAGATTACCACCGTGAGTGTGATAGCTGCCATGGCAACCGGGTATTATTTCTTACGCCGGCGGTAGGGGTTATTGCACCCCACCTGCTTTAAGCAATGTCTTTAGCCCGTGCTCGCCGCCACCAAAGCCGCTGGTGGTGTAGTCGTTGACAATCATATAGGGGAGGCCAGTGACGCCGAGCTTGAGAGCACGGCTGGTGTTTGTGGCAATGTCGGCTTTGTGCTTCTCATTTGTCACACAGTCGCGGAATGTCTCGACGTTGAGCCCGATAGCTTCGGCTGATGTTTCGAAATAGCTAACCGGGAGGAGCGGAATTTCTTTGGGCACGGCAACGCCTTTGACGCCAATGCCTTTGTCGAAGTAGTCAGCTTTGATGCGGGGCACAATGTGGTGCGTGTATTCCCAATATTTATGCTGGTCGGCTGCGCAAAATGCTGCCTCGGCACCACGTTCGGTATTGGGCACGATATCTTTGAGAACGGCAACAATCCGGTGCTCGTAGCGCAGTTTGCCCGACTTGATATACTGTTGGAAGTCTGCAGTGTTCGTGGCAGCCTCGACCTGCGCACAAAATGAGCAGAAGTAGTCGGTGTAGTCGACAAAGACATTGGGAGCAGTGTGGCTGCCCTGCGACATAGCGCTCTGCCAGGGCTCACCTTTGCCAATGTGCTTGTTGGGTGGGCGGTTGATGAGATTGTAGGCAAAGAGGCTGATGATTGTGACGACGACAATCCCAAGCATGATATGGATCAAGCTAACCCCTGTTTGTTGTGACTGCATGATGCTCCTCCTGCTGAGCTAATGTTATGTAGATGGCGGCAATCTGGCCTGATCGATAGAGCGAAAAGAGGCTGAGCCCAAGGGCAATAACAAGCACAATGGTGCTGGCAACCGTCGCGGCTGAAGCAGCGGCTGCTCCCGAGAAAAACACTGCCACGATGGGGAGAATGAGCGATGTACCACAGGGCACGCAGCCCAGGCCAATTGCCGCCGCGACAGAGGCAATACCGCTGAGGCCGAGCTGCTGAGTGGTTTGCTGGTTGCGCTTGTTGTGCCGAGCAGTGAAGATAATAAGCGCGAGAGATATCCCTTGTAGCGCTGAGACAAGCACAAGCAGTGCACCCGTCAGCGACGTCGCGGCCTGCCGAGCAATCTCTATAAACATCGTCCCAATGACGCCAAGTTTATCGATAAGCGGCAAGCGAGACATAAGTAGCGCACCATAGAACCCACCGTTGGTTAAGAGAAAAATCAGCCAGGCAAAGCCCAGTGCGCCAACTAGTGCACTCGCCGCATACCATGGCCGGCGCAGCACTTGGATGATACCGCTCAGCGCAGTAGGAATGTTATGGCGTAGCGAAGCAAGGTGATGTTTCATCAGTGTCTTTATTATACCACTGAGCGCTGCAAATCTCTGTGCTTATCTTATTGATGGTTACTCTATGACGCCGTAGCCAAGTAGGCCAGTATAGTTGCGCTGCTGGTTGGCAAAGACACGTATCTTGTTATTCTCATTGCCGCCAACAGTGGTGAGCATGCCGTCATCATTGCGCAGGACAATGTGCGTATGGTCGCCAAAGACGGGCGAAGCGCGGTAGATTGCTACGTCGCCAGGGCGGGGTTGGTAGCCGCTATCGGCTGGCTTGAAGCGGCCAGTAGACTCGTAATACTCACGCAGCGTGAAGGTGCCTGGGATGCGCCAGCTACCAGTGTGTGGGTTCTTGAGCGGCGCACCAGCCTGCTGCATTGTCCAGCTGACGAAGTCGGCACACCATGCCTCGTGCGCTCCTTGGCTATATTTTGTACCAGCGGGCTGAGCGGCAAACTCTGCCTGGGTAAGCTGGATGACCTTGCGGCGAGTAGGGCTGAGGGTATGCGTGTCGACCTCAGGAAACTGAGCTAGCCCTGGCGAACGATCGAGCGTGGCCACATGCGACGTACCTTGGAGCTTGTAAAGAATCTTGCGCCAGCCAATCGCTGTGCCAACAATACCGCCAATAACGAGAAGGAGGGCAAGGCAGATGGTGATAATGGTTGCTCGGTGGTTAAGAGGGAATAGTCGTCTCATATGTATAGTATACACCGCATGGTGATGAGATGCTTGTTGGTTAGTTACTGTTTGGATGGTAGTAGGGGTGTTCGGGCTGTGAGTGAGGATTTATTTTGTTGAATAGCCGCATACCATAGCGGCGAAATTGCCGAGTGCCTTGCCGACATCTTTCCATCGGCGACACCAAAACAGGTCGTGTGCGGTAATGAGCAGCGCTGCCCCAATGATAATAAGTAGCATAGCTAAGGTGTACCCTGCGAGAGATGACTGACTGATGAATAGCTGCAGCGCATAGTACCCTGCCGCAAGCGCGAGACCAAAGATGATGAGACTGAGGAGCTTGAAGAGGTAATGCATGGTGGTTTGATTATGGTACGATAACTACTACGAAAATAAAGAGCTAAATAGTACTTAGGAGCGTTCTTAATAAAGTGATTTTTGAAAGACTGCTGCATCTTTCGCTTTCCTTTTCTCTATGCTATAATCCAGCCCAACGGATGGTTGGTTGGCGTATAATAAGTACAATGCTAATGCTTTGGGAGTGATTCAAGCAGAGGCCTGTTTAGGTGTGGGGCTCGTAGCATAAGAAAGGAGTTGTATGACTCAAACCAAACCAATTATAACGGTGGATGGCCTAACCAAAGCCTATGCCGGCACGCCAGTGGTGGATGGGATATCCTTCACGGTTAAGGCGGGCGAGATTTTTGGCCTGCTGGGGCCCAACGGCGCTGGTAAGACCACGACGCTGGAGATGCTGGAGGCGCTGCGGCCGATTGACGCTGGCCGGGCCACCATTGACGGCATTGATGTCGCCAAGCAGCCCAAGCAGATTAAGCAAATTATCGGCATCCAGCTGCAGTCGACCACCTTTTACGATAAGCTCACCCTGCGCGAGCAGCTGCGTATGTTTGCCAGCCTCTACGGCCGGCGGGTTGATGCTGATGCTTTGCTGGAGAAGGTGCAGCTCAGTGCGAAGGCCGGCAGCTATGTCGAGCAGCTCAGCGGCGGGCAAAAGCAGCGCTTTGCGATTGCCGCCACGCTGGTGAATCAGCCCAAGGTGCTGTTTTTGGATGAGCCGACCACGGGCCTAGACCCGCAAGCGCGGCGCAACCTGTGGGAGCTGATCAAGACGATTCGCGATGAAGGCATTACTATTGTGCTCACCACCCACTATATGGATGAGGCCGAGCTGCTGTGCGACCGCCTGGCGATTATGGATGCGGGCAAAATTATCACCATCGATACGCCGCAGCATCTTATCGAGCAGCTGCTGGCCCGCGGCTTTACCAAGCAGCAAACGGTCGAGCCCGCCAACCTCGAGGATGTGTTTATTGACTTAACCGGCAAGGCCATTCGGGAGTAGATGATGCGAGTCAAGTCATATTGGATTGGAGTATATGGGCAGGTGCGTGCCCTGCAAAAGCGCTTTATGCGCGATGGCACGTCGCTGTTTTTTACCTTTTTGTTCCCGCTGATTTTCCTGCTGGTGTTCGGTGCGATTTTTAATAACCAAACCACCAGCTTTGATGTGGCGATTATTAACCACTCGAAGAGTGAATTTGCCAAGCAATTTGTGGAGCGGGCCAAGGCGAATAACGACACGGTGCTGAAGGTGAAGGACGTGAAGGACATGCAGGAAGCGCGCGAGAAGCTAAAGCACTCGGAGCTCAGTGGCATTATTGAGCTGCCAGCTGATTTTGGCACCGTGACGCCAACCCAGGGGCGTCCGAGTGGCACTTTGCGTGTGCTCTACGCCAAGGGCTCGGAGCAGTCTGGCAACACGCTGACGGCTATTATGGGGCAGATTATTGATGGTATTAACAAGGGCATGGGCCAGCCTGAGCCACCACTGAAGGTTGCGGGCCAGGCTGTGGGCGATGAGCAGCTCAAGACCTTCGACTATACCTTTACTGGCCTTCTGGCCTTTAGTTTGCTGAGTATGGGGATCTTTGGCCTGGCCAACCAGATGCCGACGGAGAAGCAAAAGGGCTCCTACCGGCGTCTTCGGGCGTCGCCCTTTACAGCAGGGCAGTTGATCCTGGCAATGGGCATCCACTACACGATTGTATCGCTGTTGAGTGCTGCTATGATGCTGGTGGTGGGGATGAGTGTCTTCCACTTCAACATGCGTGGTGACTGGCTACTGGCCGTGTCGTTTCTTACTCTAGCGGCGCTACTGATGGTCGGCTTTGGCCTCTTGATTGGCGGCTGGGCCAAGAACGAGAACCAGTCGGCGCCGCTGGGCAACCTTGTGGCCTTCCCGATGATGTTTCTTTCTGGCACCTTCTTCCCGTCCTTTATGTTCCCGGAGTGGCTGCGCACGCTCAGCCAGTTTATCCCCATGACGCCCGTTACCGATGGCCTGCGCCTGATTATGACCGAGCACGCCAGCCTAGCAGAAGTACTGCCGTATGCTGGTGCCATTGGCCTGTGGATGCTGGTGGTGTACATAGCAGCGATAAAACTGTTCCGGTGGGAGTAGCGAGGTAACTAACAAGAGGAGACAACATGACATATCAATTCATTCAAGATGCCTACCAAGCGCGGCGAGGTGGATCATCGCGGGTGCTTGATGTGTGCTGCGAAGGCTGTGCCAAGCACGTGACGTTTTACCAAAAGGATGGCCCAGGCTCGCTGCGGCGCATGTATGTCGACCGTTTTATCGATATAATCCCAACTGGTGATGAGCTGCACTGCCCGCACTGCCAGCGCGTCCTTGGTATTCTCATCACGTATGCCAAGGAAAATCGCCTGGCCTATCGGCTTTTTGTCGATGCGGTGACGAAGCGGATTGTGCCGCGTCGGCAGGTAGGGTGATATAACTCCTACGCCCAGTTGTTGGCTAGTTTGTATACTTGCTACAATATAAAAAGAATTGCAAACTAGAAAAAGGGGCATTCTATGAGCGACTATACACCAGATTTTCGTGCTTACCCAGTCGACCAGGCAATTGATATTATTCGTGCGATTGCTGAGCATCGATGGCCCATGACCGTCGAAGAGGCTTTCTCGCTGCGAGACCAGTTCGGCTGGACGCCCGCTCCCGACGATGGAAGATTTTTCGTTACTCCCGTCAGCAACGGAGAAGAAGACGGACACATAAGCCTGGCCGTCAACAACAATAAGTATATATCCAGAATCGCTTTCCGCTTGACCAGCCTCGCCCCACCAGAATCAGGCCCGGAAATTAGGGCATTGATACAGTCGGCCCGCTCAGAGTACGTTGCTGAACTTACATCACTGTACGGGACTGCAACCCCCGGCCTTAGCAGCAAAGTAGAAACTTTGTCTTGGTATTTGCCGTCACGTGCGAGTGTCGGTTTAGGAGTCGCCACAAGACTCGTGTCCGCGACAATTGAATCACCAGCGATGACTGATCTTACTGAAGCTGAAGAGAAATATTTCGCTCAGTAAACAACCCCAACTACATAACATCGAGAGCGTCGAGCACTGTCTCTGGGATAATCATTCTCTACTGTCTAATCATCCGCATGCTTGGTGGTGAGGGTGCGCTGAGGCAAGAAGAGGGCAACAAGGAAGCCTGTGGCCATAAGCGCGGCGCTGATGATAAAAATCTGGTGCAAGGAGTCGCTAAAGGCATTGAGAATGCGAGTGGTGTAGTCGTCTTGCTGTTGGCTTAGCTGCTGCTGGGCGCGTGCGCGAGCTGGAGCAGGCAGGCGGGCCATGCCTTTGGCTGCACCCTGGCTAATAGCGTCGCGCTGGCTGTTGATGCGCAGCAGAGTATCGGCATTGAGCTCGCCATCAAGCTGCCGAGCGGCTTGTGGCGCGTGGCGCAGCGTCTGGATGTAGGGAATCTGATTGACATCGCCAAGGCTATGTAAAATGCCACTGGTAAGTACGCCCGCAAAGATAGCCGTCCCCACCGTCGAGCCAAGCCCACGGAAGAGCTGTACACTCGAGGTAGCAGCGCCAAGATCCTGCTGGCGGAATTCATTTTGCACGGCGAGGGTGAGGATGGGCATGCACATCCCCATACCAAAGCCAGTGAGCGCCATAATGATCGCCTCGTGCCAGTAAGGAGAAGTGGGCTGGAGTGTGATAAGCGAGAGAATACTTGCTGCGGTGATGGCGCAGCCGATGACGATATAGCGCTTGTATACACCCGTCCGGCTGATGAGTTGCCCCACGCCAATAGAGCTAATCATCATTCCGCCCACCATTGGCAAGAGCATCAGGCCAGCCTGCGAGGCGGTTGCACCAAAAACTTGCTGGTTAAACTGCGTAAGATAGAGGATCGCCCCAAGAAAAGCGGCACCAAAGAGCAGGCTAATGAGCATAATCAGGCGGTAGGTGGGGTTACGGAAGAAGCGGAGAGGGAGGATAGGCTGGGCGGCGTTGCGCTCAAGCCAGAGGAAGATACCACCGGCAAGGGCGGCAATAGTCAGCAGCACGCCCTTGATGAAGGTAAGGCTCATGCCATGGTCGATCACGCTCTTAAAGACCATCTCTGTATTATCTACTGCCAAGACAAGTGCTGCCAGAGCAATGGTGATGAAAAGAGCGCCGAGGTAGTCTGGCTTGTGCTTGCTGTCGTGCTTAATCTGTGGGCAATAGCGGATGATGAGAGCAGTGGCGATGATGCCAATTGGCACATTGATAAAGAACGTCCAGCGCCAGTTGGTTGTGACACCAAAGATGGTTGCACCATCGGTTAGCCAGCCACCAAGCAATGGCCCCGCTACCGAGCTCATACCAAAGGTCGCACCGATGAGCCCTTGCCAGCGGCCCCGTTCCTTAGGGGTAAAGAGATCGCCAACAATAGTAAAGGCGTTGGCGGTGATAATGCCGCCACCAATTCCTTGCAGCGCACGCCACGCAATGAGCCATTCCACGGTTGGTGCGATACCGCTGAGCAAGGAGCCAATAGTAAAGATTGCCACGCCACTGAGCAAAAGCGGCTTGCGGCCATACATATCACTGAGCTTACCAGCTAGCGGCACCGTTACAGTGGTGGTGAGCATATAGGCAGTAACGATAAAGCCAAGAGAGGAGAAGCTATTGAATTCCTTGACGATTGCGCCTAGTGCCGTCGCCACGATGGTTTGGTCGAGTGCCACGAGGAAGAGGGCGCTCATCACGGCAAGCATGACGATGAGTTTGTGGCGTTGGGGGAGATGATGGAGCATACAATTCCTTGGTTGGTTACTGTGTTAATATTCCAAAATGTAAATAAGGTTCTCGCTCTCGCTAGAGTATATACTCCTCCTATATGACTTTGAGATACGTCAAGCAGAGAACTGTTAACCAAATATGCTATGATACGCCGAATAGAACTGTTTGTCAATTTTATACCAAGGAGCTTAGGCACTGCACTGGCTGATTGCAAGCGATAAGCTGCGCCAGATCAACCTCGGCAAGGAAGTGAGGCAAAATTGGGCACTGCTGCGGGCTAATAAAGCCACACTCGGCGACTTCCGCTAAGCCGTGCGTTGTAGTGGCAAGGTCAATCGACTGGTAGTCGTGCCAGTTGGTGATGTGAAACAAGAACTCAAGCTGCTCCCGTGGCTCGCCAGCTGCTGGCGCTGCGATAGCAAACTGCTGGACGAAGAGCAGCCGGCCAATCACTGGCTCAACGCCAGTTTCTTCGATCATCTCTCGCCGCAAACCATCCATCACGCTTTCACCCAGCTCCAGCCCACCGCCCGGTGTACACCAAAAATCTCGGCCATCGCCAGTGCGCGCTGTCAAGCGCTGGCAAAAGAGCTCGCCCTTGTCATTGATGATAATTCCGCGTACGTTGATGTGTCTGTGCATGGTGCCTCTGGTGATTGATATGACTTATGGATGATGTGCTGTATTTATTTTACTCTAAAAAATATATTGGTTGTTTGTGTAGTCTGCTGACCTACCTCTCTTGATTTTCCCATTAGCACTCGCTATACTAGAGTGCTAGAAGCGCCTTGATTGATATGGGGCGCGGTGATAAGTAGATAAGTATTAAGAAAGGGGTAACCAATGAGTTCACCAATCAAGCCAATGGCGCATTTCGTCGTGGCGGTTAAGGAGAAAAAGCCAGAGAAGACTGCCAGCGGGATCTTTTTGCCCGAGTCGGCTCAGGAGAAGTCGGAAGCTGCCAAGGTGATTGCTGTTGGATCGGCAGTAGAAGATGTCGTAGTTGACGCGCGGGTGGTCTACAAGAACTACGCAGCTACCACCATTAAGCTCGACAAAGAAGAGTATTTGATTATCAAGGACGAGGATATCCTCGCGACAGTAGAATAGGAGAACTAGTCTATGGCAAAAAAAGTATTTTATGATGAAGATGCGCGCCGCCGAATTTTGGGCGGGGCAGAGATTCTCTACAACGCAGTGAAGACAACGATGGGGCCAAAGGGCCGCAATGTTGTCATTGGCAAAAGCTACGGTGGCCCGAGTGTCACGCACGATGGTGTGACAGTAGCCAAGGGTATCGACATCGAGGATGTTGATGATGAAACACTGGGCTTTAAGGTGGGAGCAGAGCTTATCAAGCAGGCCGCCAACAAAATGAACGATGTAGCAGGTGATGGCACAACCACCGTGACGGTTTTGACTTACCATATCCTCAGTGAGGCAAACAAGCTGATCGCTGCGGGCCATAACCCAATGCTGCTGCGCAAGGGTCTGGAGCGGGCTGCGGCAGAGGTAACAGCCGCTTTGAGCGAGCAGGCAGAAGACATTCGCAATGACGAAACACGCGTCGCAGAGGTGGCAACTATCTCGGCGGGTGATGACGCAATTGGCCGGCTGATTGCTGACGTGATGGAGAAGATCGGGCCCAATGGTGTGGTGACGGTTGAGGAAGGCCGCGGCCTTGAGCTAGAGAGCGAAGTGGTCGAGGGCTTTACCGTTCAGCGTGGCTTCGTTAGCCCGTACATGGCGACAGACACGAAGCGAATGGAAGCAGTGTACGACAAGCCAGCCATCGTTATTACCGACAAGAAGATTTCGTCGGCGCAGGAGTTTGTCCCGCTGCTTGAGATGATTGCTCAGAGTGGTAAAAAAGATCTCGTCTTGATTGCTGACGATGTGGATGGCGAAGCGCTTGGCCTGCTTGTGCTTAACCGCCTCAAGGGTGCCTTTAACACCCTGGCTATTAAAGCGCCGAGCGATAAGGATGTCCTCTATGATATTGCTGCTCTGGTGGGCGCAACGGTTATTACTGAGGATACTGGTATGAGCTTTGATACGGTTGGCCCAGATGTGGTGGGCTCGGCTCGCAAGGTGATTGCCACCAAGGATTTGACAACGATCGTCGAAGGGGCTGGTGCGAAGGCGGCAGTCGATGCCCGGATTGACCAGATTGCCGTTGAGATCGCCAATAGCACAAGCGACTACACCAAGAACAATCTCGTTAAGCGCCAAGCTGCCCTGACTGGCCAAGTGGCTGTGATTAAGGTAGGTGGGGCAACTGAGACCGAGATCGAAGAGAAGAAATACCGCGTTGATGATGCGGTGGCTGCGGTTAAGGCTGCTCTGGCTGAGGGTGTTGTGCCTGGTGGCGGGGTGACACTGGTCAACCTCGCGACAAGCTACGCTCACGCTGGTGATGCCGATGCGTCAGTAACCGCTGGTGAGGATTTGCTCATCCACGCGCTGGAGCAACCATTCCGCATTCTGCTGACCAACTCTGGCCTCAATGCTGACGAGTGGCTACCACAGGTGAAGGCAGCGCAGCCTGGCTTTGGTATTAACGTCAATACACCAGGTGAGCTGATCGATCTCAAAGCAGCTGGCGTGGTTGACCCTGTTCGCGTTACCAAGGAAGCACTCCAGAATGCTGCCTCCATCGCTGGCACTGCAATGACGATGGGTGCGCTCGTCGTCGACCTGCCTGAGAAGGAAGCGGCAAGCCCAGCTGGTATGCCTGGCATGGGCGGCGGTATGGGTATGTACTAAGCCTCGTCCTGCCTTGTTTTGCAAAAACCCACCACATCTGTGGTGGGTTTTTATGTGGGAAAGAATCGGTTGACATATACCCCCAGGGGGTATACCATAGGAGTATGAGCAAAGATATTACCAGACGAGCACTACATCGTATCAAAATTATGAAGGGCCAGCTGGAGGGGTTAGAAAAGCGTGTGGCCGATGATGCCTACTGCATGGACATCATCATCCAGAGTCTGTCCATCCAGAAGTCGCTGGCATCGCTGAACAAGCTGATGGTTAAGCAGCATCTCGAGATGCATGTGGCTGAGATGTTGGCGTCAAGCGATACGAAGCAGCGCGATAAGGCACTCAAAGAGCTCGACCAGCTCTACGACCTGACGAACATCCGCTAGCAGCAAGCGGATATAAGAATAGAAAGGATAATGCGGTGCGCAGCACCGAGGAGTTTGTTATGGATACAAAACAGTCACAGCACCATCATATGACTCATGGTGAGCATACTCACCATGAGGGGCATGGACAGGGTGGCCATTGCGGGCATGATGCAGCGCAATTTCGGCAGCGGTTTTGGCTGTCGCTGCTGATAACGATCGGTGTATTGGTGTGTTCACCACTACTCCAGCAGTGGCTCGGGTATACACTACCTGAGGTGGTGAGCCGGTATGTGCCGGCCATAAGCGGGACGATATTGCTGTGGTATGGTGGCCGAGTCTTTATTCGGGCGGGGTGGCAGGAGCTACGCCAGCGCCAGCCCGGTATGATGCTGCTGATTGCTCTGGCGATTAGTGTGGCCTATGGCTACAGCCTGCTGGTGACCAGTGGCGTGGTAGCAGGGATGGATTTTTGGTGGGAGCTCGCGTCGCTCATTACCATTATGCTTCTCGGGCACTGGCTCGAAATGGCAGCGATTAAGCGAGCAACGGATGCTGCCCATACCTTAGCCCAACTCTTGCCTGAGACGGCAGAGGTCGTGACAGAGCAATCGATTGATACAGTGCCGCTTGATCACCTGGCTGTGGGGATGACCGTGCTGGTGCGCCCAGGTGGGCGCGTACCAGTGGATGGCCAGGTGATATCTGGCGCGTCACAGGTGGATGAGTCGATGCTCACGGGTGAGTCGCGCCCTGTTGCTAAGCAGTCAGGGAGTCTTGTGACGGCAGGCACGATCAATGGCAACGGTGCGCTTCATGTTATGGCCCAGCACATTGGTGATGATACAACGTTGTCGCATATTATGGAGCTGGTGCGCCAGGCTGAGCAGCGTCGGTCGCGAACGCAGGTGCTGGCGGATCGGGCAGCGGGCTATCTTTTCTATGCGGCGCTTGCTACTGCGCTGGTGACGGGCGCTGGCTGGGCGCTGGCTGGTGCATCGCTGGGTGAAGTGCTGCAGCGAGTGGTGACGGTGCTGGTGGTGGCGTGCCCGCATGCCTTGGGCTTAGCGGTGCCGCTGGTTGTATCGATCTCGACTGGGCTTGCGGCACAGCGCGGTATTGTGGTGCGCGATCGCCGTGCCTTTGAGGCCGCGCGGCACGTCGACGTGGTGTTATTTGACAAAACGGGTACACTGACAACTGGCCACCTGGCAGTGGTTGCAGTCCATGGTGGGGACGAGGCGGCTATTCTGGGATTAGCGGCGGCGGCTGAGCATGAAGCAGAACACCCGATTGCAGCAGCAATTCGCCGCGCGGCAGCCGATCGCCATGTTGCGATACCTGCTGTGCGTGACCTCCAGACGGTGCCAGGTTATGGCGTGCAGGCTGTGGTTGATGGCGTGTCGACGTTAGTTGGCAATGCAGCCTTTATGCAGCAGCATCAGATTGATCGAGACGAGATAACGACGGACCATACAGTGGTTTATGTTGCCCAGGCTGGGCATGTGTGTGGTGTGATTGAGCTTGGTGATGCGCCGCGCCCTGGTGCGGCAGCGGCAGTTGCAGCGCTCCAACACCGCGGTATAACAGTTGCCATGGTAACGGGAGATGGTGCGCGGCCAGCCGATGCGATTGCTCGCCTCGTTGGTATCACTGAGGTTCACGCTGAGGTAACGCCAGCTAAGAAGGCGGCGATTGTTATGGCCTACCAGCAACAGGGGAAGCGGGTGTGCTTTGTTGGTGATGGCGTGAATGATGCGCCAGCGCTTGCCCAGGCCGAGAGTGGTGTCGCGATTGGGACGGGGACTGATGTTGCCGCAGCGTCTGCTGGGATTATGCTGGTTGGTGATGATCCGCAGGCGGTTGTCCGGGTGATCACGCTGGCCCAGGCGACCTACCGCAAAATGGTACAGAACCTCTGCTGGGGAGCGGGCTACAACGTACTGATGCTTCCACTCGCAGCTGGGGTACTTGCGCCAGTCGGGGTAGTTATTTCGCCCGCGATCGGTGCGGTGGTGATGTCGCTTTCGACGATCATTGTCGCACTGAATGCACAGCTCCTACGCCGCACGGTGATGTAAACTAGTAGCCCCGTTATTGACAGGTCTTGGTTATCTATGTCATACTAGCGCGCAGTATGCTTTCGTTCTTAGGGAATTTTACCGCGTCGTTTCGGGTGGCGCTTGTGATGTGGCCATTTGCTGCACTTGTGTTGACATTGCCACTGTTATTGGTACACTATATTCGCTTTCGCCGGGTGGCATTTGGCCGGGTAGTCATGACGTATTTGGTGGTGCTCTATGGCTTGGCGTTGGCTGCCTTTACGCTTTATCCGATGCCAGATAATGCGGCACGCTTTTGCGGGAGTCACCATATCCAACCGCAGCTTACACCACTGGCGTCAATCCTCGAGATTCCTCACGAGGGTGTGCGGGCGTTGCTACAGGTGGTGCTTAATGTTATTTTCTTTGTGCCACTGGGGGCGTTTTTGCGGGCGATGTATCGGGTGCGCTGGTGGACAGTGGTGATGATTGGCCTGATGACGTCGGTAGTGATTGAACTGACGCAGCTCACGGGGGTGTTTGGCGTGTATCCGTGTAGCTATCGGTTGTTTGATGTTGATGATTTGCTGCTCAATACGAGTGGGGCACTGCTGGGCTTTTGGTCGGGTTGGTTGCTGCCAAATCTTCGTGATACTGAGCGTGGGGCAACGACGATTCGCCAGCCTGGCCTTGTGCGGCGTATCGTTGCCTTTGTTGTTGATATGACTGGAGTGGCGATTGGCTCAACGATTGTGATGGTGGCGCTCACACTCTTCAATGTATTGCATTCACGGCAGTGGACTGAACAGATGCAGATGCTGACGCAGATCGTTCCGTATGGCTTTATTGCGCTCGTGCATGCTATCCTCCCATTAGCGGCCCAGGGGCGGACGCTCGGTGGCTGGCTAACGGGTATTTCGCTGGATGATCGGCCTCGGGGGTGGTTCCACCGCGTGGTATTCTATGCAGTGCGGCTGCTCTATATTGCGGTGCTGTCGATGGTGCATCTGCCGTTTGTGTCATTGATGACGCTGCTTGTCACGATCGTGCTATGGTATCGGTATAAGCAGCTGCCCTATGCAGTACTTGATCGGTACTGGCCAACGCGTCACACGCCAACCACTGATGATGAGTAATCTATACCACCTCACACTTTACCTATTCTGGCAAACGATATAGACTAGAAAGAGACAGGTAGCAAAAGCAAGGAGGCGATATGCGGACGGCAATGGTGAAAAGTGTACTTAGCGTCATGATGATAGCAGTCGGATGCCAGCTGATGGCGCCGGTGCCAGCTCAGGCTGCAGAGCGGAAGACAATCTCGGTCTATGTTAGTGACGAGAATCTCCCAAAGGTGACTGACGACCATCTAAAGATGATCGATCGGCTCATCGTCCATTTTGGGCGTATTGCGACTGATGGACACCTAACGCTTGATACGTTGCCGCACCTTAGGCAGGCGGCTACGCTGCAGCGGATCCGGGCGGTTAATCCGCGTATCTCCCTTATTCTCTCAATTGGTGGTGGTAATGATGCTGCGCGAAGTGAGTTCGATGCGATGGTGCGCCAGGCAAGCACCCGGCAGGCCTTTGTGAGCTCTGTTAAGGAGGCGCTGCAGGCTCATCAGTTAGATGGGGTGGATATCGACTGGGAGTTTCCAAAGGGGAGTCAGCAGGCTGATTTGATTGCTCTTTTACGCGAATTGCGCGCGGCAACGACCACCAGCGGACGCCAGCCGAGTATTTCGATGACCGGTGCACCAGCCAAGTGGTATGCCGAGCAAAATAAGTTTGCTGAGTACCAGCAGTACCTTGACCAGATTGCGATCATGACGTATGACATGCGGGGGTTTGGCTCGTTCAAGACGCACGCTGGGCACCATGCTGGGCTCTATACCGCGCCGGATGACCCGCTCGACCAGAGTGCCAACTCGGCGGTGCAGCACTACCAAGCTCATGGTGCGCCAACAAACAAATTAATGATTGGGGCGGGGTGGTATAGCCGACGGTTCACCTCAGTTCCTGAGGTGAATCATGGGTTGCACCAGCCTGTGGGGGATACCCAGAAGGCTGGCGAGTACCACACCACGTATGACCGGCTCGAACGAGAGTATATTAACAAGAATGGCTATACTCGCTACTGGGACGATGCAAGCAAAGCGCCGTATCTCTATAATGCCGCGCGGCGTGAGTTTATTAGCTACGACGATGCGGAGTCGATGAAGTACAAGGCAGAGTATGTCCAGCAGCACAACCTGCAAGGAATTATTGTCTGGCGTTATCTCTCCGACCCGCAGAGTAATGATGCGTTGCTGCGGCAACTCGACCACACGCTGCATGGTAGCGCTGCGCCATTGTCGACTCAGCCGCAATCAAATCAGTCACAGAATACCACGCTGCCACCAAAGGTGATGCATATCTCGCAGGCCGAGCAGTCACAGCCAAGCCAGCCGCAGCACGAGGGAGCATTGGCAGCTGCTGGTGATAATGTGCCGCTCCTCTATTATGGCGGCGCGGCGCTGGTTGTGCTGGGTGGAATTGGCGCGGCAGTGTATGTCTGGCGCCGCCGGCGTGTAAAAAGGTATTGACAGTGAATAGTTTAGGCAGTAAACTATTCATTGTATGAAGGTAGAAGCAAAGTCAGGTGCACAGCCGCAGCGCCTAGTATGTATTGAGAACATCACGAGCTGCTTGTTTCAGCTCAAGCAGCGCCTGGCGCACGCTCAACGCCAGACGGATCAGCAATTTGGCTTGGCACCCGTTCACTGGCATGTGCTGGGTTTATTGCATAGTGGGGCAATCGGGACGATGGGTGATGTGGCAGCAAAGCTGTGTGTCTCCAAGGGTGCAGCAACGCAGATTCTTGATACGCTGGTGGCAAAAGAACTTGTCCAGCGCATGCCAGACCAGCACGATCGACGGGTGGTGCGCCTGCAATTGACGGCGCAAAGCCAGCAGATAACTGATCACTTCCAGCAGTATATGACGGAGACTATTGCTGATCTCTTTGCGGTACTGAGCGATGCCGAGCTGGCACAGCTCAACCAGCTTATTGATAAAATTGCCCAGCCGCATAAGGCGGAGCGAGCATGAAGTATATTTGGCGACTACTCTGGGGCTATTGGTGGCAGCTGGGGCTGCTGGTTGGCGCAACGTATGGCTCGGTGATGGCAACGCTGAGCTTGCCAGACTTTATGGCAGCGATTATTAATAATGGTATCGTTGGCACTGATATGGCCGTTATATGGCATAATGGCTGGCAGATGATTGCTGTGACGCTGGCCGGTGCAGTGGGGACGATTGTCTCGGTCTTCTTTGCGACGCGAATTGCGACTGGCCTCAGCCAGCAGCTGCGCGACCAGGTGTTTGCTCGGGTGGAGGACTACGCTGTAGCGGACTTTAATCGTTTCTCGACAGCATCGCTGATTACCCGCTCGACGAATGACATCCAGCAGATCCAATCGACGGCGATTATGCTGCTGCGCATTGCCTTGATGGCACCGATTATGGCGGTGGCTGGCCTGCACAAGGCACTGGCCAATGCACCGAGTCTGAGCTGGATTATTGCCCTGGCGGTTGCGGTACTTTTGGTGGTCATTATTGGCTTGTTTATTGCGGCGATGCCTCGCTTTCAGCGCTTGCAGAACATGGTGGATAAGCTCAATTTAGTCGCCCGTGAGAACTTGACGGGCCTGCGCGTCGTGCGGGCCTTCCACACCGAAGCAGTGGAGGAGGCAAAATTTGATGCCGTCAACCACGAGCTCACCAGGCTCAACTTAGTAGTCAATCGCCTGATGATGGTGATGGAGCCAGTGATGATGCTGGTGATGAATCTCGCAAGTGTGGCGGTGGTGTGGTATGGTGCGCTGGCGATTGGCGATGGGCGCCTCGCGATTGGCAATATGATGGCCTTTTTGCAATATGCCTTGCAGGTGATTATGTCGTTCTTGATGATTTCGATGGTGTTTATTATGGCACCGCGCGCGGCTGTGTCGGTGCGGCGGGTGGCAGAGGTGCTCGATACCAAGCCGTCGATTACTGACCCGGCTGAGCCTCAGCCGCTAATGCCGGGTGGCATGGGGCGGATCGAATTTCGTGATGTTACCTTTGCCTATCCAGGGGCAGATGAGCCAGTGCTGAGTAATATTAGCTTTGTGGCGGAGCCTGGCCAGACAACGGCATTCATTGGCAGCACAGGCTCGGGCAAGTCGACATTGGTCAATTTGATTCCGCGGTTTTATGATGTGTCGGCCGGGCAGATTTTGCTTGATGGGGTAGATATTCGCAAGCTTAGGCTCACAGGTCTAGCCAGCCAGATTGGCTATGTCCCACAAAAGGGTGTGCTATTTCGGGGCAGTATTGCTAGTAATATTGCCTATGGTGCGCCTAAGGCAGATAAGGCGGTGATTGCTCATGCGGCAGAGGTGGCCCAGGCGAGCGACTTTATTGCTCAGCTTGATGATGGTATGGAAAGCGCGGTCGCGCAAGGCGGCACGAATGTCTCGGGTGGGCAGCGCCAGCGCCTAGCGATCGCCCGGGCGTTGGCCGTGCAGCCTCAGGTATATATCTTTGATGATTCGTTCTCGGCGCTTGATGCACGGACGGATGCCACGCTGCGCCGCCGGCTCGCGCAGGAGCTGGCGGGCAAGACGGTGCTGATTGTTGGGCAGCGGATTAATACGATCGCCCAGGCGGATACAATTATTGTCCTTGATGAAGGCCGGATCGTTGGCCAGGGGCGGCACCAGGAGCTGATGAAAACCTGTGCAGTATACCAAGAGATTGCTGCGTCTCAGCTCAGTGAGGGCGAGCTGGCTGTGCTTGAGCGGCCAGCTTCGCTCGGTGTCGCTGCGCAAGGAGGGGTGCGATGAGCCAGCAGTCATCTCCAAAGTCGCGCTCATCAGGGGTGCGCCGCGGCCCAATGGGTGGGCCAGTCGCTGGTGGTGGCACGGAGCGAGCCAAGGACTTCCGCTCGGCGGTGCGTACGCTGCTGCAGTATCTGCGCGCCTTTCGTTGGCAATTGGTCTTAGTTGTTGGCTTCACGATAATGAGTACGCTATTTGCAATTGTCAGCCCGAAGCTGCTTGGCAATGCCACCAACCAGATTGTCGATGACTACACGCGCCTGCGTACGTACGACGCTATCCATGAGAAGCTTCCTGCTGGCGCAGCGATCCCTGCGGGCATGACGGGTGAGCAATTTATGGCATCGCCCCAGGGCAGGCAGCTGGCGCAGGCGCTACCTGCCTCGGCTCAAGAAGCCGCCAAGACGCTTGATCTGGGCAGACGCCCCACCTTTCATTACGATGCAATTTTGCAGATTGTTCTCTGGCTGATAGGGCTCTATGTGATCAGTGCGCTGTTTCGTTATGGGCAGACCTGGCTGATGACCAATATTACCCAGAAGCTGACGTACCAGCTGCGCCGCGATATCTCAAAGGCGATCAATCGCTTGCCGCTGCGCTATTTTGATACACAAACCCATGGCGAAGTCCTTAGCCGCATTACTAACGATGTCGATACGGTAAGCCAAACGCTTACCCAAAGCCTGTCGCAAATGATGAGTGCGGTGGTGATGTTGATCGGGATTATAGGGATGATGCTGTCGATTAGTTGGCTGCTGACTGTGGTGGCGCTCTTGGTTGTGCCGCTGTCGATGGGGTTGATCGTGATGATCACCAGACGCTCCCAAACGCAGTTTATCCGCCAGCAAGATGAGCTGGGTGAGCTCAATGGCCATATTGAAGAGATGTATGCTGGCCACCAGGTGATGCGTGCTTTTCGTGGCCAGGAGCGCTCGCTGAAGACGTTTCGGCAGATTAACCAGCGGCTTTTCTCAAGTGCGTGGCAGTCGCAGTTCCTCTCTGGTTTGATGTATCCAGTGATGAATGTGGTAGGGAATATTGGCTATGTTGGTGTGGCGGTGCTTGGTGGATGGCTGGCAATCGAGGGGCGGATCAAGATTGGCGATATTCAAGCCTTTATTCAGTATATGCAGCAGTTCAATCAGCCAATTGCCCAAACGGCGAATATTGCCAATGTGCTGCAATCGACGGCAGCCGCGGCCGAGCGAGTCTTTGAATTTCTTGAGGAACCAGCCGAAGCGCCCGACCCGGTGCCTGCCACGACGCTACCAGTGGTGTGCGGCGAAGTGGAATTTCGCGATGTTGTCTTTGGCTATAATGCAAAGACGCCGGTTATTAAGCATCTCTCGGCTCATATTCGCCCCGGCCAGCGGGTGGCGATTGTTGGGCCAACCGGTGCGGGTAAGACGACGCTGGTCAATCTCTTGATGCGATTTTATGATATTGACAGTGGTCAAATCCTGATTGATGGGGTGGATATTGCCCAGATGACGCGCAGCAGTGTCCGGCAGCTCTTTGGTATGGTGTTGCAAGATACGTGGCTTTTCCATGGGACGATCCGCGACAACCTGCGCTATGGCAACCCCGAGGCAAGCGAAGCTGAGCTGCTGGCGGTGGCGCGTGAGGCACATGTCGACCATTTTGTCCGGTCGCTGCCTGGTGGCTACGACATGGTGCTCGACGAGGCCGCAACTAATATGTCGCAAGGGGAGAAGCAGCTGCTGACAATTGCCCGCGCTATGCTTGCCAAGACGCCGATGCTCATCTTGGACGAAGCAACCAGCTCGGTTGACACCCGCACTGAGGTGCTGATTCAGCAAGCGATGGATAGGCTGATGCAGCACAAGACAAGCTTTGTCATTGCGCACCGCCTGAGCACGATTCGTGACGCCGATCTTATTCTTGTGATGAAAGATGGTAATGTTATCGAGCAGGGCACGCATGACGAGCTACTTGCCCAAAGTGGCTTTTATGCGGAATTGTATCAGAGCCAGTTTGCAGAAAAGGTGTAATATGAGATAGCTCCCCATGCTATACTCGGTAGTATGAGCATGGAACTACCCGAGCGAACAATTCGATTTATTGACTCATGGCTGACGCTGCGGAGCAAGTGGCTCTCGTGGCCAGGCTTTACGGTCGCAATTGCCCAGCAAGATAAGGTTGTATTTCATCGCGCCTATGGTGCTGCCGACCAAGCGACTGCTGTGCCGCTTACGACGAACCATCTGCTGCGTGCGGCATCGCACTCTAAGATGTTTACCGCAACAGCATTGCTCCAACTACAAGAACAGGGGTTGCTAAGAATCGATGATACCATTACGACATACCTGCCATGGCTGGCCAAGCACCCCGATACCCGCTGGCAAGCTATTACATTACGGCAACTTCTCAGCCATTCAGCCGGTGTAATCCGCGATGGGACGGCAGCAGGGTTTTGGCAAGGAGAAACGGCCTTTCCTGATTTTGCTACATTGCAGCAGCAAATGATGCAGACTCGTCTGGTGTGCGAGCCAAATACGGAGTTTAAGTACTCGAACTTTGGGTTTGCGCTGCTTGGGCAAGTGATTGCACAGGTGAGTAGCCAGTCATATGGCGAGTATGTGATAGAGCATATCATCCAGCCGCTTGGTTTGTCTCATACTATGCCAGAATATTCTCCTGATTTATCTATGGCAACTGGCTATAGCCGTATGACGCTAGCCCAGCAGCGACGGGCTTACCCACACCTCATGACGGGGGTATTACAGCCAGCGGCTGGCTTTTGTACGACTGCTCATGATCTCGCCCGCTTTGTGGCTGCGTTGCGGGTTGGTTCAGGCAAGCTGCTGAGTGATGCGACTAAGCGCGAAATGCAGCGCCGCGCCTGGGGTTACACGAACGCACCAAGTATAGCAATGGCCTATGGCCTGGGTGTGAATGTCGAGCAATGTACTGATGGTACTGCGCTCATTGGCCACAGTGGTCGCTTTCCTGGTTTTGTCAGCCGGACGTGGCTTCGCACGCGCGACCATGTGGTTGTGTCTGTAATGGCGAATGCACGAGATGCCGCACCAGATGAGATGGCGCGCTCGATTTTGGCTATTATTGATGCGTTTGGTGATGAACAGCAGGCGAGTGCCAAGCTTCGTCGCTTTGAGGGGCGCTTTGCCAATCAGTACAATATATACCAAGTCGTCGCAACGCGCCACGGGCTGCAGCTCATCAACCCAAATACATGGCAGCCGTTTGCAGCAGCGGAATCATTAGAAGTTGTGGATGATACAACACTACGTATTGTACGCGGTAGCCATTTTAATTACTATGGTGAGGATATCACCTACGAGTTTGATGCAGCAGGTGAACCAAAAGCAATAGCGATTAGCGGTATGCGGAGTGTAGCTTCTCGCGATGGTGATGTGCCACCACAATTTTTTGATCATGCGTGATTGCATAGAGTACTTTAGGCAATGCACTATACGTGTATCGTGTCCGAAAATGGCGACAGATAGCACTGGAATTGATAAAGAGCGTGCTATAGGTTGATCTTACCGCAAATCAAAAATATCCAACGCGCCAAATTTCCCTGTCAGCATGGTGCGCTCGATGATGTGTGGGGCGATTGCTTTGGAGAATTTTTTAGGGCGTGTTTTGGCGGGGAGGTCGAGCACGGTACTAAGCGCATAGACAAAGAATTGATAGCGATGCGTGCCAAAGGCGGGGTGTGGGCCGCCCCAGCCTGGCTTGCCCCAGGTGGTGGTACCTTCGACGGCGCCGTGGGGGAGGTAGTCGCTGCCAATTTCTGTGGTGGTAGGTGGAAGATTCCAAACAATCCAGTGGTAGAAGCCACCAATGAAGGGTGCGTCGGGGCTATAGCACACGACGGCGAGGCTCTGGGTGTCATCAGGGACGTCGCTGATGGCGAGAGGTGGTCGCTGGTTGCCGCCGAAGCGCGAGTAGATCTTTGGTATTTTGGCGTTGTTTTTGAAGGCGGGGCTGGTGACTTTCATGGTTATAGTATACCGTATACTGGTCATGCTCGCCAGAATAATTTCGATCAAATGGCATACAGGTTTGTGTGATAGGCGATAAAAGCGTGAAAATAGGTTTTTATATGGATATTTTCACACTTTATGCTATACTTATAGTATGGTTCGTCAGGCAAAAAAGGAAGTACTCGCCCAGCTGTTCCAGCGCTATCGAGCGTGTGCGCAGGATAATGATGCTGCTCTTTATGAAATTGCCATGAGTGAATTGCCTGAGATGGTTTATCATTCAAATGCAATCGAGAACTCGACGCTGACACTCCACGAGACAGAAGCAATTATTATGCGCGATATGATCACAAAGGATCATGAAATCCGAGAGGTGTTTGAGGCGAAAAATTTGGCATATGTTATGACACAATTGCTCAATAAACCACCCGAGAAACTAACAACCGAGCTGCTTCTTTCGCTTCACGCACTGCTTATGGCTGGTATTCGTCATGACATTGCGGGACGATTTCGAAGTGGTAACCAATGGGTGCGGGTCGGGAGCCACGTTGGGGTAAATCCGGCGTTTGTGCCGGGGCTTATTGCCGAGTTGCTTCGTGAGCAATACCAACGTGATGATGAGTATTTTCTTGATGCGATTGCTCGATTCCATGCTGAGTTTGAGTTGATTCATCCATTTCTTGACGGCAACGGGCGGATTGGCCGCGTTATTATTAACCAACAGCTTATGCAAAAAGGCTACCCGCCAATTATTATCCAAAGTAAGCATAAACATCGCGATTATTATCCACTTTTTGATAGGTATAAGCGAACGAATCGCTGTGACGGATTCGCCGATCTTTTCGCACTTCTTTTGCAGGAATCACTTCATAAGCGGATTGCGTTGCTGTCGTCGCGGCGTGTTATCACGGTGGCTCAGTGGGCGAAGCGACACGGTATCGCTGGTAATACGGCCGCGAATAAAGCAGCGCGCCAGACCATTCCAGCCTTTCGGATGCGTGGGGTGTGGATGATTGGAGATGACGCTGCGTGATTACCGATCAACTTCTCCGCACTCACCCAATCATCTCCGACCAAGTGGATGAGTGTGAGCTGCGGGTTTTGCTGCGTGAGCTCGAGCGGCTTCTGAGAGCTGGCTGCCAGGGGTCGGTTGTTGAATTTGGCTGTTATGTGGGGACGACGAGTTTGTTTATTCGGCGCTTGCTTGATGCGTATCAGCACGCGGGAACCTTTCACGTCTATGATTCATTCGCCGGTTTGCCAGAGAAGACGGCGCAGGATGTGAGCGCAGCTGGCGAGCAGTTTGTGGCAGGGGAGCTTGCCGCGACGCGCAAGGGATTTCTCCAACAGTTCAAGAAAGCTGGCCTGCGTCCACCAGTGGTACACAAAGCATGGTTTGCCGAGCTTGCGCCGCACGATATACCCGAGGATATTATGTTTGCCTTTCTCGATGGCGACTACTACCAGTCGATTATGGACTCACTCCGGCTCGTAACACCCAAACTGACCACAGATGCAGTGCTGGTGGTGGATGATTATGCGAATGAAGCACTACCTGGTGCGGCCCGGGCGGCCGATGCGTGGCTGCAGACGCACCCTAGATTCCGTTGCCGAGTGGAGGCGAGCTTGGCGGTTATTACTCGTGCGGTGTAGTAGCAGTAGCCGATAGAGTGATTGGCGATGTAAGACTATATGTTTGTTTTTGCTATACTATACCCATGGAACATACACAAAAGATTCCAAAAGTATATGCCTTTATAGACAGCCAAAACCTCAATCTTGGCATACGGTCACAGGGCTGGGAGCTTGATTTTAAGAAATTCCGCCTCTATTTAAAGAATAAATACCATGTTGAAAAAGCCTACTTATTTATCGGTTTAGTGCCAGGTAATGAGCAGCTATACACAAGCCTGCTTGAGATGGGATATGTGCTCGTCTTTAAGCCAACTGTTGAATACCGTGAAGACGGCAAGAAAACATACAAGGGGAATGTTGACGCTGAGCTGGTGCTCTACGCATCCGCCAAATGTTTTCATGAATACGACAAGGCGGTTATCGTTTCTGGCGATGGAGATTTTGCCTGCTTAGTAGACTATTTGGAGCAAAATGACAAGCTTCGCGTAGTCATCTGCCCAAATAAACGATACTCCAGCTTGCTCAGAAAATACCGCGGATACATTCACATTATTGGCAATGTTCGAAATAAACTAGCATACAAAAAGGCCAGAAACAGCGGTCGGTCGAAACCTTAGGCTTGTCTGGCCATGGTGATATTTTTAGTATAAGGCATGACAGTAGGTGGTGTCAACATAGCTTGTTTGAGCCAATGTGACACCTGTTATCCATTGCACTCACCTCAGAACATGCTACAATGAAAGCATCAACTATAAGCCACACAGGGGGAAAAGGTGGACGATCCAATTCATATTACATCAGAGATTGGCCGGTTGAAGACAGTGCTCTTGCATCGGCCGGGTGAGGAGCTCGAGCATCTCACGCCAGAACATTTGCAGCGCCTATTGTTTGACGATATTCCGTATCTCAAGGTTGCGCAGCAGGAGCATGATCGCTTTGCAGAGTTGCTCCGCTCGCGTGGGGTCGAAGTGTTGTACTTAGATGAACTTGCCGCCGAGGCACTCGCTGACGAAGCAGTGCGGCGGCAATTTGTTGTTGAGATGCTGGTGGCGTCAAAGCAAGACAACCAGCGGGCATCGCGGACACTGGCTGAGTATTTGCTTGGGATGGAACCACGCCAGATGGTGCGCAAGCTGATGGCAGGGGTGCGCAAAGATGAGATTAGCCTGCCACCCGAGCAGCAGCAACTTCACACAATGGTGGCGCATGAGCAATACCCATTCTATCTCGACCCAATGCCAAACCTCTACTTTACGCGCGACCCAGCAGCGGCGATTGGCCAAGGTTTGACGATCAACAAGATGCACTGGCCAGCTCGGCGGCGTGAGTCGCTCTTTATGCGCTATATTATCGATTTCCATCCGCGCTTTGCTGGCAAGAGCGTACCGGTTTGGTATGATCGCAGCCAACCATTCTCGATTGAGGGCGGTGATGAGTTGGTGCTTAATAACCACACGATGGCGATTGGTATTAGTGAGCGCACCTCACCAGAGGCGATTGAGCTGATGGCGACGAAGCTCTTTGCTGAGTCGAATTTTGATACGGTGATTGCGCTTGAGATTCCCAAGAGTCACGCCTTTATGCACCTGGATACTGTCTTTACGATGATTGACCACGACAAATTTACTATCCATCCTGAGATTCGAGGCTTTGAGGGGCGGATGAATATCTTCGTCTTGCATAAAGCAGACGGGCAGGCCTACCCAACTATTACCAAAGAACATAATCTTGAGCAGGTGCTGAGCCAAGCCCTTGGCGTGCCGTCGATTACCTTGATCGAATGCGGTGGCGGTGATGATATCGCTGCAGCGCGCGAGCAGTGGAATGATGGGAGCAATACCTTGGCGATTGCTCCTGGGGTGGTGGTCACCTACGACCGCAACTACGTCACCAACCAAAAACTGCGTGAGGCAGGCGTCGAAGTGCTGGAGATTACTGGCTCAGAGCTTGGCCGGGGCCGTGGCGGGCCACGCTGCATGAGTATGCCATTAATACGAGAGGATGTGTAAATGAACCTACCAACCAATCTAAAAAACCGCTCATTCCTAGCTCTCAAGGACTTTTCATCAGAGGAAATCCGGCAGATGCTCGATGTGGCACACGAGCTCAAGAAGCTTAAGCGCGAGGGCGTGCCGCACCGCTTACACGAGGGTAAGCAAGTCGCCCTCTTGTTTGAGAAGAATTCGACCCGTACACGCTGTGCCTTTACCGTGGCGGCCAATGATCTTGGCGTTGCGCCGGAGTTTCTCGGCAAAGATGACATCCAGCTGGGCAAAAAGGAGTCGGTTGAGGATACCGCGAAGGTGCTGGGCCGGATGTTTGATGGGATTGAGTTCCGCGGCTTTAAGCACTCGACGGTGGAAGACTTGGCCAAGCACGCTGGCGTACCAGTGTGGAATGGTTTGACCGACCAGTTCCACCCGACGCAGATTTTGGCCGACTTTATGACGCTTGAGGAGCACATTGGGCCGCTGGCTGGCACGAAGCTGGTTTTTGTCGGTGATGGGCGCAACAATATGGCCAATAGCCTGATGATTGGCTCGGCCAAGATGGGCGTTGACTTCCGTATCTTAGCGCCAGCTGAGCTGCACCCGAGCAGTGAGCTGGTTGATCTCGCTCGGGCGATTGCCGCCGAGACTGGCGCGCAGATTACCGTGACAGATGACCGCGCGACGGCTCTGGAGGGAGCAGACGCGATCTACACCGACGTGTGGGTCTCGATGGGCGAGGAAGCTCAGTTCGCTGAGCGGATTGCCTTGCTTAAGCCTTACCAAGTGAATCGTGCCATGCTGGATGAGACGCACAATCCAAACGTTAAGTTCTTGCACTGCTTGCCGGCCTTCCACGATCTCAATACCGAGACGGGGCTAAAGATCTACCAAGACTACGGCCTCGAGAGTATGGAAGTGACAGACGAGGTGTTCCGGAGCGAGCACAGTGTGGTCTTCGACGAAGCGGAGAACCGCATGCATACGATCAAGGCAGTGATGGCACTGACGTTATAACAAAGTAACTGAGGCATAGGGGGCCTCACATATGACAACACAACAAAAACAACAAGAGAGCAAGCTGGGATGGCGATCACTCACCGGGCTTGTCATCGGCAGTATGATTGGGGCTGGTATCTTCAATCTTGTCCGTAATACTGCAGAGTCGGCTGGGCCACTGGCGACCATTATCGCTTGGCTTGTCACTGGGGTGGGGATGGTGTTCCTCGTCCTGAGTTTTCGCAACCTTGCCGAGAAGCGTCCTGACCTTGATGCTGGTATCTATAGCTATGCCGAGGCAGGGTTTGGCAAATATGTCGGGTTCAACTCGGCTTGGGGGTACTGGATATCGGCCTGGATTGGCAACCTGGCCTATGCGGTAACGGCCTTTTCGGCACTTGGCTATTTCTTCCCGCAGCTGTTTGCTGATGGCCAAAACTGGGCTTCGGTGATTGGTATGTCGATCCTGCTGTGGGGTGTGCACTGCCTGATTCTCCGTGGTGTGCGCACGGCGAGTGTAGTGAACTTGCTCATCACGATTGCCAAGATTGTTCCGCTGATTATCTTCCTTGTGGCAATTATTGCTGCCTTTAAGCTCGATATCTTCTCGAAGGATCTCTGGGGCCTGGCTGGGAGTAATCTGAGCCTTGACGTTGTTCTGCGGCAGATCAAGGATATGATGATCGTCACTGTCTGGGTGTTCATTGGCATCGAGGGTGCGGTGGTTTTTTCTGGTCGAGCCAAACAGCGCAGCGACGTCGTTAAGGCGACCTTCGTTGGTTTTGCTGCCGTGCTTGCGCTCTATACCTTAATGACCGTCCTCGCCTTTGGCGTGGCAACGCAGCCGGAGCTGGCTGGTCTCAAAGACCCAGCGATGGCGCTCTTGCTCGAGAAGGTGGTTGGGCCGTGGGGTGCTTGGCTGGTCAATAGTGGCTTGATCATTGCGGTGCTCGGTGGCTGGCTGGCCTGGACGATGTTTGCAGCTGAGCTGCCCTACCAAGCGGCAAAGGTTGGCACTTTTCCGACGTTTTTTGCCAAAGAGAACAAGGTTGGCGTGCCAAAGAACTCGCTGCTGGTGACCAACGCTTTGGTGCAGTTCTTTATCCTGACGATACCGCTGACAAGTGGCTCGGTGTATAACATTGGTATTGCGATTGCGACATCGGCAATTCTCGTGCCTTATGCCTTGACGGCCTTTTACCAGCTGAAGTACTCGGCTCTCGAGAAGCCAGAAACAAAGGGCCGAGCGGCCAATATCTTGATTGGTGTGATGGCTAGTGTGTATAGCGTCTGGCTGGTCTATGCCGCGGGAGTGGAAAACTTACTGGTGACGGTGTTCTTGTATGTGCCGGGTATTGTGGTCTATGGCCTGATGCGCAAGCAGCAAGGCAAGAAGCCATTTACGACGCTTGAGTGGCTGCTCGTCGCAGCACTACTGGTAGCGCTCGCCTATGCGCTATTCCAGCTGCTGACTGGTGGGCTGGATAAAACACTTGGTATTACGATGCCCAAGCTGTTTAACTAACAAGTGATCATGCGGTGCGCCGAGAAAGGCGCACCGCATTGCATAAGAGAAAGGAGTGTGATGTTTCATTACGCGATTACTCGCCGGCCAAGCCGTAGCTTGATCAACGGTATTAGCCAGACGCCGGAGAAGGGGAAGCCAGACTACGAGCGAGCAATGCAGCAGTACGATCAGTACGTTGCGCTGCTCCGCCAGTGCGGCCTTGAAGTGACGGTCTTGGAGCCCAATGAGGAGTATCCGGATAGCGTCTTCATTGAGGATAATGCTCTGTGTACGCCGCATGGGGTGGCAATTTTGTCGCGGCCTGGGGCAGCAAGCCGGCGCGGCGAGGCGAGCTTGCCTGATTTGCGCCAGGCGCTGAGCCAGCATTATGATACGATTGAGCAGGTCGAGGCACCTGGCACCGTCGACCCTGGCGATATTATGATGGTGGGTGACCACTACTACATTGGTCTAAGCCACCGCACCAACCAAGCGGCGGCCGAGCAGATTACTGCTATCCTTGAGCGCTACGGCATGACGGCCGAGACGGTTGAGGTGACGGGCATTCTACACCTCAAGGATGATGTGGTCTACTTAGACAACAACAACCTGATCGTTGCCAAGGCCTATGAGCACCACCCAGCCTTTGCAGCATTTAACAAGCTGGTGGTGGATGACGATGAGTACTATGCGGTGAATAGCTTGTGGATTAATGGTACGGTGATCGTGCCGCAGGGCTTTCCCAAGATCGAGCAGCAGATCCGCGACTGTGGCTACCACGTAGAACTAATCGATACCAGTGAATTTGAAAAGATAACCGGCAGTTTGACCTGCATGTCGTTGAGGTTTTAAGATGAGTACAATTGTGATTGCATTGGGTGGTAACGCCCTCCAAAGACAAGGTGAAGCAAGTGCGGCTGCGCAGCAGCGAGTGGCGAGTGAGACGGCGGCTCAGCTGGTGCCGCTGATTGCGGCTGGGCATCGGCTGGTGATCGTCCACGGCAATGGGCCGCAGGTGGGGAATATTGTGCTCCATGAGGAGGCGATTAATACCCCTGAGGTGCCAACAATGCCGCTTGATACGTGCGGCGCGATGAGCCAGGGGGAGATCGGCTACTGGCTGCAGCAGGCGCTGACGAATGAGTTTGCCCGCCGTGGTATGCCAAACCACGCCGTGACGATGGTGACACAGACGGTGGTGGATGCGAATGACCCGGCGTTTGCAAATCCTACCAAGCCAATCGGGGTCTTTTATGTCTCCGAGGCTGAGGCGCAGCAGTCGGCGGCGGGGCGTGATTTCGTCTTCAAAGAGGATGCGGGGCGAGGCTGGCGCCGCGTTGTGCCATCACCTCGGCCGCAGCGCGTGGTGGAAGAAGGCGCGGTGCGTGCCTTGCTTGACGCTGGCTTGACTGTCGTGACAGCGGGCGGCGGCGGCATTCCGGTGGTTGAGGATGAGGCGCACGGTATGGCCGGGGTCGAGGCGGTGATTGATAAGGACTTTACCGCTGCGGTGGTGGCTGATGCGATTGATGCTGAAGCTTTGGTAATTCTCACGGCTGTCGATAACGCGATGGTCGACTATGGCACGCCGCAGGCCCGTGCGATTGGCCGGACGACCAGCCAGGAGATGCAGGCTTATGCTGAGCAGGGGCAGTTTGCGTCGGGTAGTATGCTACCGAAGGTGCAGGCCGCGCTTAATTTCGTGGCAAAGCCTGGTCGGCGCGCCATCATTGCCAACCTAGAGCATGCTGCTGCCGCTGTGGCGGGTGAGCAGGGGACGATTATTGTATCATAAGCGTCGCAAGGGAAAAGATAATGAGACACTGGTATAGAGAAGCCAGTGTCTCATTTCGTTGACTCGCTTACTCGCGTGTGGCGCTTGTGCTAGGCGGCTTGAGAGGGCTGCTCTAAATGATCGAGGTCGATGCTGCGTGTCACTTGGCGTGAGCCCTCGGATCGAACTATCCGGAATTTCCGGATAGTTGCCTCACACTCCAGTTCACCAGATGAGAAGACATTCCCGAGATGCTCGCTGATGGTGCGTACGTCGACGTCGAACAGCTCGGCTATCCGGCACTGCGTTAACTGGGTTAAAGACGTATCAAGACGACGGATGTAACAATCTGTACCTGGTATGGGCAAGATAAAGAACTTGCTGAAATTTATGGGTATGAAACAAGAGCATTTAATCAACAGGTAAAAAGAAATAATGAAAAATTTGATGAAGATTTTATGTTCCAATTAACTGATGAGGAAATATCTGAACTTTCAAGATCACAAAATGTGACCTTGAACAAAGGAATAGGTAGAGGAAGTAATATAAAGTACAATCCCTACGCTTTTACAGAGCAGGGTATTTATATGCTTATGACTGTATTAAGGGGAGACCTGGCAGTTAAACAGAGCAAGGCTTTAATACGACTGTTTAAGCAGATGAAAGACTTTATTATTGAAAATCAAGATTTTATCGGCTCAAAAGAATTAGTCCAAATAGCTATACAGACTAATAAGAACACACATGATATAGCAAAGATAAATGATACGATAAACACCTTAGCAACAAAAGAGGATTTGAAAAAAGTGATGGATAATTTTATAGATCCGGATACCTATAAACACTTCCTCTTGATGAATGGAGATAAGATAGAAGCTGATGTTGCCTATACTAAGCTATATAAGTCTGCCAAGAAAAGCATTTATGTCATAGACAACTATATAGGCTTAAAAACATTAGAACTGCTAAGAGCTGCAAAAGATAGTGTTGAAGTCATTATATTTAGCGATAATGTAAGACATAAAGATATGCTTACAAAAAATATTCTCCATGATTTTATAAGAGATTATCCTACCATCAACGTAAAAATGAAGATTGCAGGTAAAAAGTATCACGATCGGTATATTGCGATAGACTATGGGACAGAACATGAAGCCTTTTATCTTTGTGGAGCATCATCGAAAGATGCCGGAAATAAAATATCAAGTATTACCAAGATAGAAGAATCATCAAAGGATATGTATCATACGATGTTTGGCGGAATGTTACACAATAAGAATTTGAAAATTTAACTATGTTAATAACAGATGAGACAGTTATATAAGCTTTACGCAGGGCGGTAGAAGTAAAAATCTAACGTCTTTTTATGTGCAACAAATAGAAGAAAAACTAGATAAACGAAAAAGGATACCAGGATACTGTTGCGGGAATTTCGAAATATAAAGTCGGATCAAAAAGATAGTTTTGATTAAAAGATCCTTGATGAATAGTAACAGGATTAGCGCGCTTATGTGGACGTGAGTTTCAGAGTTGTTGTTGACAATGGTACCAGAAGGCATATAATTGTAGGCAGACACAGGCTAATGCTGTGTCACTCTAATCTCCGGCATGTAGTTTTCAGGCTACCCCGCGGGAGATTTTTTGTTTTAGAGTGACTATCGCAGTTTTCTGTCAAAGACTTTGCGGCTTATGCTGTTGGCTTTCAAATAGTCAAATACTGCGGCTACTTCGATTACCCAACACAGAGTACTGGCTGGTATATCGCAGTCACAGGAATTCTGCTGTTAGCTTCCTGAATTCTTGCGTACTTTAATGTACGTTCAGCGAGACGACGTGTCGAGAAGGCCTGGAAGAAAAGAAACGGCGGAGAGTCGAATGAACTCACCTCTTAGGTGCAGGGAATTGCTACACTCCCGTCGACTCAACGTAAATTCTAGCTAGGCTAGCGAATCGGAATCACACATTAGGACGAACACGCCGACGGCGCTCATCACAGCTGCTGTAACAGCAAATACGAGAGCGCGTACGACCGGGAATTCGACAGCTGAGGCACGGCCAACAACAAGACCGATGCCAAAAAAATACGGTGTGCTCAAAACCGCAGTAAGAGCACATACGCTCTTCTTGCTCATGGTTTCCTCCATTCCCAGGAGTGTAGCATCTTTATTGTATAATAATCAGCGAGATATGCCTAGGGTTGGTTTCCCACTGACCTATGCTTTTTATACTCTCTGTTATGCGATATCAGAAAGATTCGTGTCAGGGTTTTTTGCTCTATAAGCTTACTATAATAGGGGACATAACCTCTTAGAGTAAGGACTGTGGTAGATGATGTAGCTTGATGAAGAGTTTATGCGTTACACTAACCCACGAATAGTTAAGGATAGTATGATACCGAGTGGATGGTGAGCTAAAATAACTGAGTGCCCAGTACTTTATTTCTCAAACTACTTGACATTTCAGTATACCTTGTATAGCATAGTACCAGGCAATAACAATAATATAGTAAGGAGTATCGAATGAGGAGAATCGATATAATCAAGCGAGCAGGGCGTAACCTGCGCCAAGCCAAGGCTCGCACAGCACTAACAGCACTGGCGATGTCGGTGGGAGCATTTACAATTGGTCTGGCGTTGATGCTGGGCAATGGCGGCCGGGCTTTCTTGACCTCGATAATTGATAGTGCCGGTAGTGCCTCAACGGTGTATGTGACGCACGCCCGTAACGAGAAGAAGTTGCCTGAATACGGCAAAAATAAGGCGGTGAATGAGAGCGGCACCCTCGTGCTGAGCGATGATGATGTCGCCAAGCTCAGTAAGCTGGATCACGTCAAGACGGTGCGGCCGTACGCGAATGTGACCCAAGTGGTGCGCTACGTAGAGAGCCCAGCCAACCACAAGCGGCTGATTGCCTCGATTAACGTCAAGAATGAGGGCAAATCATCGAAGATTGTGGCTGGTGAATTGACGAAGACTGATGATGGTACAGACCTTGTGCCTGGCCAAGCGATCCTTGCCAAGGAATATCTGGCCGACTTTGGCTTTGACTCGGCCCAGGATGCGGTTGGCAAGACGGTTACGCTCCATGCTCAGGGGCCGGGCGGGACGCATGATGCCCAGCTGACTATTGTGGCGGTCGAAACAGCCGGTATGGCCTCAATTGGCTACCAGCCTGGTGTGACGATTGCAACCGATGATGCACTGCTTATCAACCAAAAGACCAAAGCCCCCGGCGCGGCTAACCAGTACCCAAGCGTCGTGATACGAGCAGATAGTGATGATCATGCTGCTGCCGTGAAAGACGCCGTCGTCAAGCTCGGTGGTGGTACCTACCAAGCCCAGACCTTTACTGAAGCGAAGGAAGGTATGCTCAGTCTCATCAATGGGGCGCAGTACGGCCTGCTCGCCTTTGGTGCCCTCGCCTTGCTGGCTAGTATGTTTGGGATTATTAACACCATGTACATCTCGGTGCTGGAGCGAACGCAGCAGATTGGCCTGATGAAGGCGCTGGGGATGCGTAGCCGTGATGTTGGTAAGCTCTTCCGCTACGAGGCTGCCTTGATCGGCGTCATCGGTGGTGCGATTGGTGCGGGCGGCGCCAGCCTACTGAGCCTGCTCAACCCCTGGATCGTTGAGAAGCTCAAGTTTGAGGAGGGTATGCAGCTGCTTCTACCGGAAGCCTGGCAGATGGTCGCCCTCGTGGCTCTACTGGCTATCCTCGGCATTATTGCCAGCTACTTGCCAAGCCGCAAAGCAACCAAGCTTGACCCAATCGAGGCACTAAGGACAGAATAGAATAAGGAGAAGGACATGATTGAACTACGGCATATTACCAAAACCTATGGCAAAAAGCACAACCAATTTAAGGCACTCAATGACATCAACCTCACCATCCCCGGAGGTGCGAGCGTAGCTATCCTCGGTAAGTCCGGCTCGGGTAAGTCCACCTTGATGCACGCGATCTCTGGCCTCGACCGGCCACAGACAGGGCAAGTGGTGATCGGCGGGCGAGATATCCTGCAGATGAAGCCACGGCAGGTTGATGCCTTCCGGGCACGGACGATTAGCTTCATCTTCCAGAGTTTCTTTGTCGAGGGTAACGATAGTGTGGTGAGCAACGTGATGCTACCGCTGGAGATCGCTGGTGTGCCGCGGGCGCAGCGCAGCGCCAAGGTGAACCAGGCGCTCGAGGCGGTTGGCTTGGCCAGCAAAAAGCACAATAAGGCCAAGGATTTGTCTGGTGGGCAGAAGCAGCGTCTGGCGATTGCCCGGGCAATCGTGGGCGAGCCGAAGATCCTGTTTGCCGATGAGCCAACCGGCAACTTGGATAGCGAGACGGGTGCCCAGATCGAGGAGCTGCTCTTTCGCCAGCAGCGCGAGCACGGCACAACGCTGATTATTGTGACGCACGATGCGGATCTGGCTAAGCAATGTGATTACCAAGTGGTGATCAAAGACGGGCGTGTCACACGCCATAACATCCCAGGAGGGCACTGATGAATGCAACTGACTATGCCGAGGCGCTGACGACGCAGCTGCGCAAAGGCTTCTTATCGTACTGTGTGCTGGTGGTGTGTGCCAAGGAGCCGCGCTACACCAGCGAGATCATCCAGCAGCTCCGTCAGGCTGACCTGATGGTGGTGGAGGGGACGATCTACCCATTACTGAGTCGCTTGCAAAAGGATGGGCTCTTGCAACACGAATGGAAAGAAAGTGAGCAAGGGCCACCGCGCAAATATTACACGGCCACATCATTTGGCGCAGAGGTAACCAAGCAGCTCAAACACAATATTGCAGCACTAAGTAGTACAATAGAGAAGTTGTAAGGAGGATATGCAATGAAGGAAATTACCAATATCCACCTCGCCAAGACGCCATTTCGTGTTGAGGTTGAGGCGAAGCACGCGCTGGGAGCGTATCTGGCGTCGATTCAGCAGCGGATGCATGCCGAGCCAGAAGCAATGCGCGAGATCGAAGCGCGGATGGTTGAGCTGCTCGCCGAGCGCGGTGTGACGCGCGATGGTGTGGTGACTACTGAGGATGTTACGGCACTGCGCGGTCAGATGGGCGAACCTCGGGAGTTTGCCAGTGAAGCCGAGGCAGGAGACGACGATGCTGCGCTGCGAGATGCAGCTGAGGCAGCTCTCGCGGATGGGGCACCCAAGCAGCTGATGCGTGATACAGATCATGCGTTGATCGGTGGGGTGTGTGCTGGGGTAGCGGCGTACTTTGGAATTAGCCCACTGTGGATCCGTCTGCTGGCGATCGTCTCACCCTTTATGACGTTTGGGACGGCGCTGCTGATCTATATCGTGATGTGGCTTTCTATTCCACCAGCAGTGACGGCGTCGGATAAGCTGCGTATGGCCGGTAAGCCAGTGACGTTTGATAGCTTAAAAAAAGCCGCTGCCGAGCCTGCCAGCGGTAGCCAAGCGGCCCAGACTGCGGCAAAGGTGCTGCGCATTATGATTGGCTGTGGGGTCTTGATGATGGCGCTGGGTGCACTTGTCGCCCTGATGGTTGGTGGCGTCATGAGCGCGACTATGGTCTCAAGCATGGGTGACTTTGCTGCGCAGAGCTGGCTGTGGTTGGCGTATGGCTGTGCAGTGCTCGGCGGCGTGGCGCTGACTGCTTTGCTCTCACTTGGCGCATGGAGTATCTTTGCCTGGCGGCTGAAGCGGCCGGTTGGTATTGCCATGCTGGCGATGCTCCTCGTTGGGGCGGTTGCTATCTCTGGCCTAGCGGTTGGTGGCATGAATGCGGGGATGAGCTTAGAGCGCCAAATGCGCGACGTGCAGCGCACCAAGGTGGTTGACGTCGCCGATGCCACTACGGTGCGCGTCGATGGCACCGCCAGGGTGAGCTATGGGGGCTATGCTGAAAAGCCGCGTGTTGAGATAGATTACCTGCAGATGAAGGGTGTCAAAGAGCCAACAGCGACGATTACTAAGGAAGGTAACCGGGCTATTGTGACCGTGCAGCATGATGCCTGCCGTGATCGCCATGGTCTCTTCTCGACGTGTACCTACTCACCCAAGGATTATGTCAGTGTCCGGGTCTATGGGCCATCGCCGCAGATGATGGAGACGGACCATCGCCCTGATGTGGTGACCGATCGGTCGTAGCTGCGGTGAGGATAGACACTAAAACCCGCTTGGATGAGCGGGTTTTTATATGTTTTTGTTTTTTGGGTAGAGGGGAAGCAGAGAAGTATGCGATGGGCTGCGTCTTGGTCGGTATGGCGATTTAGGGCACCTTTGCTATACTAGAGGTATGAGTCAGCCGTCGTCTTCCCAGGTTTTAAGTCCATCGGCGCTTGCGATGGTTGCGCAGCACTGCAAAGTGGCGCGCGATCAGGTGCGGGTGGTGCCAATTGACGGTGCGTCAACTGGGTGCCGGCGGGCTGTTGCACTAGCTGGGACGCAGGCGGTGTTTGTCAAAGAAGCCGATCCAGAAGCTTCGAACCACGCTGCACTAGCAGCGGCTCTGAGCAAAGATGATGCGGTGATCCGAGCGCTGCAACAGGCCGGTTCGCCATTGGTGACAGAGTTTGTTCAGTATGATGATGAGCGGGTGATTATGCTGAGCCAAGCGTATATTGCTAAGGATGGCTGGCAATGGCAGCCGCCTGACGCGGCGGATGAGCTGGCTCGTCAGCGCTATATAGCGGCGGTGCTGCGAGCGATTGCTCAGCTTGAGCAGACCACGCTGCCTGCAGCGGCAGCTGAGACACTTGCGCTGCATGCTACGGCGTTTGACCGGGTGGTGCAGTGTCAGGGGCTTCGGCTGCTCTGCGATGATGCGACGCGGCGTGAGGAGCTCCAGCAGACGTACCGCTCCTGGGCTGAGCAAGCCAGTAAGCCAGTGATTCGTCGGCGCTACGAGCAGTTTTGCGCTGTGCTTGATAATACCGAGCGCTTGGCTGATCTCGCGGCACTGGCTCAGCAGGTAGCCGACCAGCCGTGTGATCGGTTGAGCCACGGCGATGTGCGGAGTGAGACAATTGCCTACCATGCTGCTCAGGATAAAGTGAAGCTAATTGATTGGCAGTGGGCGGCTTATGTACCAAAGCGGTGGAGTGCAACCGAGTTCTTGCTCGATATGGCGCGCCGCGGCTACGATGTGCAGGCCTGGCAGGCCGAGCTGAACCGGCCGCTACTTGCTGGCCTAGTAGGGTATTATGCCGTGTGTAGTGCTCAGCCCGCTCCTGAGGCGGCTCAGGCAGTGCGGCGGCTCCAGGCGTATATGGCAGCCACAGCGTATGATATGCTGGGTTTGAACAGCTAAGGACTATTCGTGGATGCTTATGGTTGCTGCAAAAAGGTTACTTGTGCATATCACGAGTGCCTATGGGTGCCATTTTAGATGATAGGAGGTGAATATACCATGGTAGAGGCGACACATAGCGATTTTGAGATTGATCCAGCTACCAAGCAGAGAGAAGAAGGTGAGATTTCGTCTCAGAGTACGCAGCCACGGTATAACCAGGAGACTGAGCGCGCTATTGCTCAGGCGCGTGCTATGATGGATGGCACGCAGCCATCGCAGCAGTATATATCAATTGCTGCACTGGTTGCGGCGATTGGTGCAGAATCGTGATGTGAATCATCTGATATGCTATAAAAAGATGACGATTCGTGAGCGGCGCTAGAGAGATAGGTCAGGCACGTAAGAGAGGTGATAACGTGTTTCGGTTATAGCGGATAGTGGAATACTGAAGCATGTCTTCTTTTTCTTCATCTCCTGATGCAGTATATGGCTTAGATAAACGAGCTTAGGTTAGTTGTTCATGAAAATATAATCACGTCAGAGTGGTACGGGTAAGAGTAAGAGGAATATCTACTGGTGGTTTGGTTACTTTGCCTGCTCGTTTTATACGTGCCCTGTCATGGGAAGGAGAGTGGTCATGTAAGAAAGGAGCACGCCGTATGACCTATAAAGGATGGCGTGGTCGCGAGAATATGGGTTGTCTTGCTACATGTGGGGTATATGACAAACGATGAGGGATGTCGTGGTGCAAGCAATAGTCTGTTCGTCGTGCAGCGTGATGAGCGTGAGTATGAGTACGCTGAGCGGCGTACGTTTTTAATTTGCCGGACCACTCAGATGATACCTAAACAAAAGAGTTGCTCGTGTACTGAGCGGTATTTGCGTGGAAGGGTTTAACGTGCAGGAGATTGCTTGAGGCATCCGCTCGAGGCACTAATGTCGTGGGTATGGTACAAGGGCACTAGCGCCATAGTTCTTCAAGCGAGTAGGAGCGCTCTGGTTCGTCAAGCGGTGTCCATAATGGTGCTCGGTTTTCTTGGGCTAGTGCTTGATGTGTGATAGCTATCTGCACGGCAGTGTTACAATCGATGCGCTGCTCTACTGCTCGAATAGCTCGCTGCAAGTGTCGCTGCTCTCGATTCGATGCGACAACAAAGAGCAGGGCAGGTAATGGCTGTCCTGTGACTGCCCAACCACCATGACGAAAGTATGAGAGGTACTGGGCAATTGTTTTGGTGATTGCTGCTCGTGGTGTACTAGCGGCGAAGATATCGAGAAAAAAGCGACGCGTCTCTGAGGCTGTTTTGAGTGACCCAAAGGCATCGGGCAGCTTTTGAGGAAAGTAGTGGTAGTGTGCCATCTCCCGCGGCAAAAACACCCGCAGTGCTGGATGGCACTGCTGCAACTGATGAGTCCACTGGTACACGGCAAGTACATGGTCGACAAACGATTGGCTGACCTGGGCATCTCGATAGCTTGCTTTGATGAGCTGCGCTGTCACCCGAGGTTCGTCATCGATCTGCTGCAGTACCCGCAACCCTCGTGCTGTCAAATAGTAGGCTGCTGGTTTGCCTTGGAGCTTCATGTGGCTAGTATAGCGGCGTGCTACAAGACCATGGTTGCATAGAGCAGTAAGACGGGTATGTAAGCTTGATCCGGCAGCAACTCCGAGGCTCTTGGCAAGTAACTGCCGTGTTCCAAAACGGTATCGGTATAGTGCAATAAGAATAGACTGCTGTCGTTCCCCTAACACTGAGCGCTTATCTGTGCCAAGCTGAACACGATTCCATTCATTCTCTTTCTTACTCATATACACTCATTCCTCCTTGCCTCCTCACAACCTTTCTATCTCTCTCACTACCTTTATATATTCATCTCTCTTTATCTATATTTATCTCTATTTCTATCTATCTATATTTCTATATCTTTATATCTATATATCTCTTTCTCTATATTTCTCTATCTACATCCTTATCTATATCTCTATCTTTATTTCTATTTACTTATTTTTATATCTCTTTATTTCTATCTTTACATTTCTCTATATTCACACCATTCTCTATCTTTACCTATATCTCCATACATCCATATATCCATATCGATTTCTCTCCTATTATATATAAATATATAAAAGAAGAGAAAAAAGAACCCACGCTAACAGGGAAAAAACAGGGTAAACCAGGCGAATTTCGAAATTCGCCTGTTTTGAAGGAAGAAAATGGTTAAAATGGAGGTATTGTAAGGGGGTGGTAGAGTGCTAGAAAGCAAGAGATAGAGACGCTAATAAGTACAATCGTAAGGGGATGTAGCCTAAGCTGAGAAGCGGGGTGAGGAGGAAGGCCAGGCTGTGAGGTGTCAGGAATAACGGTTAAAGCTTATCTCATGTCTACCATATCTTATTAGCGGTGTACGTTTCATAGTATATATACCAGCATATTGTTTATAGGTGAGCTTGGATAGCTCTAAGAGTGTTAAGTGAGCTAAGACGCTGTTTTGTATGATAGAGTGTGACTTGTTGCCAGGTGCGCTTCAGTAAGCTCGACACAAACAACTGGAAGCCCCTACTCGCCTTCCATAGGCGTCTCATTGTGGGTGAGGTAGCTCCGGAGTCGAGCACGGCTAGCTCGGCACATCCACTTCCACGGTGAAGGCTGTCTGCCGCCAGGCCAAGTAGCGACATGTATTGGTGTGGAATGCTTCAGCCGCGATACGTCAGAAGGCTCTGCATACATCCCTCGGTCTGCTCATCAACTGCCCGTAGCACGACAGACACCTCGCGCGACTCCACTCGGCAACTCTAGAATCGGTTCCTGCACTATTCACGGATGTAGCTCAGCTAACTGCTGGTCTGTTTTATTACCATCTCAGCAACACCAAATGTGACAAATGTGAACCTCCTGGCAAGAAATACAAGCAGTTTTATTGACGAACTCACTGAATATGAATATGAATACTGCAATAGTTAGGTGCAGTTAAATCTGCGCTACCGCAATTCCCAGCGGATGGTTTTCAGGCTACACCGCGGGTTATTCTTGCACTGCATTGGATTTGGCTTGAATTTAGCATGTGATACTAAAGCATAGTTCATGAAGAAACAAGGCCGTATTATCGCTAACGGAGTTATCCTCCAGCAACACGAAATGTCTAACCGTGGTGTTCTTAACGCAACAATGGTTTGACGTCGCGCTCATTCCTCCTCAGCGTCGCAAAGGTGCGCACACCCCAGACATCCACATGGACGGACTCAACTGGGAGATGAAGCGCCCCAAAGGCCAGAGTGCACACACGATTAAACGTGCGTTTAAGACCGCCTCTCGCCAATCGGCGAACATCATCTTCGACTTACGGAGCTCTAAGTTACCTGATGAAGCCAATCTACCAAAACTTGAAAAGGAATTTACAAACCTACGAAGTGTCAAGCGGTTGATGATCATTACAAAGAGTAGAGGAATAATTGATAAAACAAAGTGAGTTTGCTACTCTAAATACAGAAGAGGCGTCGCCACCGTGGTTCTGCGGAGGCCGCGCCTCTTCTTTTTTGATTGTCGTGAATGACTGCTTGTAGAGTCACCTTCAATCATATTCAAATATAATCAGTCAATTGTATTGCGTTGTAATGAGATGCAGGTCACCCGCAAAAGAACACATTCCTGATGCATGTGTAGTATGGTAAGAGTATAACTAGTTTAGTTGTGCCAAATTCGGAATTAGTTGACAAGATAAACAAAGTGCTGAGAAAGTACGACTATCCAGAAGTTAGCGATTGTATAGAAGAAATGCTTGCAGTCTCTGCGTTAATCAAGTCAAGACCTCTGTCTCGGGTGCGCTTCAGTAAGAGAAATAAGATAGTTGTTACTTAGCCCAATCCAGTTGCCGCCAATCAGCCCTTGCCAGTGTATACACCCTCCATTTCACTGCCTCGCCTGCAACTTCACCTTGCTCGATTCCCGTGTACCGATAGCCAAGCT
>CAUQKK010000001.1:0-249261 GCA_963519005.1 uncultured Candidatus Saccharibacteria bacterium | reverse complement strand
CCAATCGAACTCGGAGATAGCTGGTTCTCCTCGAAATAGCTTTAGGGCTAGCGTCGTGTTAGTAGCACATGGGGGTAGAGCTCTGTAAAGGACTGGGGCGGGCAACTGTACCCACCCTTAACAAACTACGAATACCATGTGTGTAACCACGGCAGTTAGAACATCGGTGCTAAGATCGGTGCTCGAAAGGGAAACAGCCCAGACCATCATCTAAGGTCCCTAAATTAACGTTCAGTGGGAAACAAGGTGAGATTTCTTAAACAGCTAGGATGTTGGCTTAGAAGCAGCCATTCATTTAAAGAGTGCGTAACAGCTCACTAGTCAAGAGATCTTGCGTGGAAAATGTAACGGGGCTAAACGTAATACCGAAGACATGGGTCTATGTATTAGCATGGGCGGTAGAGGAGCGTTCCTATCGGCAGTGAAGCAGCATTGTAAAGTGCTGTGGAGCGGTAGGAAGTGAGAATGCTGGAATGAGTAACCATAAGAGAGGTGAGAATCCTCTCGGCCGTAAGAGCAAGGTTTCCTGAGCTATGGTAATCATCTCAGGGTTAGTCGGGCCTAAGCCGAGGCGCAGAGCGTAGGCGATGGACATCAGGTTAATATTCCTGAACCGGTTAAGTTTTGTACACTGTTCACGGGGAAGTAATCGAAGCGGATTCATGGTTTATCCGTCCAACCAAGCGGGAACGCAAAGGGAGTGAAAGTGATTCTTCGGAGTCGCGATTTTGGTGAAAGCCCTGGCTAGAAAAGCAGGTGTACGCGTGGACTTAGCCGCCCGTACCGCAAACCAACACAGGTGCTCGAGTCGAGTAGACTCAGGCTTACGAGAGAACCTTCGCTAAGGAACTCGGCAATACAGCGACCGTAACTTCGGAATAAGGTCTGCCCCCACTTCGGTGGATATGTTGTCAGTTTCATAGCTCTATAAGGTGTGGTTAAAGAGTATCTTTAATACATCAATTCTTCTTGAGATAGAACCAAGCTTTGGAACTGAAGCTCAACACATCTAACGATGTGGGGGCCGCAGCAAAAGAGCCCACGGAACTGTTTATCAAAAACACAGCTCTCTGCTAACACGAAAGTGGATGTATAGGGGGTGACTCCTGCCCGGTGCTGGAAGGTTAAGGGGAGTGCTTTACGGTGCGAACTGAAGCCCCAGTGAACGGCGGCGGTAACTATAACCGTCCTAAGGTAGCGAAATTCCTTGTCAGGTAAGTTCTGACCCGCACGAATGGAGTAATCATGTGGGCACTGTCTCAGCGAAGGACTCGGTGAAAGTGCATTGGCGGTAAAGATGCCGTCTGTCCATACCAGGACGAGAAGACCCCATGGAGCTTTACTACAGCTTTACATTGAATACGGTTTCAACATGTGTAGCATAGGTGGGAGATATTGAAGCAGATACGCCAGTATTTGTGGAGTCACCAAGTGAAATACCACCCTTGTTGTGATTGTGTTCTCACGCTGACCGTTATCCGGTTAGCGGACCGTGTATGGTGGGTAGTTTAACTGGGGCGGTTGCCTCCTAAAGAGTAGCGGAGGCGTTCAAAGGTTGGCTAACTTCGGATGGAAATCGAAGTGATAGTGTATGCGCACAAGCCAGCTTGACTGTGAGGAGTACATTCCAATCAGAGACGAAAGTCGGAGCAAGTGATCCGCTGTACGTACATTTGTACATGAATGTGGGATCGACAGCGCAAACGGATAAAAGTTACCCTGGGGATAACAGGCTTATAGCGCCCAATAGTTCACATAGACGGCGCTGTTTGGCACCTCGATGTCGGCTCATCACATCCTGGAGGGGGAGCACCTTCCAAGGGTTCGGCTGTTCGCCGATTAAAGTGGTACGCGAGCTGGGTTCAGAACGTCGTGAGACAGTTCGGTTTATATCCGGTATGGACGTTAGGAAATTTGAGAGGATCTGCCCCTAGTACGAGAGGACCGGGGTGGACGCACCTCTGGTGTACGGATTGTGGCCACCTGCTGCATTGTCCGGTAGCTATGTGCGGACCAGATAAGCGCTGAAAGCATATTAAGCGCGAAACTGACCTCAAGATTAGATTTCCCTATGAGGGCCGTGAAAGACGATCACGTTGATAGGTGCAAGGTGGAAGTGCAGTAATGCATGGAGCCGAAGCATACTAATCGCCCCATTGCCTTTTTATGTCCTTGTCTACGACGCTAATGCTTGCATTGGTAGCGCGGATGAGGTAGACTTAACTAGTGATTGGTGTATATCACCACTGTCAATCGTTGACACGTACATTACCATACCGTGCAGATGGACATCGAAGCAGGGGTTTGGCCCACCGAGGAAATATATCGGAACCAAGCGTCTAAACCCCCACTTCGGTGCCCATGGCGAGGAGGAAACACCTGTTCCCATTCCGAACACAGAAGTTAAGCTCCCCAGCGGCGATTATACTGCTTTTAGTGGGAAACTAGCACGGTGCCGAATTATATAAGAGCCATCCGAATAGGGTGGCTTTTATCTTTGGAGATGATTTTTATCAATAACTTGATGCTTGCCAGTATGATTTGCTGAAATGTGATACTAATATACTTCGGACGATACTTTGGCCGCGCATTACTACTTTCATTAACATGCTGGTGCCTTTCGTACGTGAGATATAACAGAGGTTGAGGGAAGTGACAGATCCAACAGTGGTCATAGGTGCGAAGTTTGCTACTTGCTTGCAAAATCTAGAGAGAGAGAGTATTATATAGAGTACCTAAGTAACAAAAACAAGGAGAAGCAACATGCCAGTCAAACACGCCGAATCATACCCACGAACGCCAGAAGCTCTTAGTGAATACAATGAAAAGTGTGATCCAGAATATTTGCTGGAGCAAGCCAGCCAGAGCTATGAGAGTGGCAAGACGGACGAAGCGGCGCGAACACTGGGCTATATTGGCTGGACGCTGGAAGGGCTTGAGGCGCTGAAGTCGGCAGAAGAAGCCGAGCAAGAATAGCGTTATTTTAATTGAAACGAGCGCAAACCAGCCCATCAAAGATATGAGGCTGGTTTTTTGCTGTACAAATTACCAAAGTAGGTGTATTTTCTATAAAATTCAGAACGTTTTTGGTACAAACGTACCATTCTATTGTATAATCGCTAGAGAGGGGTGCTTGCTCTGCGACTTGGAGTATCTTGGATGAGTGAGGCACTACCGCTGGTGGGTCATGAATATCTTGATGGCAATGCAGTGATGATGTTATAACCATAACCAAAAAGGAGTGTTCTTATGACAGAACAACGACCACCATCAATCGAATACCGCTATGGTGAGCCACCAATTCATTCGGCGGGCGATGTATTATATTATGACAAGGAGATCACTCGGCAGCTGAGAGTGTTTGCTGCACCAGCTGGCAGTAACCAGTATGGTCAAGAGGCGCTTGTTACTGGCCCAGATGGAATGCAAATTGATATAGAGCGAGAAGCCCGACTGTTGCCACAAGACGGGGGTGATATGCTCTATACACTATATACACCGGAGGCGGCGCTGATAATTAGTCATGAGTACGGTATTGGCTTGCTCTACCCCTGTACTTCAGATGAGGATGGCCAGCCAGTCGCCCAGAGAACGGAGAGCAATACAATAAAGACCCACGCAGTTGATATGACACAGCTTCCTGATGCGCGGTTCATTACGCTTGGAGAGCCGTATATCTCGCTTACAGATCCACAGCATCATCATGCTGCGCTGAGCATTGTGCCGGAGCAAGTGGGCATTTTTGGTGTTGGCACGGCAGGAGGTGTTGGGAGTGAGATGGGTATAATTCAAGATGATGCGTCACCTGGTGCGAAGAACGTCATGAATGTACTATACCCACAGCTTGTAAAAGGGTATGAAATCCTCCAGCAGCGCCGTAGTGGCGAGCGACCGCACCCTCGAAAAATTGGTATTGGTCGTCGAGCAGTCCAAAGCGGCGGGTATAGTTGGTTCTAAACCCCAACAAATAGCAAAGCGCTTTCAATATCAAAAACAACCCTGTATGCGCAGGGTTGTTTTTTCATTCTCGAATCTCGCAGCAAACGAGAATTGTTGTGGTGGACCTTGGTGGAAACGACCCAAACCAAAGCTAATACTTAGTATATAGCATAGGCGTCTTAAATGCAATACCAATAATGCAATCTGAAAATGCTCATGTAAACGTTGACAAAACATATACAGTATGCTATATTTAAATCATGATACATATCATATATGGTATGTAGCGAGGATTTGCTAGCCTACACTGGCAACGTACCTCTGATAAATATATAAATAAGGAGTAACCCTATGGCGGGAACAAAAGCTGGCGGCCTGAAGGCTGCGCAAAAAAACATCTCTAAAGACCCTAACTTCTACGCCAAGATTGGCGCCAAGGGCGGCAAGAATGGCCGTACTGGCGGCTTTGCGGCCAACCCACAACTCGCTCGTGTGGCTGGTGCTAAGGGCGGCCGGATCTCTCGCCGCACCAAAAAGGCCGATGATGCTGTCGCGGCTGCTCCGCAATCGGACGTTGCACTCGCTGCCTAGGGGTAACGCAGGCATTGCTCAAAACACCTCCCACTGATCCGGGAGGTGTTTTTGGAATATTGTGTTGGGGATTTGCGGCTTTTTTATGGTGGTTTTGCGCTGCTGCTATGGCTGTAGAGTGTGTTTGGTCATAATGAATTGACCCTTAAGCTTGGTGCGGTGGGTGTGAAAGGGTTAGTCTCGACACAGAGAAAGGGGCTAATGTGAAGATTGAGAGTGAAGGCTGGACGCCAAACGAGGTAGGCGGGTGTCACTCTGTCTAGTCGCGCGTGAAAACCAGTTGCTACAGCGAGCTTTCAATGTAAGCATGAGAGATTTGTTTTTGGGAGATATTCTCTCGCATTGTGTTCGTGAGGGCGAAGTGGCGGGCAGTGTGCGAGAATTACTGCGACAATAAGGCCGAGTTATATCATCGTGCTTTTTACAACATAACGCCGGAGTTGGCAGGTAGTGGCGCTGTTGGCGCGCCAGTGGGTGAAGCAGGCAAGACAGGTATATGTGCCATCGCTGCGCTGTAAGCCAGTTGCGTTGCAGTGTGGGCAGCGCGAGCGGGCATGGAGCCAGTCGCGGTAGGTGTCGAGAGAGGACTCAATAAGATCATCATCGACCGTCAGCTGCCAGCCAGCCCCAACACGGCAGCCAGTGCTCCATGCAGCACGCTCCATTGCAACGAGCTGCACATCGTGCGCATAGCCACAGTGCCCTAGGAGTGCATGACCGTACTCGTGGAGGAGGTAGGCAGGGGCCTCGGCATCGTGTGGATCGTAATAAACTGTGCGGCTTGGGTGATGCCAATGAAAGTGGCCACCTGGGCGAAAGGTGAGTGGCGCAATGCCCGACGTGCGAGCGTGCTGGGTGAGGTGAGAGATGAGCTGATCGAGTGGCATACGTAGTGGCGATATAGACACGTCTATCGGCCTGCGAACCTGCGAGCGAAACAATAATTACTTCGCATGATTTGACAGAGGTGGAGATTATGATTTGTTCGTGTATTGTACGTGTCATGATTAGTGTAGCACAACCAGCTTGCAATGCCTAGTGGGCGGTGCGAAGTATCGGTGTGTGGTGAGCTCCAGAGAGAGGCAAGGTGAGATGCATAATTATATAGCGTGTGCGTTGCGTTTTGCGATCGATTACGGTATAATAGAAAGAGTAACGTAAACGAAGGTTTGGCAATGAAGCAGCAAGGATCAATTATCGGATACGTCGTCGTCGGGACAGTGCTGACACTCGCACTGGTTGGCGGGGTCTTAATCGTCAAGAATAGTCACAATAGCAGCGCTCGGCAAGTGGCAAGCACTACTGCTACCGACGCCAAGAAAAAGGAATCAACGCAGAGCAGCAAAAGCGCCAACGACAAGCTAGTCGATAGCCTCAATAACAAATCAACAGAGACCAGCAAGAGCAAAGAAACTCAGTCGCAAGACAAGAAAAACACCACATCGACTGCAACTAATAGCGAGACGAGCGGCGCATCGAGCACGACTACGCAAAGCCAATCGACTCAGTCTACTCAATCTCAACCCTCAAGCACACCTGCTGCAACACCATCGACCAACTCCAGCACCCCTTCGCAAACCCAATCTACCCAGCAAGTAAGCGCTTTGCCGCAAACCGGCCCAGCTGAAAGCCTGGCAGCCGTTGTGGCGGTAAGTAGCCTAGCTGGCGTAGCACTGGCCTATCGCAAGTCGCGCACACCCGCGCTGTAAGATATACAACATTGACGCTGTTTCATCAAAAACACAACAATTACCCCTGTGCAGAGCAGGGGTAATTGCTATTTGGGAGGGGTAATATAGGTGTTGTGATTATAGCATCGTTGTGTATACAACTGCATGGTCGTTTGTGCTATATATAACATGAGTGAGAGGAGCAGGCCGAGGCAAGTGGCTTGGCGTTCTCAGACTGCTGAGCCAAAGCCCTTAAACCTTATGTATGATCTGGAAATACAACAGCAAACCTATCGCACAAGAGAATATCTAGAGGCCAGCGACTGTGGGGCGGCAAGTTCTGTGATTTACTGGGCTGGAGTGCTTTTGGTGCGATGAGTGTGCTGTGTGGGCTATCTGTTTGGGCTGATTATTCATAGAGGTGAGACTGAGAAGCTCCAGGTTTTGACGCTTGCAGCGACTTTGTGTATAATACAGAGGAATGGTGCGCCGCTCGGCCGGCGTGTCTCATAATATAATTAATAAGAGGAGTCTGTACCAAGACTTATGGCAACACAAGCCTTAACAATGGATGATTTGCTCGCTGGCGACGGCGTCAAGCAACTAGTAACCGGCGAGGTCGTAACTGGCCGCGTATTATCGGTGCGCAAACGAGATGTATTAATAGACCTAGGCCCGCAAGGGGTTGGCTATGTGCCACGGCGCGAGATTGGCCCGGCTAAGGCGCTAGCAGTTGGTGATGAAGTAACAGCCAGTGTGGTAGATAGCGAGCTCGAGAATGGCTATAGCCTGCTGAGCCTGCGCAAAGCAGCCAAGGACCGTGGCTGGGAAGAAGCAATGGCCAAGATGGATGCTGGTGAGATCATCGAGGTGGCGCCATACGACGCTAACCGCGGTGGTATGCTGGTTGAGTACGAAGGCGTGCGGGGCTTTTTGCCAGTGTCGCAACTGTCGGCCGAGCACTACCCACGGGTGGGTGGTGCCGATAAGGATGAGATCTTGGCACGGCTCAACACGCTGGTGGGCCAGACGCTCAAGGTGCGCATCCTCGACTGTGACCGCAAAGCTAACAAACTGATCTTTAGCGAAAAAGAAGCCATCAAGGATGGCCTGGCGGCTCACTTTGAGAAGCTCAAGGTTGGCGACACCGTCAAGGGTGTGGTGACTGGTGTGGTGGACTTTGGTGTCTTCGTGAATGTCGAAGGGATTGAGGGGCTTATCCACATCTCAGAGATTAGCTGGGAGCGCGTCAACAACCCAGCCGACTACGTGAAGGTCGGTCAGAGCGTTGAGGCGAAGATCATTAGCATCGACAAAGATCGCCTAAGCCTGAGTATGAAGCAGCTCACCAAGGACCCATGGCTTGATGAGGTGGATCAATTCACCAAAGGCCAGACCATCGAGGGTACAGTAACGCGCATTACCCCATATGGTGCCTTTGTCCAGATTAGCCCAGCAGTTGAAGCGCTGGTGCATGTGAGCGAGCTGGGCAGCGGCGGTGCCGACCCAGAGAAGGTCTTTACACTCAATGAGCGCAAGAGCTTTGTCATTCTCGACATCGACAAAGATGCGCACAAAGTGAGCTTGAGTCTCGCCGACAAGAAAAAATAACTAGTAAATTACAAAAGATGACCGGCTGTGGCCGGCAGAAAGGAGTGTGTATATGAGTCAGTCTGAAAAAGTGTTGGTCATTGCCGATTCGATCACTGTTGGTGAGCTGGCCCAAACCCTGAATCTGCCGGTCACGAAGCTGATTGGCGAGCTGTTTAAGAATGGCTTCACCGTTACGATCAATCAGCGGATTGATTTTGAGATTGCTGAGATTATCGTGGAGGAGCTGGGCCTGGCAGTGACGCTGCAGCGCAAAGCCGCCGAGCAGCATACTGTGCAGCATCTGCATAAACCGTCAAGCAATGCCGTGCCACGCCCGCCAATTGTGGCGGTGATGGGGCATGTCGACCACGGCAAGACAACGCTGCTCGATACTATCCTCAAGATGAAGACAGTCGCTGGCGAGGCTGGTGGCATTACCCAGCACATCAGTGCCTATCAAGCCCAAAAGGGTGGCCGCACGATGACGTTGCTTGATACCCCTGGCCATGAGGCCTTTGCGGCGTTGCGCCAGCACGGTGCCGCACTGACCGATGTGGTGGTGATTGTTGTGGCAGCCGATGATGGTGTTAAGCCACAGACGGTAGAGGCAATCCGCTTTGCACGCGATGCCAATGCCAAGATTATCGTTGCTATCAACAAGATTGACAAAGACACGGCCAATCCTGATATGGTCAAAGCGCAGCTTGCGAGCGAGCATCACCTCAACCCTGAGGAGTGGGGTGGCGATACCATTATGGTGCCAATTAGCGCTAAGACTGGCCAGAATATTGATAAGTTGCTCGATACCATCCTGCTTGTGGCCGACATGGAAGAGCTTCGCGCCGATACGGATGTGCCAGCTGAGGGGCTCGTCATCGAGGCGCATATGGAGAAGGGTCGTGGCTCGGTGGTGAACTTGCTCATCGAGCAGGGCCGCTTGGCACCGGGGCATTTCCTCGTGGCAGGGCAAGCCTATGGCAAGGTGCGTACTTTGCTCGATTACACTGGCGCGGCCATCAAGGCAGCCACGCCCGCTACGCCAGTGACGGTGACGGGCTTTAAAGAATTACCACAGTTTGGTGATATCTTCACAGTGGTCAAAAATGAGAAGGAAGCTCGCCTGGCGGTGCAGAAGGCTAAGCTCGACCAAGCGCGCAATGCCGCTACCACTAATGTGACTGGTGCTGACCTGCTCAAGCTGATGACCCAGAAGCACGACGCTCAGGAATTTGACGTCATCGTCAAGGCCGATGTACAGGGGTCACTTACCTCAGTGATGGATAGCTTGCGCCTAGTGGAGACGGGCGGGGCGATCACGCTGCGGATCATTGGCCATGGCGTGGGCAATATTACTGAGAGCGATGTACGCCTGGCGGGTAGTAGCAATGCAATTATCTATGGCTTTAATGTCGACCTGCCACCAGCCGTCAAGCGCCTGGCAATGCGTGACAAAGTGACGGTGCGCCGCTACCAAGTGATCTATGAGCTGCTCGACGATGCACGCAGCAGCATGGAAGCACTGCTTGCACCAGAGGTGGTGGAGACAGAGATTGGCCAGCTGGAGATTAAAGGCGTCTTCCGGACGATGCGCGATGCGGTAATCGCCGGTGGGCAAGTGACAAAGGGTAAGGTGACGGCAGGGCTACTGGCCCGTGTGATGCGCGGCGAGGAGCAAATCGCCGAAGTCACAGTAGCCAGCGTGCAGCGCCAGCAGCAAGAAGCCAAGGAAGTCTTTGAGGGTGAGCTCTGTGGCCTTAACCTCACGACCAGCAAGAAGCTCCAGCTCGAGATTGGCGACACCCTCGAGTTCTTCACTCGCGAGTTGGTGAAGCGCACGCTGCAGTAGTGGGCTTGGCGGTGCTTTGTCCTGTAGAATCTTAGTATATTTATATTGAGTGGTAACTCTGTTTTGTCGGTTTTTGCCAATGGTATACAAAACTCGCCGTGGTGATGGCGAGTTTTTGGGATTGGGGTGCTTCTCTTATTGACACATCACCTCTGTTGTGGTAGGATGTGGGCAGAATATATAAGGGGAAATAGGACGGGTAGTATGGCAAAAGGACGTGAAGTACCAGGAACAAGCACAGTAACCTCGGATGAGTCACAAACATATCCTGGGTCAAGACGATTGGCGGGCCTGAAGGGTGCTTTTGAGGCATTAAAGGAAGTTCCTCGTGCGTATAAAGAAGCAGTGGAGGCTCAGGATAAGATCAATGTGGATGATGGACGGTCGTTCGCAGAGCGTCAGATTGATCGACTAGGCAAAATACTTGCAGCACGCCTAGCAGTGACAGAGACGAAAAGACGAGAATTGGCGCAAGGTACAGGCAAGGAGGTGGGTCCACGCGCTACAGCAAGGTTGCTTGGCAGGCAGATTGTTGATTCTGTGATGCGTGGTGCATACGAAAAGGCAGTTGAGTATAATGCCGCTGTGGTCGAGGCTCGAGTAGAGCACTTGCCAGGAGGTACAGAAAAGACGCAGCAAGTTATTGGAGAAGCCGCCCCTGTTGAGACCCAGGACAACGGTGCTAGTCACATAGTAAGTATGCCAAATGGAGAGGTGCCAAAAGGTGCTATCTATAATATTGTTCCACCAGCACCTGCACCAACAGAGGCTGATTTGCGCGCTGCTGCAGAGGATACTGCACGTAAAGAGCAAAAAGCAGCACTTATCGAGGCGAGAAACAGTGCACTGCGCAACATTGTCCACGCCGAGACTGATGACGATGCGAAGGCGATTAGAGACCAAGCTTACGACGGTATTGTTGCGATGGCTGGTGATGACGAAACACGCATTAGCATGCTCGACGCGATCGAGGCAACATATGCGAAGCGCGTCGCTCATCCCGAGGTGTATGAGTTTGCGCGACAAAGTGCGCGTGGGGACTTTGCGCAAAGTGAACCTGTTCCAGCAGAAGTACCAAAAGTGGAGTCTGCAGAGTCACAAAATAGCAATTCCTCTCACGAACAAAGTGACAGTGCTGCGAACCGTACAGCCGCTGTTGAGGCGGCCCAAGCCGTGGAAGAGAAAAAAACAGGCTGGAAGGAGCGTATGCAGAAGATCAAGCAGGCTATCGGTGAGAAAGCTACGCGAACTAAGGAGCGTGTGATAGCCTGGCTAGATTCGGAAGATTGGGGATCTGGAGAGCCAGAGTCGCCCAAGACATCCTCAGAAAATCACTCCGAAAACATGTCAAAAGCACCATCGCACGAGCAGTCACAAACTCAAGCAGCCACACCACAAGAAACTCAACCTGCACCTGACTCTAAAGTAGCTGAAGTGATTGATCTTAATCATGCTGCAGGCATTCCAGATAGGAAAAAGCCAAAACCATCAGAGTTCGATTTATTTAGCGTCGATTTTCGTAACCATATAGCAGAGCTTGGTATGAGTATTACACAGGCGCAAACGCAAGAAGAAGCGACGAATAAAAAAGCTGATGCCTGGGAAGAAGTTAAGCATTTTGTAGAAGAAGCGAATAAGAAGTTCCCCGATAGACACCTTCAAATCTATCAAATAGCAGTAGCGACAAAACAGAACCTACTAATAGCAGTGAAGCACAATGATGAGCTTCGCCGTCGGTTAGAGCATCGTGCAGCCTAAGCATACAGTAGTGCTTAAAAGTATAAAAGTTAACACATAAAGATCGGTACGCTATCGAGCGTATGGTATGTAAGAAAAGGATTCTATGCCGACCACTCAGCCCCAAACTACCCCTCTCATCACCCAACACGACCTCGATCGCCTTGGGATTACAACGCGCGACTCGGCAGCGCTGCTGCAGGAGGTGAATAACACGCTCTATGAGCGCGTGGGGCTGGAGGTTATTGGCCGCTTGCCGGATAATGACCTCGATGAGCTGGTGCGCCGCCAGGAGACGGACGATAGCGCAGCGCTATTTGCCTGGCTGTCGCAGCGGGTTGCCCACCTCGACGAGATCCTGAGCGACGAGCGCACACTCATCCTTGGTGACTTGGCCAAGAAGGCTGATGAGCTGAACGATGCAGCGTGAGACCTGCGCACGGCTGCAACTACATTGCTGCGAATGTACCAATCGATAACCACGCAAAGCATCTCAATACCATTCTTGCGATGAATGATGAATGCCCAGCTCCTGCGATGCGCCGCATTGTGCATACCATTCTCTTTGGTGAATATCCGTGGCAGCCATGCCCGGACGAGTGTGATAGCCGCATCATCAGTTGCCCCGCCTGGCCAGCTGTTGAGCGCACAATAGCGCAAATCGCTCAGGGTGAGGCGGTGTAACAGAGGTAGACAACACTACTAAGGGACATTACACCATATTTTGCCATTTTTATTGTATGAGGGGTGGATTGTTTGGTATACTAAGGAGAAGGAGGAATTGAAAGAAATGATTCTAGATGATGATTTTTTGCAAGAAATTGGTGTAGCAGACTGGCCGTTAGAGGTGCAGGAACGGTTTCGCGAAGGTTATGTAAATGTTCTACAGCTGTGTGTTGGAACGATCCTGAGTGATGGCTTAAGCGAAGCGCAACTAAGAGAATTTGAGACGTTGATGGAGGATGACGCTGCTGCTATCACTGCATGGATTGACGACCACGCACTAGATTATGAGAATGATGAAGATTATCACAAGGCGCGGAGGAGACAAGAGAGAAAGGCTCGGCAAGAAGGTAAAGAAGTTAGTCAGTTAGCAATCTTCGCTGAGTATGTACAAGGTAAATGGTTAAAGAAAAATCGACCAGATTACGAAGATGTCGTTACGCGGACTGCTAAGAATCTTAAGAAGTTAGCGGCTCAAGACCCAGAGAAATTCCTAACAAAAGAAGGTCTGACAAGTATATTTCAAAGTGTTGATGGTATTGGTAGTGACACACCAGACGAGCTTGAGGGAGGCCACCCCGACCCTGACGTAGCGCTTGCTGCGTAGTGATAATGACGAAGTAAAACACATATGACCCCTGTGGATGTAGGGGTCATATTATGCAGAATCTGAATTGTGAACCCCTTAACCTTTCTCTCACGCTCTCCCTCCCCACACTCCCTCCTCCGGAACACTATAAGGGTCGATGTCTCCCAGACATCGACCTCTTGCGTTGGGCTGCCAATCGGTTATTACAACCGATTGCCACACTCCATCGGATGAAGTAGTGGGGAGGGAGATCTGGCGCAAAGAGAGCATAAGACCTTAAGGGTTGAGAGTTTGGTGATTCGAGACTAATACCTATACCATTTACACCCGATACCCGCGCAAAAATGCTGCGGCGCTGAGTTCTTTGCCGCTGGGGGCGATGAGCTGGTCGATGACGAGATAGGTGTCGTCGCTGCAGCGTGGATCGAGCGTGGTGACAGGCGTTAGCGCGGTGTGTGCCTGGGTGATGATATACTGCCGCTCGCCCAGCTGGAGGCGAGTGCGTGGGTAGTGATGGTAGGCGCGCACCATTGCTTCGGCCGCTGCAGCAGTGTGCTGAGCGGGGTTGATAATGCCACTGGCTTTGGTGAGGAGCTGGCAGTAACTTGCGTTGGACTCATCTTGCGGTGTGGGCTGGAGGCTACCACTCACGATGCGTGGCAGGAGTTGCACTAGTGCCTTGCTTCCAAGCTGGCCTAGTGTGCTGTAGAGCTCGAGCTGCTGCTCGTCACCGCGCAAGGGGTGGGTGAGCTGCGCATAGACCGGCCCGGCGTCCATAGCAGCGCTGAGCTGCATGATGCTGATGCCAGTGGTGGTATCGCGATTGGCAATGGCGCTCTCAATCGGTGAAGGGCCGCGATAGCGCGGCAAGAGTGATGGATGGAGATTGATAATCCCTGGGGAAAAGCAGTCGATCACCACCTGGGGGATAATCTTACCAAAGCTCACCAGGACGCCAACAGGCTGGTCGAGCGCTTGGATATCGGGGATAATATCGCGCAGTTTGGTGGGCTGTAACACTGGAATGTCGTGCGCTAGGGCAAGCTGTTTGACTGCTGGTTGGCACAGCTGCTTGCCGCGCCCCCGCCGACTGTCTGGCTTAGTGATAACCAGCCGGACGGGGAAGCCGTGTTTTAGTAGCTGCGTGAGGCTGATGGCGCTGAAGTCTTCAGTCCCAAAGAATACGATTGGTCTTGATATGTTCGTCATAATCAACTGGCTGGAGCTCGCCCTTCTCATCGAGCTGATAAAATGCGCTGGTATCATCGCGAATGCGATCGATAAACACAATGCCATTACAGTGGTCAATCTCGTGCTGTAGCACCCGCGCTAAGAAGCCGTCGGCTTTGAGGCGGATAGTGTTACCATTGATATCGAGCGCCTTGACCCGGACGCGGCTATAGCGTGGCACCTTGCCATAGATCCGGCCTGACACGCTCAGACAACCCTCATAATCACTCACCAGCTGGCCTTCGTATTTGACGATTTCTGGGTTAATGAGGGGGATAAAGGTGCGGTTGTCTTTGTCGTCGAAATCTTCGCGTACAATGACGACTCGCTCTAACTGATCAATCTGCACTGCCGCCAGTGCTGCGCTAATCTCGTGTGGACGTGAATTCTCCCAGTCGATGCTGGCGCTGGTCATGTCGGCCACCAGCTGGCGCGTCTCGTCGGTAATAACATGCACCCGCTGCGACTTCTGGCGCAGGTGCGGGTTGGGTAGGGTAATAATAGCGTCTTTTTTCATTAGCTTTATTATAGCAGATGGTGGATGGGGTGGGCGAGTGGGGTGTGGCGAGAAATACCAAAACCTCACGAACACTCCTGCAATAACTCACCGCACCGAAAATGTTCCGGCCAGATGGCAGAGAGAGCTTATCCGCTGGCTTTATCGCTGGCCTCCAGATATTTTCTTGTTCGGTGAGTTATTACAGGGGCTCGGAATGATGCATGGTTGCGAAATTTGACGGTAGATAATTGTGGTCAGATCTACCTACAGCAAGGACTGTGGGTCGATATCCACCTGCCAATGTGTGGCAGGCATGTCGGCAATAACAGCGAGGAGGTCGCGGCGTTGGGCGGCTTTGATGATAAGCTGCCAGCGGTAGGTGTTGCGCAGCCGCTCGTGGAAGGCGGGCGTGGGGCCAAGGATGCTGACCACGGGGTGGTGCTGGCGAATATGCTGAGCGAGTGCTTGGCTATTGCGGATGGCGGCTGCCTCCGTCTTGTATACACACGTGAGCTTGAGTAGGTGGACGAAGGGCGGGAACTGTCCACGGCGGCGCTCGGCCAAGGCTTGGTGATAAAACGCGGTATAATCCTGAGCCAGGCCAGCCTGAATCACTGGGTGCTGGGGCTGATACGCTTGTACGACCACTGTGGTGGCGTGAGCAGAGCGCCCCACTCGCCCTACCACTTGAGCAAGCAGCTCGAAGATGCGCTCGTTGGTAGTGTAGTCGGGCAGAGCCAGGCCAGCGTCGGCCTGCACGACCCCAACGGTGCGCAGCTGCGGCAGGTCGAGCCCCTTGGCTACCACCTGCGTGCCAATGATAATATTGGCTGTGCCATCATAGAGGGCTTGATATTGCTGCTCGAGGCTGCTTGTGTTACTGCTGTCGCCATCAAAGCGAACAATACGCGCCTGGGGCCAGCGCGCTGCCACCTCTGCCTCGATGAGTTTCGTTCCAATCCCGCGGTGGACGATATCAGTGCTATGGCAGGTGGGGCACATCGTTGGCACTGTGGTGTGGTAGCCACAGATATGACACTGCAGCTGGTGACGGTCGGCGTGGAGGGTGAGGGGAACAAAGCAGTGTGGGCACTCGGCTGCCCAGCCGCAGTTGGTGCAGAGCGATACATTGGCGCTGCCACGGCGGTTATGAAAAAGCAGGATCTGCTGATCCGCCGCAAGTGTGGTATCAATGGCGGCGATAAGCTGATTCGACAAAAAGCGATGCTGGGTAAGGTTGCTCCGCTGAGTGAGGTCGACCAGCTGAATGGTGGGGGCGGTGGCCTCGGGCCGAGCTTTGCTCGGTAGGGTAGCGATCGGCCGCTTGGCTTTTTGCGCCAAATAATACTCGCTGACCAGTGGTGTGGCTGACCCCTGCACCACGGTCGCACCATGTTGCTGAGCTAGGACACTTGCGGCCCGCAGCGCCGAGTAGCGGGGGGATTTGTCTTGCTTGTAGCTAGTCTCGTGTGCTTCGTCGATGATGATATATCCCAGCTGCTGTAGCGGCAAGAAGAGGGCAGAACGTGGGCCAATTGCCACTCGAGGCTGCGGACTCGTCAGAGCAGCTAGCCAGGCACGGTGGCGCTCGGCCTCTGTCTGGCGCGAATGGGTGAGGATGATATCGGCAAAATGCTGCCGAAATTCCGCCACCAGCTGGGGCGTGAGGGCGATCTCTGGCACGAGGACAATCACCGACCGGCCTGCAGCCAAAGCGTGGCGTGCAAGCTCGATATACACTGCTGTTTTGCCGCTACCTGTCACACCGTGGAGGAGCACTGTGCCAGGGCTGGCTTGGCGAATGGTGCGAACGGCCTCCTCTTGCTGTGGATTGAGCGAGAAGGGGGGTGTGCGGCGCTGGGGTGGTGGGCTCGCAGAGCGGCGCGGCGTGCGGCGCTGCTTGGCGATGCCAGCTGGTAGCACTGTCTGTAACACAGTGGCGAGGTGCGTGGCATAATAATCGCCCAGCCACTGGCTCGTTGCGAGCAGGGGAGCGGGCAGCGGCGGGAGCGACACAACGGCGTCAAGCGGCTTGGTCGTGTACGTCGGTTTTCTGGTGCGCGTCATGATGATGCCTACCACCTGCTGTGTACCAACGCTCACCTGCACCACCTGGCCCAGCGGCAGTGCTTCTGGCCAGTGGTAGGTGAAGCTCTTGCTGGTAGCGCGGATAATCTTGAGTGGCGCAACTTCGTAATAGTGCATAGGATTTATTATACCCGACAGCAAGCGAGAGTGCAGAGGGGCTCGTCTCTCCATCGCTACTTCATTTGGGTGGCATGCAAAACGTGCACATCAATCTTGCCCGCCCTGCCCAAAGCTGGTATGATAAGGGCTAGGCACGTGTGCCAGGTGGATGGTAAATCAGCAACGGTTGCGACAAAATATGCACAACCGCCGGTGGGTGGTCTTGCCAAATTGCCATCAAAAAGTGTAGAATAAAAAGCAACAGTTGAGTAGAGGTAACGGAAGCGAGAATTCGCTAAGGGAAGCATGTTAGAAACGTTTATTACATCACGGGTGCGGCGCAAAATCATTGTGGTCTATGCTAAGTATCCGGAGTTCCACACCCACGTCCGCGGCTTGGCGAAGTTGATCAAAGAAGACCCGGGCAATATCCAGCGCGAGCTAAAGAATCTCGAGAAAGCTGGTTTTTTGATGGCCGAAAAACAGGGTAATACCAAAATGTATTACACGAACAAACAATACATCTTCTTCAAAGAATTGCAGAGCATGGTGATCAAATCCTCGCAGCAGCAAAAGGGCCAGCAAGCGGCGGATACTGTGCAGCTCTGATGAGTTTATTTGCACAGATATTAGCGGCGCGGGGCTTGCAGGGAGCAGCCGCTGAGGAGTTTTTGCACCCCGATTATGACGCTAAGCCCGATCCATTCTTGCTCTCCCAGATGCAGACGGCGGTGGATCGCTTGGTGCAGGCGCACCAGCGGCGCGAAACAATCGTGATTTATGGCGATTATGATATCGACGGCCTCAGTGCGACGGCACTGCTGCTTGATGCCTTTGCGAGCTTTGGCTTTGCCGCGGTGGAAGCCTTTATTCCCAATCGCTTTGTAGAAGGCTATGGCATGACCAAAGGTGCGGTGGATAAGGTGGCAGCGATGGGGGCGCAGCTCATCGTCACGGTGGACTGCGGTAGCCTTTGTCATGAGGAAATTGCCTATGCGAAGGAGCGCTACGGCATTGACACAGTGGTGACCGACCACCACAACATTGCACCAACTCGCCCACCCGCCATCGCCACGGTTAATCCGAAGTATGACGATCACCACTATCCCTTCCGCGACCTCTGTGGGGCAGGCGTGGCTTTCAAGCTTGTCCAGGCGCTGCAGACGGTACTGCCGGGCTTGCCAGCTGGCTATGAGAAGTGGCTGCTAGACTTAGTAGCGCTGGGTACGGTATGCGACATAGTATCGCTCCAGAATGAGAACCGCGCCAATGTGTACTGGGGGATCGAGGTGTTGAAGAAGCAGCGCCGCCCTGGTCTCAAGGCACTGCTGGCGGTGGCTGGTGTGCAGCCAGCCCAGATTACCGCTCGGACGCTCGGCTTTGGTCTTGGCCCGCGTATGAATGCGGCAGGACGATTGGCATCGGCTGAGTATGCCCTCGATATGCTGCGAGCGCACGATGGTTTGGCGGCGCTTGAGGCGGCTCAGCAATTGGATCGTTTCAATACCGAGCGCAAAGCCATCCAACAGGCCATCTACGACGAAGCTTGCCAGCAGGCCGAGCGCTATGCCGCCGACCCCGTCCTCGTCGTGAGCCAGCAGGGGTGGAACCATGGCGTGATTGGCATTGTGGCATCCAAGCTGGTAGAGGCGTATCACAAGCCAGTCTTTATCATTGGCGAGCGAGGCGAGACGGCAACAGGTAGTGCGCGTAGCTTTGGCGATTTTTCGGCAGAGCGGGCAGTGCGCGCTGCCGATGATGTCATTCTACGTGGCGGTGGTCATGCGGCAGCGGCTGGTGTGACACTCGAGACATGGCAGATCGGCGCCTTTCGCCAGCGAGTGAACGACTACTACCGCTCGCTCCATCTCTCCGACCAAACACACTACCTCTTGCCGCAGGCTGATGTGGTGATTGATGATCTATCAGAGGTAACAGAGCAGCTGGTAGCCGATATTGCCCGCCTTGAGCCCTTTGGCAATGGCAACCCAGAGCCTGTTTTGCAGCTGCGCCGCGGCACCGTCTCGCAGGTGCGCCACATGGGTAGTGATGGGCAGCACATCAAGCTTACTGTGCAGGATGGGCAGGGCACAGCGCTGCAACTATTGGCCTTCAACGCGCCACCGAACTTCGTACGCCAGCCGGGTGATGTTATTTCGGCTTGGTTTCAACCAACTATCAACGACTGGCGTGGCATGCGCAGTGTAGAAGGGCGGCTGCTCCATGTAGAGCTGATGGATGAGTAGCGTCGCATAGCTGGTAGTGCTTGATACCACGGATTTATAAAGCCAAAGATTTTAATTGTTCTAAAGTACACTCTCGTTTGAGGGTGTTTTTCTTGAGAGTTGGCGGTGAGGTTTTGAACACAGGGTAGCGTAATTTGCAATAAAACCTCTCCCATTGCATAAATATATTGACAAATAGAGAGAGAGAGCAATATGGGTTCTTATCAATCATAACGATGGGAACCACTACTCATGCACGAGCGCACCGCAATATCGACACACGATGCCAAACCAGCTATACTACCACCAGAACTAACCCAGGAGACCGACGCAGTGCCACCCCTCTACCTCGATACCAGCGCGCTCGACTTTCGCGCCATTACCGACACCTACACCAAAATTGCTGACCCAACCGCAGCGGTGCGGCCGGAGTTTGCTACCGAGCGGCAGGCCCTGACTACCAGCTTCGCACGGGCGGATGGCCAGCAGTATGTAGAGACAGAGAACATTGCCGAGGTGGGCGATGCCATTATCACTGGGCCAGAGGGCGAGCGCTATAGAATCCCGGCAGCGGATTTTGCCGCCTTGTATAAGCCGCTGCGTGGTGAGGACGGTGCAGTAGTGCCTGGCGCGTACCTGCCAAAGAATCAGATCAAGGCTATGCCCAACCCAACTAGCCGCGAGATCGTCATTGATGCGCCGTGGGGTGGCCAGCAGCACGGCGAAGCAGATTGCTGGCTGGTAGAGAGTCAGGTTAATGGCGACCGCTACATCATCGAGGCAGCTGCCTTTGCTCAGACATATCGGCTGAGTGAGCGGTAGAGAAGGCGCACTCATTTATCGCTAGGTGAGCCTGTTATTAACAGGGGTCAATAGCGACTGGCTCCTTTGCTTTGTGTAGCTTTGTTTTTAGTAATAACCGCTTGGTGGAGTTTGGCGCCGTGGGTCGTATAAATCAATATCGGAGTGGTAGCGACGCTCAAGATCTTCCATACTCTCCCACGTGTGAGGTGCCTCAAGCATAAGGGTAATATCCCATGTGATTATCGAGAGCGTCACCCGTGCACCGTTATTGAGATACCACTCGATGTGTGTCCACTCTTTGTCGCGCTGTATCTCTGTTCCTTCGCCATACCACGCGTCGAGGGCTGTCTCGTATGCGTCATAAGCGTTTGTTGGTACCATATAATACTCACCGTGATATAAGTCATCTCTGCCTGCTGCATCGCCACCTTCGAGCGAAGCAAGGGATAACCCGATAGATTGCGAATGATCACCGCCTGGTACGCAGGTAATATTAGGGTATGTTGCCACTTGCGCGTCTAATTCTCTGTAAGATTGTGGCCACTTACTGGTCAAGTCAGCCACAGCTTGCAGCATCGTCTCAACAGATGCGGCGCGATATGTGTAGGGGTGTGGTAGAGTTGGTGTGTCGTCTGACATGGTGTTTCCTTGCTTTAGATTCTTATCAGCCAGTGTAGCAAATGCTCCGATTTGCGCCAACCCGATCATCTGTGCTATAGTAGGGGGCAAACAAACCATACCAACAGAACATCCACCACATAACCACGGGAGGTCCCATGGAAAAACCTCGTTCGATAACATTAGAATCGCAAAAACCAGAAAAAGCACTGCAGCCACTTGCTGTTGCATTGCTAGAGAGTGCCCAGTGGTGGCGGCTCAACAAAGCCGAGGAGATGACTGCTGAGAACGCCCAAGAGTTGGCGAGCGCCCAGGCTGCTCGGGCAGAGGAATTGGTGCCATTCTTGCAAGAGTATGGTTGTGATGCGGATAATAAACCACAGCCAGCGAGTGAACAACTGACCGACCGAGAGAGTGCGCTCTACCGCGACGCGCTTGCAGCGAGCTACATCCAAGAGCTTGAGGCTCAAGGGATAGAGCTGAGTGATGTCGAATTAGTCGCAAACGATGTACCTCTGTCGGATGAACTACCCAAGAGCGAGCAACGCCGCTTGCTATTGCCTATTGAGTACGCCTTGCAGGCAGCGGAGACGACAAACGAGGAGTATGCGCAGCGCAAGGGTGGAAAGAGTAGGTAAGAGTAGGTCGGCTGCAGGAATGGGCCGAGCGGCAGTGATAGTTACTGGCCCCACAAGCTCATCAGACAAGAGCCAGTGGACTTTGGGAGCGTAAAACTACTAATATAATAGACAAGACAAAACCAGCTACAAAGGCTGGTTTTTAACTACTTGGATTATTTGCAGATGGTATAGGCGTTGTACCAAAATTATGAAAGATAGGAGATGAGAGGCGTGGATATATGCTACGTTGCCTGGATGGCAAAACAATAGATGATCCCAAGACTGGCACAATACACACACCAAACCGAAAATGTTCCGGCCAGATTGTATGCCGGAACTCTACCGCTTAGCTGGTTGCTGGCCTCCAGATATTTTCTTGTTCGGTGCGTGTATTGTGCTCGGGCTGTTCGTGAAACTTTAGCACTTGGATTTCGCGTGCACAATAGGATATAGACGGGAAAAATTTAAGCCAGCAGGCACGTCGTGCTATGCTGGTGATGCCGCTCTCGGCCAGAATACACCCATACTTCGCACCCTCGTATCACATCTCCACCTCTGTAATTATGCGCACAAATGTACTATGTTCCAAAATTAGACAAAATGGTTGTATAAATTTGGCAAGTACGTTACAATGGAGGCATGATGCAACAGGAAGGACCAAATCGCAATGAGTTTTGAGGCAAGTATTAGGCAACTGCGTGGCAATGCGGGGCTTTCGCAGCAGGCGGTGGCCGATGCAGTTGGGATTGCCCGCGCGACGTATATTAAGCTAGAGAATGGTGGCCGCGAGCCAAAGCTTGGCGAGCTGACGAAGATTAGCCAATACTACGAAGTTGGCGTGCAGGAATTGATTAGCGGCATTGCCATGACGGACACTGTTGCACAGCAAGCTCAGCACAGTCCGTGGCGGGTGGCGGACGATGCAGCACTGCATGTGAGCGATGCACCAGCCGAATACCGCCACGATGATGCGCAGCGTGCCCAGCCTACGGCTGCTCAGTCGCGCGACGCCATCCCACGGCTCCACACCACCAAACTGCGCCAGGTGTTACTCTATACGCTGGGCAAGATTGGTGCGCGGCCCAATGTGGGCGAGGCGGTGCTGCATCGGCTGCTGTACTTTATCGATTTTGATTATTACGAGCGCACAGGCAAGAGCATTACTGGCCTGGCGTATCTGCACGAGACCTATGGGCCCGCGCCGGCTGCAGATTTGCAAGCTTTGGTCGATGAGATGCGGGCCCGCGATGAGCTGGATGTCATTGAGACGAAGCACTTTAGCCACAAGCAGCGCAAGTTCCTTCCGCTAAGGAATGCCGAGCTGAGCGAGCTCAGTGCCAACGAGATCAAGCACATCGATGCCGAGCTAGAGCGCCTCGGGAGCAAGAGCGCTGCTGAACTGAGCAACCTTGCCTACAAAGATGCGCCATGGGTGATTGCGAAATATGGACAGACGATTGATTACCGCGACACGTTTTATCGGACGGACGTTACCTCTGTAATCGAGTCAGATGATGATCTATAAGCAGGCAACAGAATTTTCGAGTGACCTCCAAGCGCTGGCACAGCGCATTCCCACACTGCCAGCCGATATCGAGCGCGTTAAGCCGCGGCTGGTGCGTATCTTTGCTGAGCCAAGCGAGGCGGTGGTGGCAGATTTTCGCCAACAACTCTTTGCGTGCGGCAAGGCGGCCATTATACAGCAAACTGCTCAGTGTACAGTGGTGCGGCTCTGCCTCGATACCGACACAGCAGCCTATCGACGGGCGGTGTGGCTGGTGTTTGCGGTAGTGCGAGCACTGCCTCGTGATGCACCACCGTCGCGGGCTGCTCGGGCTGCCAGCACGATTATCCTTATCGAAGTCTACGCCACCCCTGGCAAAGCGCATGGGGATGAGCGGCGTATCAAGCGAATTATGAGTAAATTGGAGGAAGCATAATGTAGAGCAACAGGGTACTCGCACTGGTCGAAAATAAGCTGCGTAGAAGAGAAGAGAGCCACGCATGGCTGATGGGGTTGACAAACAAGACGCGATTTGCTAGAGTAGTGTCCTTGGGTCTGGGGTATAGACAATACTACTCTTGTCCGGTTTGCTGTCTTGTGACTGTGTGATACCACTGTTTTTGCGCTCCGCTTTCTACCGCTTATGCTTCCTCCGACCAAATACTCGCTCTAGGCTCCCAATATTAGAGCGAGTATTTGGGCTGAGGCATCCATATCTCTCGAGATGCGAGAGGTGCTCCATCGGTATGATGTGCTGCGTGGCCACCACCAGACCATCTGCAATCACCTACCACAAGCTATTCATAACAGTGTAGCATGTTTGTTGCAATTTTGTGCAAAATAGGCAGCAAGTATCAGTCGCTAGCGATACATACCACGCTTGCGATTTTGCAAAAATAGCACAAGACTAACGACAAAGGCGATGGCATATACGGTGATAAAGAAGGCATAAAGGCATAATGAGATAATTGCCTCATGAGAAGGAACATTCCAGAGGTTTGGTGCTATCACATAGGTTTGTTTGGTATAGCTTTCTCCAAGCACCCCGACTGTTGCGTGGGCAATTATCTCAAGTAGGTTAACAATGAGCATGCCACCAGTAACGAATAGACCCTGCGACATACTGCTATCACCCTCCGTTTGCTCTGGTGCAACAATGAGCAAAATCGGCAGTATACCAAGGTTTACATAAATAATGTAGCTGTACGCAGCGCCAAGAATACCAAAAATAGCGGCAATGACGATGTACAACACCAACAGCGCAAATAATAGCCCGGCAGACACCCAGCGAATAACTGCACCAAATGATGAGCCAGTGCGCGGCATGGCTGTAGGCGAATAAGCTGCCGGCATTGGTGCTGGCGCGCTTTGTAGCTGCTGAGGTGGCTGTGGTGGTTGTTGCTGGGGATATGGTTGCTGGGTGTATGGCTGAGGCTGCTGAGGTTGCTGTGGGTATGGCGAGGAAGGTGTCATAGTAGATTGATTATAATACAGAGACGAGCGATGCGCCAAGCAAAAATAGCCCAATAGCTCAGCCCTAGAGCCTCACTGTTGCTCATACCTCTCTGCGCGACGGTGCAATTATGCTGAGCTGCACGAGTTTCGGAGTTGTGCTAGCACTAGAGTGGTGAGAGGCATGCAGTGTACTTGAGGGCTGGTTTTGTAGGTGATACAGTAATTTGCGCAACTTTGCGCGCGATAGAATTGCAAAAATTGTCGCATCTGCTATAATGAGGAGCGATATGGTACAAGTAACACGAAAAGACGAGCGCGAGGCGAATGAGAACATCATCCGTCGGTTTAACAGCCGGGTGTTGAAGAGCGGTGTGCTAGCAAAGGCACGGGCATCGATGCGGTTTGCCAAGCCGATCAGCAAGACCGATCGCCGCAAGAAGGCGATTACCCGTCGTCAGCGCAAGGCTGACAAGATGGCCAAAGTTCGCCTGGGGATCCGCTAGGTGACGACGCTCAAGCAGCGTATCAAAGACGAAATGAAAGCCGCTTTGCTTAGCGGCGATCGTTTTGTTGGTGACACCTTGCGCAACCTTGGTGCTGCTATCCTTGATGAAGAGGTGAAGCAGGGCGTGCGCGAGGCTGGCCTGGACGATGCTGCCGTCGAGCAGGTGATCGTTCGTGAAGTGAAGAAGCGGCGCGATGCCGCAGCAATCTATCGCACCAATGGTCGCCCTGAACTTGCTGAGCCCGAGGAGCGCGAGATGGCAGTGCTCCAGCACTATCTGCCGCAGCCACTGAGTGATGAGGAGTTGCAAGCCGTGGTGACCCAGACGATTGCCGAGCTTGGAGCAGATAATCCACGGATGACGGGTCAGGTGATTGGCGCTGTCAAGGCCAAAGTGGGTAACCGAGCTGACGGTGGGGCGATCGCTCAACTGGTACAACGTGCCCTTGCCCCGTAGTTTTATGACACGAGCAATAATTTTTCTTAATAATAACGATAACCACATAATAACAAGGAGGCACAGATGATTCTTTTGTTTGGCCCAACTGGTGCCGGTAAGAGTATGCAAGGGCAGATGCTGGCAGTACGCCAGGGGTGGAAGTGGCTCTCGACGGGTGAGATGCTGCGCCAGAGCACCGACCCAGCGGTGATCGCTACGCTCAAGGCTGGTGAGCTCGTGAGTGATAAGCTTACCTACCAAGTCTTTGATCATGCGGTGCAAGAGGCGTATCGCAAGCATTACCAAAATATTATTGTTGATGGATTCCCGCGCACCAAAGAGCAGGCTGCCTGGCTGGATGACCACCTCGCGCGTACTGGTGATAACATTGACCTCGTCGTGGTGCTGGAAGTGCCCGAGCAGGAAATCATGCGCCGCTTGGCCAAGCGAGGCCGAATGGAGGATACACCCGAGACGATTGCGCGTCGCATGGCCATCTACCGCCAAAAGATGTACCCAGTACTTGGTATCTTTGCTGAGGCTGGGGTGAAGATCATTCACCTCGACGGGACTGGCACCGCGGGCGAAGTGCACGACCGGATTTATGACGAGGTAATGCACGCATGGCCCAACTAATTACTGGCATCAAGACACCCGAGCAGCTCGAGGCAATGCGCGAGGGGGGTAAGCGCCTGGCACAGATCTTTGCTGATATCCGTCAATTTGTCCATGCCGGGATAAGTGAGAAGCAGATCGATGCCTTTACGGCAGAACGGATTGCTGCCTACGGTGCTGAGCCAACCTACAAAACCCCAGAGGTGAACTTCCCTGGGGTGATTTGCATTAGCACGAACGAAGCGATCGTCCACGGCGTACCAAGCGATTATATCTTGCAGCGGGGCGATGTCGTTAGTTTTGATCTTGTCATTACCTACCAGGGAATGAAGACAGATAGCGCCTTTACTATGGTGGTGGATGACGCACCCACCGGGGCTATTAAGCACCTACTCCACACTACCGAACGCAGTCTCTATGCTGGCATTGACGCGATCAAAGGGCCAGTGCGGACGGGCGATATTGGCGCAGCGGTAGAGGCGGTACTGCAAAAAGGTCGCCTTGGGATTATTCGCGAGCTGGTGGGGCACGGAGTGGGCCTCGAGATGCACATGCCGCCCGATGTGCCCAACTATGGCCGCAAAGGCACTGGCCCGCTGCTCCAGCCTGGCGATACCATTGCCATCGAGCCCATGGCTACCCTCGGTGGCAGTGCCATCTACAGTGACGCTGCTGGCGATGGCTGGACAATCTACAGCCGCGATGGCAGCCTCGCTGCTCATTTCGAGCACACTGTCCTCATCACTGAGACAGGGGCGGAGATTATGACGAAGCTGTAGTGCCTCGCCCTGGAGGGGCAGCCGCTCTTGCTACCACCATTGCTACAGGATACATAAAACTCGCCAAGACACCGAACGGCGAGTTTTGTATTGCGTCCATATTGTACAAGACACAGCATAACCTGTATAATGGTACTATGCATGAAAATTCTCAATACGCAGTAGGAATAGATGTCGGGACGACGACGATTCGATGCGTGGTGGGGCATATGAATCCAGAGACAGGCACGCCGACGATTGTTGGCGTAGGGCAGGCACCGAACAGTGGTATGCGCAAGGGCATGGTGGTCAATCTCAGTGGCCCGGCCCGCACGATCGACGAAGCGCTGGGCGAGGCCGAGCGGATGAGTGGCTACGAAGTCAACAGCGCAACGGTGAGCGTCAATGGTGCGCACATCACCAGCACCCGTGCCACGGGGATGATTGCCGTGGGCACGATCGATCATGAGATTAATAATGATGATGTGGCACGCATCGAAGAAGTCGCTACCACGGGCAAAGTGCAGGCCAACCGCGAGATCCTCGAGGTCGTGCCGCATAGCTATACACTTGATGGCCAAGCAGGGATCAAAGACCCGCTGGGTATGACGGGCACGCGGCTGGAGATTGATGCCAATGTCGTCTCGGCTTTAGCACCCTATGTGGCAAATTTGCAAAAAGCGGTGGAGATGGCGACCGTCCACCCTCATGCTATTACACCAGCGGTATTGGGGGCGGCTAAGGCAGTGCTGAATGAGCGGCAGATCGAGAGCGGTGTGGCAGTGGTTGACCTTGGTGGGGCAACGACCAGTGTGGCAGTCTTCGAAGAGGGGGACTTGCAGTACGTTGGCGTCATCCCAATGGGTAGTGTGAATGTGACAAACGACCTCGCTATTGGCCTCAAGACTGACCCCGATGTAGCGGAGCTGGTCAAGGTCAAGCATGCTGCGGCTGGCATCAAGGCAAGCGACGCAGTGGCCAAGGTGCGGCGCGATAAGGAGTCGTATGAGTTTGCGACGGAAGAGATTGATGAGATCGTCGACGCCCGGCTGGAGGAGATCTTTGAGGCAGTACAGAAGGAGCTCAAGAAGGCCGGCCGGGCTGGCAAGCTGCCCAGCGGCGTGGTGCTGACTGGTGGTATGGCTCAGATGCGTGGCATGGCGAGCTATGCCAGGGAACAGCTGGGGGTAGCCGCTCGAGTGGGCCGGCCAACTGGCTTTACGAGCGGGGTGGCCGACCAAATAGAAAAGCCGCAGTTCGCCACCGCGGTGGGCCTGATGCTCGCCGATAGCGAAGGTGGTCACCAGCCTGCCCAGGCCTATACCAACAGTGGTACAGCGCACGCCAAGGGTGCACTAAGCTGGCTACGTCGGCTGCTGGGAGGGCTCAAGGCCTAGAATCATACCGATGAGGATGATATACTAAATGGTAATGGTAAAGTTGATAGTTGCACAAGGGGAGAAACGTGAATGCCGGAAGTAAAACCAAGCGAGATCCAAACCTTTGCTAGTATCAAAGTCGTTGGTGTCGGTGGCGCTGGCGGGTCTGCTGTCAATCGAATGAAGGACGCCGGCCTGGCTGGTGTGCAGTTCATTGCAATGAACACCGATGCTCAGGCGCTGCATAATTCGCAAGCTGATATTAAGATTCATCTTGGGCACAACACCACCAATGGTCTTGGTGCTGGTGCTGACCCCAGTGTAGGTGAGGCTGCGGCGCGTGAGTCGCTCGACGAGATCCGTCAGGCGCTTGAGGGGGCAGATATGATCTTCGTGACGATTGGTGCTGGTGGTGGCACAGGCTCGGGGGCTGGCCACGTGGTAGCAGAAGTGGCGCGTGACCTTGGCATCCTCTGCGTGGGTGTGGCCACCAAGCCCTTTACCTTTGAGGGCGAGAAGCGACGTATCAATGCCGAATGGGCTATCAAGCAGTTGGGGCGGCAAGTCGATACACTCATTACTATCCCCAACGATCGTTTACTCGACACGATTGACCGCCGGACGCCACTACTTGAGACCTTTAAGATTGCCGACGATGTGCTGCGTCAGGGTGTGCAGGGGATATCGGAGTTGATTACCGAGCATGGGCTGATTAACCTCGACTTTGCTGACGTCAAGGCAATTATGAGCAGTGCTGGTAGTGCACTGATGGGGATCGGCCGGGCGAGTGGCGAAGACCGAGCGCAGATGGCCGCCCAGCAGGCGATTGACTCACCACTGATTGAGGTGTCGATCAACGGTGCCAAGGGTGTGCTCTTCAATGTGACGGGTGGCTACGATATGAGTATGGCCGAGATTCAAGAAGCGGCTGAGATTATCACTGGTGCGGTGTCGTCCGATGCCAACATTATCTTTGGTGCGACACTCAAGCCCGAGCTGGAGGATGAGCTAATTATTACCGTTATCGCGACTGGCTTTGACAGTGATTCGTTCTTTGATGACGACGAACCAAGCGATGCCGAAGATGACGAAGAGTCGGCCGAGACGGTTGACGAAGCGGTCGATAGTGTCGATATGGCCATCGACCCCGAGGCGGCTGCTCACTTTGCTCAGGAGAATGAGACGAATATTTGGGATCAATCGATGGACGATGATGAGGATGACACCCCGGCCTTCTTGCGCCGACGCCGCAAAAAGGAGGCGGACGCGTGACGACCCACCGCGACAAGATTGGCAACAGCCGTGTGTTAGAATCGCGTGAGTCGGCTGATGGCGTGACGATCCGCCGCCGCCGCGAGACTCCTGATGGGCACCGCTTTACCACCTATGAGCGGATCGAATACCCAACGATCGCAGTGCTTAAGCGAACGGGATCGCGCGAGCTCTTTGATCGAGCGAAGCTCCGTGCCTCGGTGCGCCGCTCGGTCGGTAAGTTCTTCAAATCGGAGCTAGAGCTCGAGGCAATTATTGATGCGGTGGAGGATCGGATCCACGATGCGGGCGAGAATGAGATTGAGTCGCGTGTGATTGGCGGCTTCGTGCTCGATGAGCTTGCCGCGCGCAATGAAGTAGCGTATGTGCGTTTTGCGAGCGTATTTTACAAGTTTAAAACGCTGGACGATTTCGTTAAGATATTAGAGCAGCGTCGGAGTGCTAAACAGCAAGAAAAACAGAGGTAGAAATTATGCGCGTCCTTATCATCTACCGGACAGAAAGCGACTATGCACGCCGCGTCTTCGACTACTTGCGTGACTTTAGCCGGCGCACGGGCCATGCCATTGAGGAATTTGACCCAGATACACGTGAGGGGCAATCGCTCTGCCGCACGTACGACATTGTGGAGCACCCCACCATCCTTGCCTTGGCGGATAACGGCCAGGTGCTGGGCATGTGGCGCGGCTTGCCACTGCCCACCATCGACGAAGTAGGGTACTATGCCCGCTAAAACGCCTAAAGTACACACTACGACCACTGTAGTGGCGGACGATGCAAACCACACACTATGGCTCCGTCGTCCTGGCATGGCGGCATTGCTGGCGGCAGCTTTGGGCAGTGGCCTGGGGCTCGTGGCATCCTTTGTTCTCTCGCTTGAGACACTGCATTTGGCGCAGCACCCAGGTGGGGCACTTAATTGTGACGTCAATGCCGTGCTGAGCTGTTCCACGGTGGCACAGCATTGGTCGGCAACGGTGTTTGGCTTCCCCAACAGTTTCGTCGGTATGATGACCATGCCAGTGATGATAACGGTGGTGGTGGCACTATTGGCTGGGGCACGCCTGCCGCGTTGGTTTGTGCGGAGTGCCTGGGGTGGCGCTGTGCTGGGGATGATTTTTGCACTGTGGATGTTTTATATGAGCTTCGCCGTTATTCGCGTGCTGTGCCCGTGGTGCTTGACGCTGGATGTGGGGATGCTGCTGATCTTCTTTGGGATGACGCGCTACTGCATTGAGGTTGGGGTGATTGGTGGGGAGCACACCAAGCGCTTTGCTCGCCATGGCTACGATGTGCTGTGTGGCGTAAGTGTGCTGGTGCTGGCGGTGGCGTTGATTATTGCCAAGTTTGGCGCGGAGCTGCTCTAGGCAGAGTTGTTTTTTGCACGGTGAAATTGTCGAGCTTGTCAGGATTGGCAAGCTTTTTAAAATGAACGGCATCTTGTATTATTCATAGTGTTCTTTTGTCTATTCATTGGTGCAAGTCATTATTTTCTCGCGCTAGTGATGCTTTGGTATGGTGGTAGCTACCCGATCTATCGACGCAAGTGAGTTACCTGTTGACTTGAGCTGCTTGTTTGGCGTAGTAGGAAAACAATACGTGAAGATAATGTATGATAAATTTTAACATAGTTATGAAACTCCTTGTGGGACTTAAGCATGACGTGCTGTTAATGCATTGGTTTTGTTGCATAACGCAACCAAAATAGCAAGATAGTGAGAGGAAGATGTCGCCTACTAGCGAGCCTGTACGTATGAATATAACCAGCATTTCGTTCATTATGCAGTATTGACAGTGGATGTGTTGGTAGGCTTGTGCGCATCGCGAATTTGCTAACAAATATGATGATAGTATGCTAATGCTGCTGTGCTGTAGTAGATGTATTTTGTCTGAATAGCAACCGCAACATATTCAGCAGAAGGTGAGTGATGCGTTTGCTAAGTGGTGTAGGATTGAATGAGGGAGATGCTGCGTTTAGCTTGGCGGAGGTGTGAGATTGGCAGAGTGGTGCGAGTAAGCTTGATTTTTGCGGGCCAATCGCTAGGCGTTTTTTGCAAGGTGGGTGAGCGAGGTGTGGTGTGATGATAAAAATATAATACAACTTTTGGCTTGATGAAGGCAGATGCGTATTAGTTGCGATTTGCCGCAGAAAATTTTGTTGCAGCGTGAGCGCGAAGGGCGAAGTAATAAGCAAAGATAATGCAATAGCGCAGTGCCTAACAGCAGGCATTTTTGTGAATAAAAATGGCATATTAAAAAAATCATTTTGGTTGCATATTGAAAGTAATGAGTTGAGCGCGAAAGCTGCAGCACATACAAGACAAAGCGCGCGCCATTGCTGCACAACACAGTATCTGGGTGCGAATACTATGCGAAGTAACAGGGAGGCGTGATGGCTGGTGACACACTTATGTTTTTTTAAAAAAATCCATGCGGTGCTCGTAGCTAGCTACTTACTATATCGACTATGCTAAAGCTGTTTGCGTCTATTTTTGCCCACCATTGAGCACAGAATATACACGCTTTTTTTGCAATGAGAAAAACATAGTAAAGCGGTATATAGAAATGATTAGCTTATAGCGAAGTATCGTGCAGTGCGGCAGGCTGAGCACTCTATATTTTGCGCTGAGCGAAAATGCGGAATAATTAAAAATGTGCAAGCTGTACAAAACAAGCGATACGCAAAATATAATGTACAAAGAATTCGAACAGAATGACTGTACAGAAAAGCGGCTGTGTGCCAAGCAGGCACAGTTAGCGGCACTCATGCACATTGCACACCGTATCGCTTACTGAACGTGCGAAATAGCCAACTATAGGGCGCTGTGATGCGCGAAAGCGCTGAGGAAGGGGTAAAAGCGAGATTGTGCCTACTAAGCGCTAGACAAGGGATCCACAGTCTCTCAGGAGGCATAAGGGGCCTTTGACTGGATTAGCTGATGTAGATAAGCCTACGCGCAGATATGGTGTATAAAGCACAACATAGCTCTGTTGTAAAAAACTAGAATAGTCTGAGGAGAGTAAATTGAGATTATGTTGTATAAAATACACAATTTTGTTGACGGTAAGAGATAGGGAGCGAAGTGTAATATATACAACGATATATTAGAAGCAGATATGCCATATGTATATAAAAAACAACATGCAGAATCACAACGAAATAAACTCGAAAACAAAGGAGATAAAGCGATAAGCCTACAACGTTGTGGGTAATAATATATATTGTATATATAACAACGATTGATTTGGTGACACCAAAAAAGAAATAACAGGGGTAAATGAGGCAATGTTGTTATAATTATAACGTTTATACAATTATGGATAGGAGAGGATGGTGTCTCTTTGCGAAGCATGGGTTGGCATATAGTAAGGACTTTTGGGTAGCGCTTCACCAGTGTATTAGCAGCTTTGCGGTGGTGGTTGGGACAGAGGTGGTCTTATTGTGTGCTACCTATAATAATGGTATGCTAGCGACATGAAGAACAATACAATTTTACGCATTGGTGCTGGCGCGGCGTTTGTGGCGCTGGGCGGAATATTATTAAGCGAGAGCTTTGGTGTGCAGTTCCATTACTGGCGGGAGTTTTGGTATGGTTTGTGCGCATTCGGATTTATCATGGTTGGTGTACTCACACTGCGCAATCGCAATTGGCTGTGGGGAGCGCTCTGGGTAGCAGTTGGCCTAACAATTGGCGCGAATGCATTTTTGCATAACAACGTTAATATTTGGCGAATATTTTTGCCACTGGTGCTGATTGCGATTGGCCTGACGATTATTTTTAATTTGTCACAGCGCCAGCGTCGTATTGCAAAACAATCGTCGGACGATAATATGGTTGCGTCTTTCTCGGGCAACACACGCAAGATAAAAGGCGAATTTACAGGAAACTCTCTCTCGGCAGCGTTTGGTCAGGTGGATCTCGACTTGCGCCAAGCCAAGATAGAGGATGGTGCGGTGATCGATATTTTTGTTGTGTGTGGTGGCATTAATATTATTTTTCCAGACAACGTCATCGTCAAGACGCAGGTCAATAGTATCTTTGGCGGAGTAGAGGACAAAACCAACGCTGCCAAGAGTGCAAAAAAGACTGTCTATATTCGCGGCGACTGCGTCCTTGGTGGGCTCGAAATTAAATAATTAGAAAAACAATAATTCGCTACAACACGCTTCTTGATAACAACGAGAAGCGTGTTTGTTTTTTGTGTGAGATAGTGCAGGCAGCGGAATGTGGGCTGAAGCTGATGCGATAGTAGGCTACTCGATCTTCAACTTCGCACTTGGCTGAGGAGCTTTACTAACGCTACTGGCAACGAGCCACATGTTTGTTGCATACAATTGATAAAATTTTTCGTTGCTGGATTGCTCATTGCCACATATTGATTGTAGTATTGCAATGTGAGAGTGGTTTAGTAACATACGTCAGCGTTTTTTGATTTTGTGTGCACCAATCGGCAAGGATTGTGATAGCTTTGCGGTATTTGTGCATGATGGATTAATCTGCCTCGCTAGTAATAATAAATGTGCGCGACAGCAACGTACACAAAAATGTACTGCTTACAAAAATAGTATGCAAAGCAACATGATTTACTAATCCATTCACTAGCCATATAAAAATAAATAAAAATGAACTACTATAAAAATATTCAAATTTCATACAAGCGCGTCCTGCAAGTCTACCTTAGCTACAACACATACACAAAGTATAAAAAATGTGACAGTAAGATTTTTGCGCAAGGTATGCTTTGAGGCGGGTGAGCCAGAGCGCCGCGAATGCCAGTATGTTGTGCCAAGCATTCTTGCTATACTAAAATTATGAACCGCTGCCCCTGGGCTGAATGTAGCGATAATGAGCGTACCTACCACGACACTGAGTGGGGTGTGCCGCTATATGATGATCAGAAATTATTTGAACTGCTCTGCCTGGAGGGCGCGCAGGCCGGCCTGAGTTGGAGCACGATCCTGGCCAAGCGAGCGGGCTATCAGCAGGCTTTTCATCAGTTTGCAATTGCTCGCGTCGCAGCTATGACGGATGCAGAGCTGGAGGCGCTTACTCAGGACGCACGCGTTGTCCGTAACCGGCGCAAAATTTATGCGGTGCGCACCAATGCCCAGGCGGCGCTGCAGGCTATTAACCAGCACGGCAGCCTACAGGCGTACTTGTGGGACCTGGCGGGTGGTGCGCCGGTGCAAAATCACTGGCAGAGTGCAAGCGATGTGCCTGCCGATACGGCTACGTCCCGGGCAATGAGTACACAGCTCAAGCGGGACGGCCTTGCCTTCGTCGGCCCAACGACGTGCTATGCCTTTATGCAGGCCGCGGGGATGGTGAATGACCATGTGGTGGGGTGCTTTCGATATGAAGAGTGTGCGGCGCTGAGCATTCACCCTGCATGAGAGTAAAAAGATATAGCTAGTTAGATTAATCGGGCTATATCTTGAGGTATAAGTACTTTTGGTTTTGCGGCTAGTGCGCTACAATAGACCCAGAGGCATTTTTGCGTAGCTTGTGGTGCGCAAAATGAGTGGCTATCACCCACGAAGCCTGCGGGAAGAAATTGGTTTGTTATGTTCATAAAGAGCTGTGAATCTAAGCAGCCAAGAATAGACCCCGCCGCGCATGCTGCGACAAGGCAATAATCAAGTGCTGAAAGAGTATGGCTATTTCTGTCGTTTTGCCAGGAAATGCTAGAATCACTTCTTTTGGAATCGAGATGGTACCGTCCGCGCGAATACCCAGCGGATTCTCGAAGCTAAGAAGAGGTGATTTTTAATTATATATAAAGGAGTAGCCATGCCATTGCCAGCCCACAAGTCAGCTTTGCAGCACGCCATTCGCCATGAGTGCGCGGCGCTGTGGCCACTGCTTGAGGCGGCTGATTCCTGGGCGGATGATCAAGTACTCTTGGGGCAGGTGAAGGGCACGATGATGAGCCCTCACCAGCTGGCCAGTTACCTACTGGGATGGGCTACCACAGTGCTAGAGTGGGGAAATGCATATCGTCAGACATATACGGTGCCGACGATTATTACCACTGGCTATGGTGTAGTAGCGCAAAAATTCTATGCGCAATATGCCGATATAGCATATAGTGCTGTACTAACAAAGCTTCATGAAACAGTAGTAGCGCTTGAGCAGTTGATCGAGCAGACATCAGAGGACGATCTCTATCACGTCGTATGGTACCAGACAAAGACGAGTGGCCGGGAATATACCATGGGGCGGATAATTGAGCTCAACACAGTTGCGCCATTGCGAAATGCACGCGGCAGGTTGCGTAGAGCTATGAAGGAAAGAGGATGAGCACTATGCAGCAGAATAGTCGCGTGACGAGTTTTGCAATCGATCGGGAGTATGATTACATTATGTATGATACGACTGACATGATTCGCGCTATGAATTTTCCGCGGGAGATTGCGGGATTGCTTCTAAAGACTGATGAATTTCATCTGTCGCTGTTTGAGGTACTTGGCGAGTATGGGGTGGACGAGGCTGGCTATGGGCAGCTTGAGCAACTCTCACGTACGGCTGGTGCAGCGATGACGACAAAGCCGGAATTGACGGGTGAGTTCTGTAGATTGGTCGACAATGCAAAGGGTCGCGAGACAATTATTGCACTTGCCCAGTGGGGCGAGCTCGAAGCGTGGCGCGATGCAATTCGTGAACTGATACCTCAGGCGGAGTTCATTATTCCACATGTCACGTTATATACTAACCATAATGGCGCAATTGGCTATAGCGACAGAGATGTATATCGAGCTCAGCCGCTTGATGCAACAATAAAAGCAACGCTCTACTCTGTATACCGAAAGCGAAAAGAGGTGGAGTACAACCATGCATGAATATTGGCAGCCGCACACCTATGAGAAAGCACCCGCCTGCATTACAACAGTCGTGCCAGGCAGCGAGCAGTTTGCGTTACTCAAGCAAGATATGGGTATTTCTGATCGCTATGAAGCAACGCTTGCAGAGCTGGCTATGCAGGGTAAGGCGGTGGTGTTTGCTGCAGTGGAGAACGGCCGTTATGTGGGACGGGTGACACTGCGGCATGATTGGACTGAGCGACCAGAGGTTGATGAGCCATCAGTGAGGATTGAAGATGAGTACTCTGACTTGCCGCAGATTAATGCACTTGAGGTGGCAGAGCAGTATCGTGGTCGTGGTATTGCCTCGCAATTACTCGCTGCAGCGGAGAACGAAGCGTGTCAGCAGGGGTTTGACCGAGTTGGCCTGGCGGTGGATGTTACCAACAAGAGGGCGATGGGTATCTACGAGAAGCGTGGCTATATGTATCGATTGGTGGCAGACGGGCCAACCTTCACCAGCGTGTACCATCGAACAGATGGTACTGATGAAGCTGGCGAGTATTATTTGATGACAAAGCAAGTGCGAGGTGAGGGATGATGCAGCCTGGGCGAATCCTTATCTACAGTGACTCGAACGTCTGGGGCGACAGGGGTTTTGGTGAGGATGGCGTTCCGTTGGGGCGCTATGCTACCAAGCAGCAATGGCCGAACATCCTCCAGCAATTACTAGGTGATGAGTATGATATTATTCAAGCAGGGCTGTGTGGACGGACAGCAGGGGAGTATGCAGAGCAGGCACCATATCTTGGTGGCAAGATTGGTTACGAAATAGCACTGCGAGAGGCTAGTCCGGTGGAGGGAGTGATTATTGCGCTTGGCGTGAATGATGCATCTTATAAGAGAGCTTCGGATGAGCAAATTGTGGCTGATTTACAGTGGTATAGTACCTATACGCGAGCCTATGCAGCTGATAGCGAGAATGACATGGCTAGTGGTGGCAGCGTGTGGTATATTGCACCTGCTATTGCGCCAGTTCAGCGCTATAAGCTACTTGCTAGCAAGCTACATCGCATCGACGAAAAGCTACGTACTACTCACACAACCATTAGTAATCCACTTGATGACAATGGTGACTATGCGCCTGATGGTATCCATTTCTCGCTGCAAGGGCATAGGCGAATGGCGCAGAGAGTGTATGAATATTACAGAGGTGCAATATGATATACATACGGCAATCTGGCTAAGACTTAATGTAATTGAATAAGCAGTATAAGATAAATCAAGGAGGAAACCAATGAAATTCACACACGGCACACGCCGCCGAGCGGCAGAATATGAGAAGGACTGGGTGCGGCGCTGGAAGGATGACCAGACGTTTGAGAAGTCGGTGGCGCAGCGGTCAGCGGATAATGCCTACGTCTTTTATGATGGGCCGCCGTTTATTACTGGCGTGCCGCATCATGGTACACTGTTGAGTTCAATCGTCAAGGATGCGGTGCCGCGCTACTGGACAATGAAAGGCAAGCGTGTGGAGCGCCGTTGGGGCTGGGACTGTCATGGTCTGCCAGCAGAGAACTTCGTCGAAAAGCAGCTGAATATTGTGGATCGGCGGCAGATTGTGACGAGTAGCGACCAGCCAGCACCGCTGGATAAAGACGGCCAGCCGTTGCCAACCATCAGCCTGGAAAAATACATCACCAAGGCGCGCGAAAGCATGGTGGCTAATAGCGAGACGTGGCAGGGCGTGATCGACCGTATTGGTCGCTGGGTAGACTTTACAGGTGCTTACCGCACCATGGACAAGGACTTTATGGAGAGCGTCTGGTGGGCCTTCAAGCAGCTATACGAGGCTGGCAAAATCTATGAAGGCGAAAAGGTGCTGATGTACGACACCAAGTTTGCTACCCCTGTTAGCAAGGCAGAAGTGACCATGGACAACGACGCCTACCAGACAGTGACCGACCCGAGTGTGTATGTGAAGTTTAAATTAAAAGATAGTAAGACGAGTCGCAAAATAGTACTAAATGAGCATTCAAAAGTCTTGTTTGTATGCAATGCAAATGCCGCGCGCTCGCAGATGGCGCAGGGATTTTATAACCACTATTCTCACTCTCAAAATGCCGATTCGGCTGGGTTGAACCCAGAGAAAAAATGGGACGAAGCTCCAACGTTGAGTGATTTCGAAGCCATGAGCCATAAGCCGGCTAAAAGCAGCGAGACGATGCAAGAAGTGGGCATCGACATTACTGGGCATAAGCGGCAATTGCTTACGGTCGATAAGCTGGGTGATTATGATTTGATCGTTAATCTAGCGGAAAAATCCCAGACGCCAGAGTGGCTCAGGGGCGATAATGTTATTTGGTGGAACGTGACTGATCCACGCAACGAGAGTATCGAAAAAAATCGGATGGCGCGTGATGAGATTGAGCAGCGCATAAAGCAGCTTCTAAATGGTGAAATAGTTGATGATGCTCAAAAACCAGTAGGCTTTGACGAATGCGAGAGGAGTTATGTTGGTGCTTTGTTGGTGGATACGAATGGCAAACTCATCGCACAGCAGCGAGATGATAAGCCAGGTATCACGAATCCGGGTATGGTGAGCCTCTTTGGCGGGACGAGCCATGAGGGTGAGCCGCCAACCGAGACGCTGCGCCGTGAGCTTCAGGAGGAGCTTGAGCTTGAAGTAAATTCGAGCAATCTACTACTACAGACCGTCAAGTGCGAAAATGGAACGAATGTCGCATGCTCTATCTATATTGTTACTGGTGTGGACGCTGAAAAACTCAAACTGCATGAGGGTGCAGGATTTGCTGTCGGCACACCAGAAGACCTGCTGAGCCGCTCTGTGACAGGCGTGACTCAGCAGGCGATTGAAGCATTTATGGCGCAACGCAAAGATATTTCGCAGTACAACTACGTGATTCTCCATGGATACACAGGCAGGAACGACAAGAACTTTATCCCGTGGCTTAAGCACGAATTAGAGCAGCGTGGTGCCAAAGTACAGGCACCGCAGCTCCCCAATACGGACAACCCAACAGAGGTTGAGCAGGTGCAATATGTGCTTGACCATGTGCAATTTGATGAAAACACTGTGTTGATTGGTCATAGTCTTGGTGGATTGGTGGCGATGCGTGTGCTGGAAAAATTGCCGCACAAGATTCATCACCTCATGTTGGTAGCACCAGCAGTCCTAAGACAATTTTATCAAGGAAGTGATGATATCGACACAAAAACTGGTGAGAGAAAGCGGTTTATCGATCACTTTAGTTATGACTTTGATTTCGACAAAATCAGTAGCCAGGCGGTGCATAAGACGATCTTGCAAGATAATAACGATTCGAAATCACGTAAGCCGTCTATGCAGTATATTGCTGAGAATATTGGTGCAACACTGTGCAAAACAGTTGCAAACAAAAGGCATTTTGTGGCAGAGCAAGAACCATTTATTCTTGAAACATTGTTGGCAAATGAGGATAGTGATGACGCTTTCCTTCTCGCCTGGACCACCACGCCATGGACGCTGCCAGCTAACTTGATGTTAGCCGTCAATCCAGAGATGACGTACTGCGAAGTGCTGGTGGATGGTGAAAAGCTCATCATCGCCGAAGAAGCCCTGGAGCGCACGCTGCAGGACGAAAAACACCAGCCACTGGATTACGACGTGCTGCGCACATTCCCCGGCAGCGAATTGGTGGGTAAGAAATACCAGCCGCTCGATACGGGTTCGACCTGGCCAGAGAATGACAAGATTCACACCATCTACGCGGCGGATTTCGTCTCGCATGAGTCGGGTACGGGCATCGTGCACATCGCGCCGGCTTATGGTGAGGACGACTTTGAGCTCGCCAAACGCCACGGCATGAGCGCCTTCCATGTGATTGACGATAACGGTTATTACACTGATAGCAATTACACAGGCCTGGAGGTATGGGACAACAACAAGTTCATTGCCAAAGACCTGAAAGAAAAGGGCGCGGTGTGGAAGATTGAGTACATTCGCCACGAATATCCGTTCAATCCGCGTAGCAAGCAGCGCATCATGTACCGGGCGATTCCGTCGTGGTTCTTCGCCATCCAGGGACAAAAGCCGCTGATGCTGGATCAAAATGAGAACATCAATTGGTTCCCGGCCCACCTCAAGCACGGCCGCTTTGCCAAGAATATCGAGCAAGCACCAGACTGGAACCTCAGCCGCGACCGCTTCTGGGCAACGGCCATGCCGGTGTGGAAGGGCGACCAGGGTACGGTCAAAGTAGTCGGGTCGTATGCAGAGCTGAAGGAGCTGAGTGGCGTGGAGTTGGATGATTACCACCGCCCATGGGTAGACGATATTACCTTTACGATTGACGGCGAGACATTTACGCGTATTGATAAGGTGCTGGACTGCTGGTTCGAGAGCGGTAGCATGCCGTTCGCACAGCTGCATTATCCGTTTGAAAACCAGGCCACGTTTGAGCAGAATTACCCGGCGGACTTCATCGTTGAGTACATTGGCCAGGTGCGGGCATGGTTCTACTATGTGCATGCCGTCAATGTTGCTTTGGCGGAAATTGGTGCCTTTGGTCCGGATTGCCAGCATAAAAACGCCTACAGCAACGTCATTACCACTGGTGTGGTAGCGGGCAATGACGGCCGCAAGATGAGTAAGTCACTCGGTAACTTTACCGACCCGAACGAGCTGATGGATAAGTTCAGTGCTGATTCCTTACGCTTCCTGCTGCTGAGTAGCCCGCTGCTCAATGGCGAGGACTTCGCGCTGCACGATAAGGACGTGGGTGATGTGGCGCGCAAGCTGGCGATGATCTGGAATATGTATGATTTCTTCACCATGTATGCGGAGGTTGACGAGTTCACATTTCCGTACGATACGGCGTCTTCGAGTGCGTTTCTCGTTCACCGTATCACCAATACGGCTCACTCCGATACTCCCGAATCCTTGTCTCGCACTGGAACTGAGAACTCGTTCCAGATCAGTGTCGATATTGATAAATTATCTAACCCCCTCGATATTTGGATTATCAGTCGCTTGCACGAGCTGGTGGCGGAGGTTGAGAAGCAGATGGATGCCTATAATATCCCCGATGCGCTCAGCCCAATTTTGCCGTTCCTGGACGATGCCAGCAACTGGTACGTCCGCCGCAGCCGCCGCCGTTTCTGGAAGTCGGAAGATGATGGCGACAAGAGCGACGCCTACCGCACGCTGCACTATGTGCTGGTGCGCCTGAGCCACCTACTGGCACCGTTTACGCCGTTCTTGGCCGAGGAGCTGTACCACAACCTAACCGGTGATAACGAGTCGATCCACCTCAAAGATTGGCTGCCAGCCGGTGCGGTGAATGAGCAGGTGCTGGCTGATATGGAGACGGTAAAGGATATTGTGAGTGTTGCACTACATATTAGGTCAAAAGCAGGAAGAGGCTATGGGTCGCGTCAGCCACTTAGCGAAATGAGGTTATACGGAGTTAATCCAATAGGAGACTATTCTGATATTCTTAAAGATGAAGTCAATGTTCAAAAAGTGACCTTTATTCAGACAAATGAATTGTCTAAGGCGCTAGATGGGATGAAAGAGCCCTCTGGAACAGAAGGGACACGCAACTACATCTTTGTAACGCTTGAATTGTATAGGTCACCTGAACTCAAGCGCGAAGGCTTGATGCGTGAGGTCATCCGCCACGTCCAGAGCGCACGTAAGAAGGCGGGGCTGCAAGTGGATGACCGGATTGTGCTACACCTCGCGGTCGGGGCTGAGCCCACCAGCCAGGCGCGGCCAGCTAGTGACGCAGCCGCGCAGCTGCGCCAAGCCCTCACCGAGCACGCCGACACCATCGCCAGCGAAACCCTCGCCACAATGGCGCCCGAGCAGCCCGGTGATGCGCTCTACCACACCACGGCCATGGTAGACGGCGCTGAGCTGCAGGTGAGCCTGGGGAAAGCATAGGTCTGCGAGAAACACATGCCAAGCTCGGGTGGCACACCAGTCGTGAGACGCCACTCGAGCTTGGTAACTGGGCAAGATTTGAGTTTTACAGCATACTCACTCCTTGCGCCAGCCTAGCATGCTCACCGAGCAAGAAAACATCGAGAGGCCAGCCACGAAACAAGTAGAAGCGCTCATTTTATCAACATATCCGACGCAGTCAATGTATGAGGCTGGCTACCAGTAGGGAGTATTAAAAGCCAGCCCCTCGCTCGGTCGCTTTCTCTCGTGGTAGCTCTCACCCATGTTTTTTCTCCAAAAGATTATAAAAAGTACAGAGCGGCAATCGCTACAATAAGGCTATAAGCCGACGCAATAATTGACGATCATGACCAAACCACCCATCACACCTACCCCCTCACTACGCCAACGCTTGGCGGGGTTGTGGCTGGTGGTGCGGATTATTTGGCAGGAGGCACCGCTGACGATCGCCGTCCAAGCAGTGGGAGCGGTGCTGTCGGCGGTGCTGCCACTGGCCACGGCATACTACGCCGCTCTTGCGACAACGGCTTTGGCCGAGGCATATGCGACGGGTGGGCAGCCGCAGCAACTCCTCGATTATGTCGTGATGACTGTGGTGCTGGGCGTTGTGGCGAGTGTGTGGTCGGTGGTGCAAGGGTATTACGACCAAGTGTCGCGCTACCGCATCGAGGCGGCCATGAGCGACCACATGTATGCCCGTCTCCATGCGCTGGATTTTTGGCGCTACGACGACCCTACAACCATTGATATGTTTGATAAAGCGCAGCGCTTCGTCCAGTCATTTTCGTATCTCTTTATTCAATTGGTGCAGATGCTGACGGCGCTGGTGTCGCTGGCAACGAGCCTATGGATGATAGTGATGGTGAGCTGGTGGCTCGGGCTACTCGTGCTTGTGGCGCTTGTGCCAAGTAGTGTGGTGCAGGTGCGGCTGTCGCGTTTGCAGGCTGGCCACTGGCGCGAGCAGGTGGCGACTCGGCGGCGCATGGCGTGGATCGAGCACATCCTTAGCCGGCCGAACTTCATTGCTGAGCTGCGTCTCTATGGAGTGATCCACCATCTACTTGGTGAGCGAGCAGCACTGCGGGATAAAGATCGGCTGCGGGTGCTTGGCTACGAGCGCCGCTTTATGGGGCAGCGCCTGGGCGGAGAGATTATCCAGGCAGCAGCAGAGGTAGTGGCGCTTGCTTGGGTGGTGCTGGAGATTGTGGCACATCGCCAGCCAATTGGGCAATTTGTGCTCGTGCAGCAAATGGTAGGGCGAGTGATGAGTGGGATGGATAACGTGATCAATACATATAATATGATTGACGAAGACCTCGCCACCATGGCAGACTACCAGCAGTTTATGGCATTGCCAGTTGCAAGCCAGGCAGCCACCATCGATGAGGTGACGCTGCGCGATGCGATCGCGGTGCAGCAAGTATCATTTTGCTATCCAGGCACGCAGACGGCGGTGCTGCGTGATATTTCTCTCACTATTCGCCGTGGTCAGCACATTGCCATTGTGGGCGAAAATGGCGCTGGCAAGAGCACGCTCGCTCGGTTGATCACTGGTCTCTACCAGCCTACTAAGGGCACCATTACCATTGATGGGCACGATCTCCGTCATATCAACCCAGCAGCCTGGCATCGGCAATTGGCCGTATTGGGGCAGGAGTTCATCCGCTATGACTTCGCCACGGCGCACGAGAATGTCTGGTATGGCGATGTCTCGCAGCCAGTGAATGCAGCGCGCCGCGATGCTGCACTGCGCCAGGCCGAGGCAGCCGATTTTGTCCGCAAACTCCCTCATGGTGGGGACAGCTATATCAGCAAATGGATGGAGGCAGATGACCACGAAACAGGGGTCGACCTGTCTGGTGGGCAGTGGCAACGCCTGGCCTTGGCGCGCAACTTATATCGCAATGCGCCTATCATCATCCTCGACGAACCCACCAGCGCCATTGACGCCGCCGCCGAAGCACGCATCTTTCGCCACCTCTTTGCCAAGCAGGGCAAGACTATCATCACCATTAGCCACCGCTATAGTACTGTTAAGAAGGCGGATACTATCTACGTTATCGCCCACGGCCGCATTGTTGAGCATGGCACTGCCGCCGCATTGATGGCGCAGCGTGGTGCATTCTACGAGATGTTCAAAGAACAGATATAGTTTGGTATAATAGGGGTGTGGCGCCGTGGCCGAGAGGTTAGGCAGAGCTCTGCAAAAGCTCGTACAGCGGTTCGAGTCCGCTCGGTGCCTCCACGTAGTATTATTTTTGGAATGCTTTATACCAGCCCATTTGCTGTGCAGTGTGTCGCTTATGGCAATTCGCACAGAGGATGCGGCATTTTTTCATTTCGACCACGACGTCTGGCCACGAGTATCCCAGTCGGACTGCTTGCGAGATGCTAAAGCGCTTTGACTTTGGGTCAATATGGTCAAACTCTAGTACACGCATATCATTCTCGCCACAGATTGCGCACGATTTATCACGCAAATAAGCAAGCATATTGTGGCGAAACTCGACGCGTAGTCGCTCGCGGCGCTGCTTGGCGCGCTGCTGGTAGGCTGCTTGGTTCTTGCGATAATGTTCGGCGTGGGTCGTGCGGCGCTGAGCTTTGTAACACTGCTTGCATTGGGCATGGCGTGTGCCAGTCGCAGTGTTCCTCACGAAAAAGTCTCTTTTTGGCTTGTGTTCGCCACATTTTGAGCATGGTTTCATGATTCGTAAAATAGGTTATGACATAAGTAGATCGCGCAGCTCTGGGAAGGTTGGTTGTTGGAAATGACCTCGGTCAACGAATATATGGCTTTTTGCGTTTGGTAGATCAGACTGAAACTTTGCTAGTTCAGTAAACGGTACGATGGGGTCGTCTTTACTATGTAATAGGTGGATTTCTTTAGCGGACTTTTCGAGCCCGGTGGCGCTTGGTAATATAAAATCGCCCAAGTCTTCGTGAGTTGCATCATCGTATGGAGCAGCAATTAAGATTAGTCGAGTGACTGGCGTGCTAAGAGGGTTATCGTGTAAATACTTTGCCAAGAATATCCCCCCAAGGCTACTGCCAATGAGCTGCACATCATTACCAAGCAGTGGCAGCAACTTCTCGAAGTAGATTTTCCATTCGGAATACCGCGCGTTTTGCTTGTTGGGCATGGTAGGCAAGAGTACGTCAAAATCTGTCATTGTCACAGCGAGCCAATCGCGCCATTTTGTTTTACGAAAAAGACTTTCATAAGTAAGTGGGTTAGTGCGCAGCGCGGAGAGATAGCGCTCGTAGGAATCAAAAGGTGATCCACCATGAATATGTACAATTTGCTTCATAAACATAGTATAATACAAGCAGCACATGGCTGCTATGCCAGAAGTGCGGTTGCAAGCGCGAGTGGCGGAACTGGTAGACGCGAGGGACTTAAAATCCCTTGGCCAAAAGCCGTGCGGGTTCGATTCCCGCCTTGCGCACCAGACATGATATAACAGAGAAGACCACTTGAGGAGAGTGGTTTTTTCGTATATATAACCAGAAGGGTAGAGTATGGCGGTATTAGTGCTAGCTACGAGCCCAAGATTTATTGTAGAATTACCATAGCGGCTAGTATAAGCCACACAATTTGGTATAATAAGGCTATAACCAAAAAGGAGAAACGACACTATGACAATAGCATTAATCGTTTTGCTCGGCGTGATTGGCCTGCTCGTTCTGTTTGGCATCTTCATGTGGGCAACATACAACAGCTTGGTCAAGCTGAAGATCCGTGTGGACGAAGCTTGGAGCGACATCACCGTCCAGCTCAAGCGCCGAACAGACCTCATCCCCAACCTAGTGGGTACCGTAAAGGGCTATGCAGCACACGAGAAGGAAGTCTTTGAGAATGTAGCAGAGGCTCGCAGCGCCATCATGAATGCCCAAGGCGTGCAAGAGACGGCTGCGGCAGAGAATATGATCGAAGGCGCTCTGAAGAGCTTGTTTGCCGTAGCAGAGGCTTACCCAGAGCTCAAGGCCAACCAAAACTTCATCCAGCTGCAGCAAGAGCTGGTAGACACTGAGGACAAGATCCAGGCTGCGCGCCGCTTCTACAACGGTGGTGTGCGCGACCTCAACACCCGTATCGCCATGTTCCCCGCCAACATTGTAGCTGGCATGCTGGGCTTCAAGGCTCGCGAGTTCTTCGAGGTCGAAGACCGCGCCAGCGTCGAAAACCCAGTGCAAGTGCAGTTCTAGATACCTCGCACACTATAACGAAACCGCTCTCGATGGAGGGCGGTTTTTTGTGGCTTTGCAACAGCATAAGGGTTGTGATGTCAGGTTGTATGTCGTTCTTGGTGAGGGGTGCTTGAGAAGAGTTATGGCTACAGCGAGCGGCTTATCGCTTGGCTGAGAGTGTTTTATCTAGAAGGTGGGGGATTTGAGTAATAAAAATAATTGCAATGATTAGAGTGCTAGAGTGCTGCCAGCAGGTGAGAACATCGCGAGAGGCGAACATGACAAGCAGAGCAAGAGAGGGTAGACACCCTTCTAGGATGGATGTCATGTTCGATAGGGATGTCACACGAAGAAGTGCACAAACCACCCTGACACTAGCGTGAGAGTAATGAGGATAAATAGTCTCAAATACTTCTCTAGGTCAGAGCAATTGCTCCGCTCCCCTGATGACGAGCCATTAATAAGACTCGCGGTTAGCATGATGCCAAGAGATTGAAACATACTGATTTGTGGCACTCCAAAAATGGGAACAATAAACCAGCCCCAAAGTAGGCTAAACGTCCACACTCCGAGAAATCCGGATGCGAACACAAGTACACACTCAGCAATGACGGTACCCCTAGTCTTCGTCTCTTTCTCGGTAATGGTGATTCTGACGTCACTCATCATCTTACTCTCTCCCCACCCAAGCGGACGCTTGTGTAGAATCACACTGGTCGACGCTCGGATGCGGCGACTCAAGGTGGGGTGCTGGGGCGCGGCTATGTAGCCATGCCTGGGCAGCCCACCTTGAGCGGTATGCTCTGCTTGTCAAACAACACTTTTGGACAAAATGCGAACATATGTCAACAAAAGCTGATATATATATCAATAAATGAGGGGCGAGTCAAGTGGGTGCAACGTAGGCCCGAAAACCTCACTAATAGTCAGCGCAGAGAATGCGGCGCTCGGAGATTAACGCGAGTGCCTGCAAAACCACCATTATCTGCTACAATATATCTATGTACAGAGCAATTGCACACAACAAACGTAATACAGTTATTTTGATGATCGTCTTCGTCGCGATGGTAGCGGTGATTGGCCTGGCGGCGCAGTTGATTATGAATAGCCGCGGTATGCAGGGCAACCTGACGATCTTTTGGGGGACGTTCATTGGGGCGCTGATCTATGCATTGGTGCAGTACTTCATTGCTTCTAAGCTTGCTATGAGTATGACTGGTGCGGTGGAGATTCGCAAGGCAGATAACCCCCGTTTGTGGCGCACCGTCGAGAATCTTGCCATCACCGTGGGATTGCCCATGCCGCAGGTGTATATTATCGACGACCCAGCACCGAACGCTTTTGCTACTGGCCGTGACCCCAAGCATGCCATTGTGGGCGTGACGACTGGCCTGCTGGAGATTATGGATGATCGTGAGCTGACCGCTGTGCTGGCCCACGAGATGGGGCACGTCCAAAACTACGATATTCGGGTGAGTATGATTACCTTTGGCCTGGTGAGTGCGATTGGTCTGGTGTCGGATATTGCGCTGCGTATGCTGTGGTTCCGTGACAATGATGACCGCGAGACCAATCCGGTGCTATTGGTGCTTGGCATTGTCGCTATTATCCTCGCACCCATCGTGGCGGCCATTATGCAAATGGCGGTGAGTCGCCAGCGTGAGTACCTGGCCGATGCGACTGGTGCACTAACGACACGCGACCCAGCTGGCCTGGCTAGCGCGCTGGGTAAGCTGCAGGCATACACTCGCCCGATGGAGAAGCAGGTCAGCTCAAGCGCTAATATGTTTATGGTGAACCCGCTCAAACCAGGGTTTTTTAGCCGGTTATTTAGCACCCACCCACCGCTCGAAGACCGCATCAAGCGCCTCAACGAAGATATGAATAAATGGTAGGGTCGTGCCTGTGGCAAAAAAAACAAAGTCAACTCGCCGCTCATCATTACGCACCGCTCCAACGGTGGCTATGAGCCAACATCGTTCAAAAAAAGAGGTAAAACACCCTGACGTTGCAAAAAAGACAACATCACCCTCTCATGGTACTGCTTCCGCAAAAGCCCGCTCGCAGCACTCGAATGATACTCCATCGACGCTGCTCAGCTGGCACACTAACCTCCATTGGCGGACCTGGCAGGCTCGCGGTGGTAGGGTAGTAGCGAGCAGCCGTCAGTGGTTGCATAATTTACAACAGCGACGACCGCATCGAAGCTTCCGTCGCACCCGCCGACGTGATTATGCGCGGTCATTGCAATTGCCAGGTTATATCGCTTTCACTGCGCAAGTGATGCGGATGGTGCGGGCGCACTGGCGGACGTTGTGCCTCTTGGCAGTGTTTTATGCCGTGCTGCTCTTGGCGCTTGGGGCGATTACCAACCAAGCGATGTACGACCGCCTGCAAAGTATGCTAGCAGAGTCGGGCAAGGATATTCTCACTGGTGCCTGGGGTAAGCTAGGCGAGGCAGGGCTCCTCATGGTGACGGCCTTTGGTACGGGTAGCGGCAACCTCAGCGCTGACCAGCAGCTCTATGTAGTATTGGGCTTTTTGTTGGTGTGGCTCACCACAGTGTGGCTATTACGCGAGTATAAGGCAGGGCGAGCGCCACGTCTGCGCGATGGGCTGTATAATGCCTGTGCACCACTAGTCGCCACGCTGATGATTGTCCTCGTCTTCCTCGTGCAGCTTATTCCGCTAGGGGCGATGGCGCTGGTGTATATTGGCCTGTCGAGTAATGGGGTGATTAGCGAAGGATTTGGCTCGATGCTCTTCTATGTGCTACTAGCTACTGTGGCAGTACTGACGCTTTATTGGGGCACGAGCACCTTCATTGCGCTTGTGGTGGTGACACTGCCTGGTATGTACCCCATGCGAGCGCTGGCAGCGGCGGGTGACTTGGTCGTGGGGCGGCGGTTGCGGGTTTTGTACCGGCTGCTGTGGCTATTTGGCAGCGTGGCAGTGCTGTGGTGTGTGGTGATGATCCCCGCTATTCTCCTTGATGCCTGGCTCAAACACCTATGGCAATGGTACGCCTCTGTGCCAACGATGCCCGTCCTGGCGGGCTTCATCAGCTCGGTGACGGTGGTATGGTGCGCAGCGTATATCTACCTCCTCTATCGCAAGATCGTTGATGATACGGCAGCACCAGCGTAAGGTGGGCGACTCTCGCAGTAGTATTGCTTGAGGCCTAGTTTTGGGCGAGTAATGTGGGCAATTGATGGTGGAGGGAGCTTCGCTTGGCCACGTAGTGGCTTTTGTGATAGCAAAAAGCTGAGGTTCTTCGTCTTATACTTACTAATAGCACTCTCGAGTTCAATGGCGGGGTAGATACATACTTATTTTGCTAGAGGATATGGTATCAAATCAACCTGATTTCTCACGCTCCATCTCCCCACACTCCCTCCTCCGGAACACGATAAGTCGATGTCTCCCAGACATCGACCTCTTGCGCTGGGCTGAAAACTCGTTATTACAGCGAGTTTTCACACTCCATCGGATGAAGTGATGGGGGAGGTGGAGCTAACGGAGGCAAAGCGATAACGTTGGTATTCAAACGGCAGTACCTATACTGTTATAAATTAAGCATCCAAGAAGCCTAGCTTTACACGAACCTGTTTAAAAAAGCTGCGCCCACCGCTAAATTCCGCTATACTAAAGCAGTAAGGAATCACTATGACACAAGACAAACATCTAGCATCACCCAACCTATCGCCAGCTCAGCGCAGTGCTGAGCTGCGTCAGCTACTCAATCGCTATAGCTATGAATACCATGTGCTCGACGCGCCCAGCGTGAGCGACGCGGTGTACGACAGCCTTTTTGCCGAGCTCAAACAGCTCGAAGCTGCGCACCCTGCGCTCATCACGCCCGATTCGCCCACCCAGCGGGTTGGCAACGTCCTGAAAGGTGGCTTTGCCAAAGTGCAGCACCGCCGGCGGATGGTCAGCCTGAATGACGTCTTCGACACGGCAGAGGTCGAGGCGTGGGTGCAGCGCATGGATAAGCTCTTGCCGGGTCACAAGCACGAGTTTTTTGCCGATATCAAGATGGATGGCTTGGCCTGCGCGCTCATCTATAACGATGGTGTGCTCGTGCAGGCCGTCACACGGGGCGATAGCTACGTTGGCGAAGATGTAACGAATAATGTGCGGACGATTCGCAATGTGCCGCTACGTCTGCGTGAAGCACCTGGCTTTGAGCACTTACTGCAGGGCAGGACGGAGATCCGTGGGGAAATCGTCATGCTTAAGCGCGACTTTGCAGCGCTTAATAGGCGACAGCAAGCTGCTGGCCAGCCAGCCTTCGCCAACCCGCGTAACCTCGCGGCTGGCACTATCCGCCAGCTTGATCCAGCACTCGTGGCGCAGCGCCCACTCCATTTTCGGGGTTACGATGTCATCCGTGATGATGCGGCTGAGGTGCCGACCAATAGTTACGCTTATGACGCTTTGACAGCATTAGGTATCACACGCAACCAGCAAGCGGCGGTCTTTACGAATCTAGCCGAGGTAATGAATTTCGTCCAGCAGTGGGGTGAGCAGCGCCGTGATTTGCCGTTCAATACGGATGGCCTCGTAATCAAGATCAACAATCGCGCTCTCTATGACCGCCTGGGTATGGTAGGTAAGAATCCGCGTGGTGCAGTGGCCTATAAATATGCAGCCGAGCAAGCCACTACCATCGTGCGCGATATCGTCATTAGCATTGGCCGGACAGGTGCTGCCACACCAGTAGCGGTGTTCGACCCAGTCGTCGTGGCTGGCACGACGGTGCAGCACGCCAGCCTGCACAATGCCGACGAGATTGCTCGGCTCGATGTGCGGCGTGGCGACACTGTGGTTATCTTCAAGGCGGGGGATATCATCCCGCAGGTCGAGCGAGTGCTGCCAGAGCTGCGCCCAGCTCATACCGAGCCGATTGACTACCCAGCTGAGCTCCAGCGCCAATATCCCGAGCTGCAGTTCGATCGGCCTGCAGGTGAGGCAGTGTACCGGGTACGTGGTGCTAGTAGCTCGCTTATCCTCACACGCGCCCTCACGCACTTTGCATCCAAAGGGGCACTGGATATCGACACACTTGGTGAGAAGAATGTCGCTGCATTGGTCGAGGCTGGCTTAGTACACGACTTAGCCGATATTTATACGCTAAGGAAGGAGGATCTTCTCCGGCTTGATCGCTTCGCCGAGGTTTCGGCGCAGAAGCTCATTGATGCCATTGCTGCTGCAACGCGCCCACCACTTGAGCGCTTCCTCTATGGCCTGGGCATTCGCCACGTGGGTGCGCAAACGGCAATTGATATCGTGAAACATTTTGCAGATGATTCAAAAAACGATGTGCCTCAGCAAGGCAGTGTGAATAATAATCGTAATAATTCAGAAAAGAATGCATTACATGATGGATCGCAATCACCCGTCAATACACTTGCAAATGACAAGCAATTGCTTGGCTTCCTGCGTTCTGCCACACTCGACGAGCTGCAGGCGATTGATGGCATTGGCGTGGTAGTGGCTGAATCGATCGTCGCGTGGTTCAGTGATGCAGACAATATTGCCTTACTAGATAAGTTTGCTGAGTGTGGTGTCGTGCCGCAACATACGCAATCGTCACAGCAGCTTGCTGGTCAAAAATTCGTCATCACTGGCACATTGCAAGCAATGAGTCGCGACCAAGCGGCCGAAAAAATCCGTGCTCTGGGTGGTACCTTCCAAAGCAGTGTCAGCAAAGACACCACCTACCTCGTTGCCGGTGGCAAAGTTGGTGCGAGCAAGCGAGCCAAGGCAGAGAAGTATGGTACAATGATCCTCACCGAAGGGCAATTTTTAACACTTATCCAATAAACAGGAGAAAGATATATGGCAACCCCAGAACAACCGCAAAGAGACGAATTAATCGCTGCAGTAAAAAGCATGGCGCCATTCCCAATACTTATGGCAACCTTTATGCTTATATATGCTGTGTGGTTTGGTGTGGCGTGGGGCACTATTGGCTGGGCAGTCTTTGCACTATTTGGTGTGTATGCGGCATGGCTGATTTTTTGCGGTGTGCAGCATATCCGCGCGACGAAAAAAATGCCCAAGCCAGCACCAACGCCAGCCAGCAAGCGGATCGCTAAGCAGATGCAGCTGCTGAGCACGGTGTCGTATGCACCGCTGTGGATTATCTTTGCGCTGCTTGGTATGTTCCAGCAGCAGATTTATATCATGCCGGTGCTTGTGCTGATTGTTGGGCTGCACTTCATTCCGCAGGCGAAGATCTTCGACCGAACGATTGATTATTATCTTGCACCTCTCCCCATCTGCACGGCATTGATTGGTTTCTACCTTGCCTTTACAACGGGCACTTCGTGGCAAGCGGTCTATGCTATCAGCAGCATTGGCGGGGCACTCGCAACCGCAGGATATGGCCTATATATAGTGCTAGGCCACAAACAACTCATGAACCAAATAAACCACGCGTAAGAATTATACATAACTGCACACGTAGTCAGCTGGCTTGCAAAATGCAAGCAAAAACAACACTATGAATGGCGATGCGCAAAATTCATGATGCAATATATGCTATGATAGCAACCCGGCAATAGCAGTGTGCGTAATATATAAAAGAACTCAACAATAAACAGACAAGGATGACAAGGCAATGGTGCGATTCTATCTCGAAAAGCTCGTGCGTGACAAGGTTGTCGAGAAATGCAAGGCTGACCCGCAGGTGCTCCATACGGAGTATCATCAATTGGATCGTGCGGCGTATCGCTGTGAGTTACGACGCAAGATTTATGAGGAAGCAAACGAAATTCCGCTGGGCGATGATAGGCTAGAAGAGGCGCTGCAGGAGCTGGCGGATGTGCAGGCTGTTCTCGATGCACTACGCGATGATTTTGGCTTTTCGCCTCAGCAGGTGCGAGACGCAGTGGCGCGCAAGGCTGCTCATGCTGGCGGCTTCCAAAAGCGCTATTATATTAAGTACAATGATTTAGCGAAGGATAGCAAATGGGTCGAGGTTTTTCGGGCACAGCCAGAGAAATATCGAGAAGAGAAGTACAAAGGAGATAAATGATGCAACAACCACTATTCATCACGGGCAACCAACACAAAGCCGACTATCTCGCGCGCATGCTTGGTATGCCGCTAGAACATCGCAAGATTGATTTGGTAGAAATTCAATCGTCTTCGCCCGAGGAGGTTGTTCGGCACAAAGTGCGTGAAGCGTACGAAATTGCCCAGCGGCCAGTCCTTGTTGAAGATGTGTCGCTGGGGTTTGCGGCGCTGAATGGATTACCTGGCCCATTCATTAAGTTCTTCATCGAAGCGCCAGATGGGCTGGAAAAATTATGCCGCATGCTTGATGGATTTGATGATCGATCGGCACTGGCGGTGTGCGTGTTTGGCTACTATGATGGCCGTGAGATGCATATTTTTCGCAGTGAGCTACCTGGCAGTATTGCAGCGCATCCGCGAGGCGACAGTGGCTTTGGTTGGGACAAAATATTTTGCCCTTATGGCTATGATGGCCGGACACGCGCTGAGTTATCGCCAGAAGAAGACGCAGCGACGTATCACATTATTAAACCAATTGCAGCACTGTGCGAATTTTTGCAATCTCATAGATAAGATTTTGTGCAACTTCTACCACTGTTATATTCCTGAATCGAACACTAAGTTTATTCATTGCAATTAATAGATAGCAGTATATTGATGGTGTGGTAGGTATAGGAGTTTGGGTCGATTATACAATATACTGTTGAATACTTTTTATTTATATTCAATATAATTGTATATTGTGCGGAGAGAATAGTGCTGTGTACTGCTTGATAGCAGGGCATGTATGGGTATGAATCTTACAAAGAGGGAGACATTTTGCTTGCAATATGCAAGCAAAAAAGCTCGGTCATTATGCTGTGGGGCAGTGGAAAAAGTAAGTAGCAGAAAGGCATTTTGGCGCCGCACGAGGGCAATAGGTAAGCTAAAATAATCGCTGCAAAAGAGAGTGCAAAAGGAACGCAGCCCGACAACCACTTGCAAAAAGCAAGCAAAAAAATCACCACTCAGCATGAACGAATAGCGTAATCTATTCAGTCGCCATACTACCAACAATTAAGCTCGCGCCAATCACATCATCGACACTCGAGCCACGCGATAGGTCGCTGATTGGCCGTGCGAAGCCTTGCAAAATAGGGCCGTAGGCATGGCCACCAGCCAGGTGCTCGGCGAGCTTGTAGGCAATGTTGCCAGAGTTGAGATCGGGGAAGATGAGGACGTTGGCTTGGCCAGCAACGGGACTGGTAGGGGCTTTTTTGTGGCCAATGGCGGGGACAAGAGCGGCGTCAAGCTGGAGCTCACCATCGATACGGAGTTCTGGCTGATGGGCTTGTACTTCTGCAAGAGCGTGGCGAATTGTTTCGACACTTTGGCCGCCAGCACTGCCACGCGTCGAGTAGGAAAGCAGCGCAATGCGGGGCTGCCAACCAAGACGGGTGGCACTCAAGGCGCTGGCTCTAGCAATGGCGGCTAAGCCAGCGGCGTCTGGTGCAATGTTCATCCCGCAGTCGGCAAAGATGAGTAAGCCATCCTCCCCACCAGCAAAGTGAGGCAGATCCATCACAAAGAAACTCGATGCATAGTGCACCCCCGGCGCCAGGCCAACGACCTTCAGCGCAGCCCGCAATACCGCAGCGGTGGGGTGGTCAATGCCAGCCACCATAGCATCACACACGCCATCGTGGAGCAGCTGGGCGGCGTAGGTAAGTGGGGTAAGGGGAGGCGTGTCAGTGGTATTTGTCGATGCAGTATCGTCTTGGTGGGGCACCATCATAATCTCGATGTCTTCGAGCGAGATGCCTGCATCGGCGGCAGTTTGCTTGATGGCAGTTGGGTTATCCGCAACAAGCACAGGCCGCACGGCCTGCCAATCAGCCAGCTGGCGTACGGCGCTGAGGATAATGGGGTTGGTGCCTTCTGGGTAGGCAATGCGCGGCGGGTGAGCGGCAAGCGCATCGCGGAGGGTGAGCATACGTTGGTTCATACATATAGTATAATCAATACATGGAAGAACTCATAATCGAACAGGCAACCGCCGTCAGCCAGGCTGATGTGGCGGTAATCGCAGCACTGGGCGATGTGCTGCACCGAGCCGGAACAACCGCGCCAACTACTCCAACTACCCATGATACAGCGGCGATGGACGCTTTGCGTCAGGCGTTAGAAGCAGTGATCGCTGCTGAGAATCAAACGCTGCTTCTAGCTCGTCTTGATGGCAAGGTGGTAGGCATGGCAACGCTCGCGCTGTTGGTGGGGCCGATTGCTGGGCGCAAGATCTACCTCGATGATTTCGTGACCGACCCATCAGTGCAGGGCAAGGGGGTTGGCTCGCGGCTGTGGGACGCGATGCTGAGTTGGGGCCAGCAGCATGGTGCGGCCAAACTCACCTTCACCTCCAACCCTAAGCGCCAGGCAGCCCATCGCTTTTATCTCCACAAGGGTGCAACGATCTATAACACGACGGTGTTTGAGAAGACAATTGAATAGCGCGGGTTAAGCTGCACACTTCTCCTCTCTCATGTACCAACTATTCCTTATCTGGTAGTGCAGGGCCAGCTGCTGATTACTGCTAGCGCTATAATGTTCAATCTATGATGGCAATTTCTGCAGCAGCTTAGAAGAGGATGTATGAGAGGGGGTGTGAGATTATTCGATTGCCAAGACAGCCTTTGTTTATTACTAATATAATATGCCGTGTACTGCGACAGAAAGGCAGCCAAATGACACAAACTCAAGCCCAAGAAGCATTTTGCACACTGGAAGACACCCCGCGCGAACGAGTGACAGCAGCCGACCAAGCAGCTGCAGTAGTGCGGCTGAGCCAGATTGCTTTGCATATGATGACAAAATTTGCTGATACGGTTGATGTATATGGCTACCGAATGGACAATGCTGCGCCAGCAAAAGCAGCTGATTCACCTCTGTTTCCGAACCAAAGCCGTGCCATCCTCAGGCTCATGGCACCATATCATGATGGCTCAAATCTGCGGGTAAATGTTGAGACGGCGACATTTTGGCGTGAGCCGCTACAGCCGAGCCTAAGCGACAATGCAATAGCTGCGACAACACACGAGGTAAGCCTGGTGAGTGGCCCGAAACAGCTGCGCTATCGCATTATTACAGAAGGTTATCGCCAGCGGGTGGTGCGCTCACTGATTGGCCTGGCGCATAGTGGCCAGCCTGCTACTCGCACGATTGGTGAGAGCCAACGGATCGGTCGAGGCGACCAAGTGGTGAGCGGCGCCGAAGTGCGAGAGCTCTGGAAGGTTCTGAATGGGGCGGAATCGCTTGATGATGAGTAGTTGAAGTGATTGAGCCTCTAAGGCTTCGCTTTTTAGCCTCAGCTGCCCTTCTACCGCTTTAGGCAGGTAGAATTAAGACCTGGTTGCAAACTAGTACTTATTTTGGTGCTGGGTCGTTCTTGGGGGGGTATTATCAGTTCTTAGCTTCAAGAGCAAGAATGATACAAACCTGTGAAATTACCGAAGAGGACTTTGAGGTTCAACTAACGTCGACGTTCTTCTGAACAGTAAAAAACCAGCCATGGTAGCTGGTTTTTCTCTATTCTGAGCAGTGTCTCTCTCAGATATTCTTGCTTATCCTCTCCTAGCGGCAGAACTGCATGGCAATGTAATATTGGTCGCCTTTTTGCGTCAGGCCAATGCCAGCTTTGTCGTAATCGCCCGAGAACATGATCTTGTTGTGTGGTGGGGAATTGATCCAGACATTCGTGGCTTGTTGCTCGTTGTATGAGATTGGCACGAGCTCGAGAATCTCACCACTGGTGCGGCAGGTGTAGAGTTGCTTCAGGCGGTCGAGGCCACCATCGTGGCTGAGCTTATTAATCTGTGCATTGTAGGCCGACTGAGCGCGCGAGCTGGTGTCGATCTGCTCGATGCGCTGCACGCTACCGAGCGAACGTGCTGCCCGCTCCTTGTTGACCGTTGCAAAGACGCGGTTGACAAACTCCGGCGATGGCACGTTGGAGTTGGAATTTGACTTGTTATTCGATGGGGTGCTCTTTTGAGCGTTGCTATTCAAGTGCGTGTTCGAGCCAGACGAAGCGCCATTGGTTGCGGCTGGCTTTTGCTCAGCTGCTGGCGTTGGTGTTGGTGCTTCGCTGGGCTTCGACGCTGGCTTGATAGCCTTGGGAGAAGCGTTGGAGGCGATGATTATCTTGATAGCTTGGTTGCGCTGGGCGAGTGTCTGGGCGGATGGCTGGTCGGACGGCGCTAGTGCCTTGGCCATATGTCCACCGGTTGTTGCACTCGTTGCATTGTATGCAGGCGCTGACGAACCACTCTTTGGCTGGGCTGCTACGATGACGCCCGCGCCTGCGAAGACGATCATTGTACCAGCTATGCCATACACGAGTCTCTTCATACTCATACTACCCAGCGTAGCATAGATATGACAGGATGTGAAATAAGATTTGTGAAAAATCGGCCCGCAACAGAGGCAAAAATCATGAAAAATAATACGAAAAATAACAGGATATAACCCTGTGCCGTAGTAGCGTATACTATATATATGAACTCCACATATATGAACTCCACGCCACCAGCCACCCCGCCCGCCGTTTTTTGCTCCTATGCCTTTACTGGTGAGGACGAGACGGTGGTGCGGGCACGGATGCGTGGGGTGGTGGCAGCGCTCGAGCAGGTGGGCTGTGCGGTGTATTGCAATCTTTTCGATCCAGTATGGCCTAGCTACCATATGCCAGGTGAGTTCATCCGCCGTGCGCTGAGCGTGTTGCCCCAGTACGATATGGTACTCGTGGTCCAAGCATCGCCGCGGCGCAGCGAGGGGATGCTTATGGAGGTAGGGGCGGCGCTGGCGCTGGGCAAGCCAATCGCCCTGGCGCAGCACCACAGCGTGGGTGAGCAGAGCTACCTCAGCGACGAGCTCATCGCCACGCGGACGGAGGTGTGGCGCAGTGAGGCAGAGCTGCCAGCGGTGGTGCAGCGGCTGGTGAGTAATGATAGTTAGATATACCAACTTTGACATCCACCGCCGTCTCTGCTACAATCAGTCGGAAGTATTAAATGATATAAGGAATCAGATGAAAGCAGTCATTCAGCTTGGCGGCAAGCAGTATCTCGTCGCCGAAAAAGAGACCCTCCTGGTGGACCGCCTCCCGGACGGCACAAAAGCGCTCGAAGCCGATGCACTCCTGACCATCGATGGCGAGACGACCACTGTTGGTACGCCGCACGTTGCAGGCGTCAAGGTCAAGGCCGAGGTCGTGGAAGCGCTCGTTAAGGGCGACAAAATCCGCGTCATTCGCTACAAAGCCAAGAAACGCGTCCACAAAGAGCGTGGCCACCGCCAGCAATATAGCCGCATTATGATCACATCGATCAAATAACCACGGCGTATTGAGCAATAGCAACAAGAAACCACCCAGGTGATGGGTGGTTTTTTGGTTCTAAAGCTGCGCGAACTGCTCGCTACAGCAGAATACAGGGAGCGGTATTAGAATTATTCTGAATATGGTATAAAATTGTTCATTTGTTCACCTCTGTTATTTGCCTTGGAGTATGCTTCTATAGTATGCTAAGAGGGACGTATATCTAACACACAGAGGGAACAAGATGACATACAACACAGCACCCCGCGCGGGCGATGCTTTGCGTCGCGTGCCACACGCAGCCAATACTGACGCTGAGTGTGCACCGCCAGGCCAGCACGAGCAGCCGGGCTTATTGGCTGAGCAGCTCACCGCAGTTGTCCAGGATATTATTACTACCCAGTATAGAAGTGCGCGCCGACGTGGTGCGGCTGACCGGCAGCGCTACGACGGTGGTGAGGTGCGCAGTGTATACTTTGGCCACAAAACTGACGATGGGCAGCGCCTCACCCTGGGCGCTTGGGCTGCTTTGGATGATGATGGCCAGGTGCACGACCCGCATATTATCATCTATGAGGTAGATCGATACGGCGCGTATGCTGGCGCAGTGCGGTCGTATTATCTCGACACGCCTAGCCATAGCGATGCATCGCCGGCTGAGCCGCAGGTCTTTTGCTATGAGTATGATTATACCGAGCTGGATGATGTCTTTATATCGCAAGATAAGGTGCAGCCAACAGAGGTAGATAGCCAAGAACTGGCCGATGTGTGCGATCTGCTCCAACACGCGACGATCCAATCGCCAGACTATTACACCCACCAAGAACTCGACAAAGTAGATCGTATGCTGCGACCCGAGCGTTGGCCGCTACCATCTGTGGATATGGTGGGGCAGATGGGCCAGCGTGCGCTGAAGCTAGCGGGGTCATGCCGAGCACTGCTTAGCAAAGGCAAGCGCATACCCCTCGCTCCGCACATGAGTGAGCTGGTGCGCGGCGGCGCGAGCGATGATGCGTGAGTGCTGGCAGGGGTCGGCCTCGAGGATGAGCAGGCCGCTGGGTGCGAGCCATTGCTCCGTCTGAGCGAGGAGGGTAGAGATGAGGGCAAGCCCGTCGTCCTCGGCAAAGAGTGCCAGGGCTGGCTCGTGTGCTGTCTCGCGGTCGTCGCGCTGCCAGGCGGGATTGACGTAGGGGAGATTGGCAAGAATGACATCATAGCGCTGCTGCGCTGCCGCGAGCAGGTCGCTCTGGATGAATTTAACAGAGGCAGCGCCGTGCTGCTGCGCGTTGTGCTGAGCGATGGCGAGGGCTTCAAGGCTGATGTCGTACGCATCAACCCGGCACTGTGGAAGCTCGAGCTGTGCTGTGATGGCGAGAATGCCGCTGCCAGTGCCAACATCAGCAATGGTGTGCTGCGTGGGCTGAATGAGCTGCAGCAAGAGGGTAATCATCTGCTCTGTCTCGGGCCGAGGCACCAGCACCGCAGGCGAAACGACGAAATCGCGCCCATAGAATTCTTTGTGCCCCACCAGGTAGGCCAGTGGCTCATGCTGGAGGCGGCGGGTAAGGAGCTGCTCCGCCTGCATCTGGTGCGCCTGTGAGAGTACGCTATCGCCGTGGGCATGAAGCCAGTGCCGGGGCTGCTGCAGCACATGGCTCAGCAAGAGCTCACTATCGAGCCGGCTGCTGGCACTACCAGCCGTCCGCAGCTGGGCAGCCGCCGCAGCCAGCCACGTATCAACAGAGGTGGGTGAGGGGGTTGAGTGACTCATTAATGCATTATATTGTAGCATAGTGGGTGACATACACAGCAGCAACTGATCCATCGATTTGCAATTGGCACAAAGCAGTATTACAATACATGATTACTACGACATACCAATAACGGAGAAGGAGTAGCCTATGTCTCACGAATTAGCACTAGCAATGTCAACTCAAGAAAATTGGCGTGGGCTCCGCAAACCACTTGGTGCGATTGCAGTATTGGCTTTGGCGGCTGGATTGTCTGGCTGTAGCGCGCAGGAGCAGCGAGATGCTTCATCTGAGACGTCTGTATCGTCGAGTCGCCAGTCCGATCCAAGCTATAACGAATTAGCGCGGGCTATCGGTAATGGCCCAGTAGAGGTTGCTACTGGCTTTTTAACAGAGGAGCTCAACCCAAATACTGGCAAAGTCTATGCAGTGTCACTTGCAGCAGTTAATGGAGATCCTACCTGTGAAGACATTGGTAAAGTGCAGCGAGTACCCCGTAAAAATGTACGCTTGTATACCGCAACACATAACCCTCATCATATTGAAGAAGTGCCGCGCAAAGCCATGCGCTACCAAACAACACTTGATGGCAATGCTACAGCCGATCTGGACAAGACAGATACTATACGTATCCAGTGTGTGGAATTTGAAGGCGGAAAAGATGACTTTGATCCGGCAACTCAAATCCCCAGCCAGGCGGTATTTAACAGAGATGGTAATGACTGGAAGACTATTGTAGTAACAGAGATGGATGGCGGGCTCAACGCTGCACTACGCAAGAATGGCGAGTTGAACAAATAAGCGATAGTGACTAAATCTGTTCATAAAGAAAGATCCAGTACAAAGTAAACTGTAAATAGTCAAGAGGCCAGCACTCCAGTGTGTCGGCCTCTTGCTTTCTCGCTCCATTCTATGGTACTATGGTAGCTGTAATTTATTACGTAATAGCAACTCATCCCAGGACGAATTGGTAAGTCTTGGCCAGCAAAGTGTGTAGCCACGCAGTGCTGGTACCAAGATACTGCTAGTCGCCGGGGATTTTACATGGGAGCAAGAGGGCAATGAAAGCACTTCTCGGTACCAAGATTGGTATGACCCAAATCATCAGCCAGGATGGCACGACGATTCCTGTCACGCTTATCCAGGCTGGGCCTGTCGCTGCGACTCAGGTCAAGTCCGTCGAGACAGACGGCTACAACGCAGTGCAGGTGGCGTATGGTGCGGGTAAGAACCTGAGCAAGGCCGTGGCTGGGCATGTGAAGCCAGCCGGTGTCACCCCGAAGCATATTCGGGAATTTCGTGTCGACGACCTTGGCGATGTCAAGGTGGGCGACACATGGAGCGTTACGGAGTTTGCGCTCGGCGATGTCGTGGATGTCACGGGCATCAGCAAGGGTAAAGGTTGGGCCGGTACGATCAAGCGGCACAACTTTAAGCGCCACCGCAAAACCCACGGTGGTAAGGGTAACACGCGTAAAGTCGGTTCGATCGGTAGCATGTACCCACAAAAGATTTTCAAAGGGAAGCGCATGGCAGGCCAGATGGGCCACGAGCGTGTCACTGTCAAGAATCTGACGGTTGAGTTTATCTCGGCTGAGGATAACTTGATCGGTGTCAAAGGCGCTGTCCCAGGCCCCAAGAAGGGCTTAATTATCCTAGGAGGTGCTAAGTAATGGCTGAATCTACCAAGCCAGCAAAAGCAACCTTGCCAACCAGCGTCTTCGGCGTCGATGTGCCGAATCACGAGCTGCTCAAGCTCGCTTACGACGCGTTCTTGGCAAACGCCCGCCAGGCAAGTGCAACCACCCTGCAGCGGGGCGAAGTCCGCGGTGGTGGCAAGAAACCATGGCGACAGAAGGGCACTGGCCGAGCTCGCTTCGGCAGTATCCGCAACCCAATTTGGCGGGGCGGTGGTGTGGTCTTTGGCCCACGCGGCAACGAGAACTACCGCAAGAAGTTGTCTAAGACTAGCAAACGTGTTGCCATCCGCCAAGCCCTCACACTGGCTCACCAGGCTGGCAAGATCCAGGTCTTGCCTTTTGAGGATAAGGTAACTGGCAAGACCAAAGACGCTGCGGCGTTTCTCCGCCAGTTCAAGCTCGAGCGCAAAGTGCTGCTCGTCGCTGGCGAGAAGTCGCCCGAGCTGATTCGCTCCACCGCCAACCTCCAGCAGGTGCTGGCTGTGAGTGCGATGTATCTCAATGTCTATTACATTCTTAATGCTGACCATATCGTCCTGTCGCCGCAGGCGCTGGATGTTATTACGGCGTGGCTCGCAGAGGAGGACAAATAAATGCAACTCGTATTAGTCACTCCCCGCGCCACCGAAAAATCCTACCGGCTCATCACGAGCCAAAACACCTACATCTTTGATGTGCCACTGTCGGCTAACAAGCAGCAGATCGCTGCGGCTGTCGAGGCGCAATATGACGGCACTAAGGTAGCCAATGTCACTACCGCCGTACAAAGCGGCAAGGCCATTCGCTACAGCCGGGGCAAGCGCCGCTACCCAGGCACCACACACCGCCACGACAGCAAGAAGGCGTATGTTCGCTTGAGTGAAGGCGAGATTAAGGTGTTTGAGACCGAAGAGCAGCCGCAAACAGAGCAGAAGGAGGATAAGTAATGCCGATTAAGCAGTACAACCCAACCACTCCCGCCCGCCGCGGCATGACATCGCAAGATCTGAGCGATGTGACGACGCGCAAGCCACTCAAGAGCCTCGTTAAGGCTGGCAAGCAAAAGGCTGGCCGCAACAACACTGGTAAGATCACCGTCCGGCACCGTGGTGGTGGCGTCAAGCGGCACTACCGCTTGCTCGACCATCGCTTGGCTGCTGGCTTGACGCTGACGGTAGAGGAGATCGAGTACGATCCAAACCGCAGTGCACGGATTGCCCGCGTCAAGGATCAGCACGGCCTCTACCACTACATCTTGGCTGACACCCAAATGACCAAGGGCAAGGTGCTCCAGACTGGTGCCGATGCGCCAATTGAGGCGAGTAACCGCATGCCACTGGCTAGCATCCCGGTTGGTAGCCAGATCTACGCCATCGAGATCAACCACGGTAAGGGTGCTCAGATGGTGCGTAGCGCTGGTACTAAAGCGCAGCTCATGGCCAAAGAAGACGGCTATGCCATGGTGCGGATGCCCAGTGGTGAGGTGCGCAAGTTCCGCCTCGAGTGCGAAGCCAGCATTGGTGTAGTGGGCAATGTCCAGCATCAGAATGTTAAGCTTGGCTCGGCCGGTCGCCGTCGCCGTATGGGGTGGCGTCCAAGTGTCCATGGTAAGGCTATGAACCCAGCCGATCACCCAATGGGTGGTGGTGAAGGCAAGACGGGCCCTGGCCGCATCCCGAAGACGCCATGGGGTAAGCCAGCAATTGGCTTCAAGACCCGCCGCCGCAAATCAACCAATAAGATGATTGTCCGCAGTCGTCACGAAGCTAAGAGGAAGAGGTAGTCTATGAGTCGTTCACTCAAAAAAGGCCCATTCGTCGACGCGAAGCTTGCCAAAAAAGTGGCAGCGCTGAAAGTTGGCGACCGCACCGTGATAAAGACCTGGGCCCGCAGCAGCACGATCACGCCAGAGATGGTGGGGTTCACCTTTGCAGTGCACAATGGTCGGGTGCATGTGCCGGTGCTGATTACAGAAAACATGGTTGGCCACAAGCTTGGTGAGTTTAGCCCAACCCGTAAGTTCCGCAAGCACGGTGGAAAGGATAAGAAATAATGGCCGCATCACAGACACAACAGGGGTCGAGCGATGCACCAGCCATCGTTCGGGCGCACATCAAGGGTATAGACCAGACCCCGCGCAAGGTAAGCATTGTTGCTAGCCTGGTGCGTGGCCGCAGTGTGGCCGATGCGCTGGTCATTCTTGATCACACCCCGCGTCGCGCCGCACTGCCCGTCAAGAAGGCAATCGCCAGCGCCCAAGCCAACGCCATCAACAACCATGGCCTTGACCCACGCAGCTTGCACATTCACAGCCTTAGCGTGACTGCTGGCTCACGTCTGCGCCGCTACAAGCCGGCCAGCCGCGGCCGGGCTCAGCCATTCCAGAAGCGCTCGAGCCATATCTTGGTCGAGGTGAGTGGTGTAGAGAAGCAGATCAAGAAGGCACCCGCCAAAGCAACCGATACAGCCAAGAAAGGAGACAACTAAATGGGCCAAAAAGTAAACCCAGTCAGTTTCCGCCTCCAAGTCCACAAAAACTGGAGCTCGCGTTGGTTTGGCCAAAACAAGCGCGACTTTGCGGCTTGGTTGGCAGAAGACATCAAAATCCGTGAGCTGATCGAAGCTCGCTATGCAAGCCGGCCAACGATCGACCGGATCGAGATTGAGCGCAGCCCAAACCAGATTACCATCGCGATTCACACTGCCAAGGCTGGTGTGGTAATTGGCCGCGGTGGGGCTGGTGTGACGGAGCTCAAGCGGCAGATCGAGAAGATCACCAGCTTGCCAGTCCGTATCAATATTGAGGAGGTTCGTCGGCCAGAGCTCAGCGCCAAGCTGGTGTCGGAGAATATCGCTCGCCAGCTCGAGCGCCGCGCCAACTTCCGCCGCGCCGTCAAGATGGCTGCCCAAAACACCATGAATAGTGGTGCCAAGGGTATCCGCATCGAGGTAGCCGGCCGGCTCAACAACGCCGAGATGGCACGCCGCGAGAAGGTCATCGAGGGCTCGGTGCCACTGCACACCTTGCGGGCCGATATCGACTTCCACACCGCACGGGCCAACTGCCCTGGCGTGGGTATCGTCGGCGTCAAGGTCTGGATCTATAAGGGTGAAAGGAGTGCGAAGTAATGTTGCTACCAAAGAAAACAAAATTTCGCAAAGTCCGCATCGGCAAGAACCGAGGCAACGCCACACGGGGCAACTACATTGCCTTTGGTGACTACGGCCTGCAGAGCCTGAGCAACGAGCGTATTACAAGCCGCCAGATCGAGGCAGCTCGCCAGGCAATGACCCGCTACGTCAAGCGTGGTGGCAAGATCTGGATCCGTATCTTCCCACACACCCCAGTGAGCCGCAAGCCACTGGGCCTCAAGATGGGTGGTGGTAAGGGTAACCCTGAGTTCTTTGTTGCGAAGGTCAAGAATGGCACCGTAATGTTTGAGATGAAGGGTGTGCCAGAGGATGTCGCCCGCGAGGCAATGCGCCTGGCGAGCCACAAGCTCCCTGTCAAAACACGCTTTATTAAGAAAGAGGAGGCCTAGCGATGGCAGAGAATGCAGTCCCTGCAACAGAGGTCAAGAGCCTCGAGACACTCCAGCAAGAGCTGGCTGCCAAGCGCGCCGACCTGCTTGAGGCCCAGCGTGGCCACCGGGCAGGTGAGCTCGCCAATCCGCGGATCCTTGGTGTATATCGCCGAGAGATTGCGCAGATACTAACGGAAATTAATCAGCGGAAAGGAACAAACTAATGGCCAAGACATTGACCGGCGTTGTTTCCTCGGCCGCGGGCAACAAGACCATCACGGTGACCGTGACCAGCCGCGAAACACACCCTATTTACGGCAAGCAATACACCGTCACCCGTAAGTATGCTGCTCACGACGAGACAAACGATGCTAATGTTGGTGATACGGTGCGGGTCATCGAGACACGCCCGATCAGCAAGCGCAAAGCATTTCGGCTCGATGCCGTGCTCAAGCGCTCGCAGGGCTCGATTGAGCTCAAAAACGATGACGCAGGCGAAGAGGAGGCAGCATGATCCAGCAAGAATCTCGCCTTAAGGTAACAGACAACAGCGGTGCAAAGTCCATCTTGTGCATCCGCGTGCTGGGTGGTACTCGGCGTCGCTACGCTCGGGTGGGCGATGTGATTGTCGCTAGCGTCAAAGACGCCAGCCCGACTGGCAACGTCAAGAAGAAGTCTATCGTTAAGGCGGTGGTGGTGCGCACCCGCGACCAGATCCGCCGCAAAGATGGTAGCACCATCTGCTTCGACGACAACGCTGCCGTCATTATCAACGACGACAAGACACCCAAGGCAACTCGTGTCTTTGGCCCTGTGCCACGCGAATTGCGCGACCTTGGCTATAGCAAGATCATTAGCTTGGCACCGGAGGTACTCTAATGGCACAGCGCATCAAAAAAGACGACATCGTCAAGATCATCAGTGGTGACGACAAAGGCACGACGGGTAAGGTGCTGGCCGTTAACCCCGCTCAGCAGACCGCATTGGTCGAGGGTGTGGGGCTGCGCCACCGCCACGTCAAGCCAAGCCAGCTCAACCCACGTGGGGGCACCAAGGAGATTCATGTGCCAGTGCCACTGAGCAAGCTCGCGCTGGTTGTCGACGAAGCAGCTGGCACAACAAGCCGCATTGGCTATACTACTAATGCTGAGGGCGCTAAGGTACGCGTCGCTCGGCAACTGAACAACAAGGAGGTCAACTAATGGCGAAGGCAACTGCATCCGCCGCTCCGACTCCTCGCTTGAAAGCCTTGTATCTGGATCAATACCGCAAGGAACTCCAGGCCGAATTAGCCTTGAGCAATGTGCACCAAGTGCCCAAGCTCGAGAAGATTGTGGTCAGCGCAGGAATCGGCAAGCACAAAGAAGACAAGCGCTACCACCAACTGGTACGCAATACCATTACCAAGATCACTGGGCAAGCACCGGTTGATCGCTTGGCCAAGAAGTCGATCGCCGGCTTTAAGATCCGTGCTGGCATGGGTGCGCCGATTGGCGTGAGTGTGACGCTGCGCGGCGCTCGGATGTACGAATTCCTCGACCGGCTGGTTAATGTCAGCCTGCCGCGGGTGCGCGACTTCCACGGCGTGGGGAGCAAGTTCGACAAGGGTGGCAACTACAACCTTGGCATTACTGACCAGAGTATTTTCCCCGAGCTCACCTTTGAGGAGACGCAGATCGTTCATGGCCTCCAGGTGACGATTGCCATTGAGCAGGGTAGCCCAGCCGCGAGCCGGGCACTGCTGGAGAAGTTTGGTCTGCCGTTTGAGAAGGAGGGGAAATAGCGTATGGCTAAGAAATCAATGATCGCACGCGATCGCAAACGCCAAAAGATGATCGAGAAATTCGCTGCCAAGCGCGCTGAGCTCAAGGCGGCGGGTGACCTCGATGGCCTGCAAAAGCTGCCGCGCAACTCCAGCCCAACCCGCTGGAAGAACCGCGATACCCTCAGTGGTCGGCCACGTGGTTATATGCGCCGCTTTGGCCTGAGCCGCATCAACTTCCGCGAGAAGGCATCGAAGGGCGAAATCCCAGGCATTACAAAGAGCAGTTGGTAACGGAAAGGAGATAGAGTTATGAGTTTACAATCAACTGACCCAATCGCGGATCTCCTCACCCGAATCCGCAACGCTGCGATGGTTGGCAAGACGGAAGTCCGTGTGCCCACCAGCAAGCTCAAGCAAGTTGTGGCCGAGCAATTGGTCAAGAATCACTACCTGGCAGATGCTACCGTAGAGGATGGCAAGCCACGCGGTACGTTGGTCGTCACCATCAACCGCGCTGGCGAGAGCCCAGCCTTTACCGAGCTGGCCCGGGTGTCTAAGCCGGGTCGCCGTGTGTACGTGGCTGCTGCCGACATTCCTAAGGTCAAGCAAGGCCGCGGCATCGTCCTCGTCAGCACCAGCAAGGGTGTCATGACTGGTGGCGAAGCAGCCAAGCACAAGCTTGGTGGCGAAGTGCTGATGAAGATCTACTAATCCGTACATTGCCAACAAAATGAAAGCGCCGAGGAGAAAATCCTGGGCGCTTTTTGTGATAGATAGCAATCGTCATGGTCGATTCTCGCGCTCCAGCAGATGAGAAGTGATGAGAGAGGCTTTAAGGTTTATAGTATCTAATGCCGATATCCCAACTTAATAAGAGGGGGCAGCAGCTATCATCGCTGCTACCATACCAATGTACCCGAGAGGCAAGGGTGGTAGCACAATGAGTGCTGCGCGTAGTAAGATGGGCACGTCTTTTCGCCTCACAGCAAAGTATAGAGCAAACAGCAGTACATTTGCTACAGGTTGGAAATACGCTAGTCCAAGAATCAAGTCTTGAGAGCTTGAATTATGACGAGTAGCCCCCATAAGTCCATCCAAAGGATGCGCGCCAGATAGCTTAACGAGAATACTGAACACCACCACAGATACAACAAATATACCAGCCGCTACCCCGACTGCTTGCAGCCACGTCAAACGGTCGACGAACCGAGGGAGGGGGTCGGTTGGTACGTCCTTCGCTACCTCAGTTTGAGGTTGCGGTGTGTCGTCTTGGGGTTGCTCTGCTGTGTTTTGGGAGGCTGCAAGTTTTAAGATGTCTCGCCTAACGGAGAAGTGTATAATGACTGCCAGTGCACAGAGTGGGAATGTCACGAGGAATATTGTAACTATGAGCATAAGCATACCAATGATCGAGGTGATCGAGATAGGCGAATTATGATAGGGATGGAACGATTCGTGAATATAGCTTAAGCTGTATATTAAACCCCACTCAATCACCATTGCTGATACATAAATACCACCTAGCCAGCCTATCAATTTTGGCCACGTCATACGATCGAAGCGCGAGGGGCGTGGTAGCTGCGTCAAGCTGTTTTGCTGATGTACTGTCTCATGCTGAGGGTGTGATGTGCCATCGTGACGCTGCGATATAGCATCGTGAGATGGTGGTGGCGTTTGTGAAGAATCCTTATCCATGGCAACATCATAGCATATAGTGGCATCCCTTTCTATTTATTTCAATAAGCTTGCAAGCTATCTCTTAGCAGAGTTTGTAGCGTAGTAGGAATAAGGACTGTTGAAGGTCTGCTAGAGGCATACACCGCGTTCTCCAAAGTGCTTGTGGCAAGCTGTATACAATAGTTGATCAGTTGACAATAGGCGGGATAGAGAGTACTGTATAAATCAACAGTAAATAATACATAATATAGGTGCATCATGACGCGCGAGTTACCAATCCCACGTAGTCTACAAGAGCCAAAAGACCCAAAAGACCCATATACACCAAAGCCACCAAGTGATTTTCAGCAGACATTCAAGACATTGAAGGATCGTGTAGCAAATGACCCATCACATTATAACACTGCACTTGCTCAGCTAGATACCTTCGATTTTACAGACAGTGCAACAACAAAACAAGCATACCAATGGGACCTCTCTGCGCTGATTGCAGAGCAAAGTGAAGTGGCCGATCCAGCGGTGGTTGACCAAGCGCGAACAACAATGAGGGCAGTGTTGGACGACTGGTTTGATGATCATACGTCGTCGTGTCCAGATGTGCTGCACTACCAAGAGCAGCTGGGGTTTGTCTTGCCAACGAAGGATGATTTTGCTGAGTTTATACGTAACCACCCGCAGATCGGTGAGGATCAAGGGCAACTAAATGATATATTTACTTCGTGGCGAGATGCATATTGCGATATGCGCTTGCGACAGGCCGATGTAGAAGTATTTCCGGCAGGACGAGAGCTTGCACGTGCGCTGCGGGCAGCTGGGGTGGATCGTATCGATTTTGCTGAACAATGGCAGACGAAAGACGGTATCGCAGAGGCGATTGGTGCCGCAAAGAGTAATACAGATGATCAAGCTCGGCAGCTTGATACATTCCGTCGGCAAAATATGGAACAAAGCGTGTTATGTCGCCAGTGCTTCTTATACGATAGCCTTGAGAAGCTTGCAGCTGATTTACGTCAGTTCTATATGCCATTTGGTAGCGAGATGGACAAGGAAGTTCTGCAGCGCGTCATTCTTGATCCACTAAAAAGACATAGTATTCCAGAGCTTGCAGTCCGACAGTATGAGCAATTTCAGCAAACAAATGGCTATGAATACGAGTGCCCCTGGCTAGAAGAAATTAAGTACTGGAGCGTGATTAAAGCTGGTACGCACGAAGACGATAGCTATATCTATCAGGTAGAATTATCCTCTCAGGCGGATACCGATCGATTTGCTGTCTATTGTGGCAAATCAAGCACTGGTGGCGATGTAGCGCACATCAGTCTGAAGCCGATGCTTATACCATATGAAGAATTGCGCCTGATGACTCATATAAATGACCCTCTCACCCAGAACGAGTTTGGCCAAATGCGGCAGCAAGCAGAGCGCAATGGCATTGAGCCAACTGAGTTCACTTACGACACTGAGGTTACCAGAAAGAGCATAACACAGTGGTTGTTCCCTGAAGAGACACATAAGGAGCTTATAACTATCCTTCAAGCATATGGCATAGAAGTAGACTACATTACCGGAAAGCTAGGCTCTAAGCTAGAGAGAAACTTTGGTTTTGCGCTCGTACGAGAAGTAAGAGAAATCTTGCATAGTGAAGCAGATGATGGAGAAGGCAACAACGATACGATAACAACATATCGCATAAAAATGCCAGAGAAGTACAGTCTTGAAATTGCCAACCCATCTAAAGATGTTGTCGCTAAGATAGGGGCGTTGAGTCGGCTCATTTCTCGGCGTAGTTTGTAACAAAATTGAGTCTGGATCTTAAAATCTCTCATACTGCTTCGTCACTTTACTTGGGTGGGATGTGAGAGTTAGTGGTGTTTTGAGGTTTCGGTATCCCAACCTTGCTTTTTTATCAAAAACACTGCATACTAATGCATACAAACGAAAAAACGAACGCAAAAATCAGCGAAGTATCCCAAGAATATCATGCCAGTATATGAAGTATCACCTCCATCACCCTGCGAAGTAACGCCGCGCCAAGACCAATTGCCCGATGCGCTGTGGTATCGTGCAAGCCAGCGGGCTGTGGAGCTGCTGAATACGCATGATCTGCAGCGTGCTGACCTCAGGTGGCCGACGCCGCTTGCGACATTGCCGATTGCTTTGTCGTTGCGAAGCCGTGAGCACTATGATGATACGATTGACCCAATAGCACATGTGCCAATCGCCCACATGAGCCATGAGGAGCTAGCGAGCTACTGCGCGCCAGACAAGGTTGGGGCAGTGATGGCGCGTGGTGCTGCTTTGCTGCCCGAGCTCTTGCCTCAGGCTCAGCATGATGTAGTGCGGCAGCGCCTCTTTGAGACGATGGCGCAGTCGAGCTCGCCTGAGCAGTGGCAGCAGGCTGATCGGTGCAACCGCCAGCAGTGCGAGACTGGCCGGCCACTGATCGAGCAGGGCGATATGATCCACGCCATGCAGCCAGCCCATGTGGCCGAGGCGCTGGTGCTTGGCCTGCGCTGCAGCGAGGTCACTCACCGGCAGGGGCTCGACCCGGCTTTTCCGCTGACGGTGAGCTTCTTCGCCGCTCGTCACACGGTGCAGCCTGGGAATGATATACCACTACCCCGCAATGATCCCTACGGCCTCGTCAATCTCATTGTGGCCCGGCCAGAGCCTGGCCAGGTGTATCTATCACGCGAGCATACTCAGCAGTATCAGAGCTTCGTGAGTATGGCGACAACAGGGGTCAAGAGTATTGTGATTCGCGATCGGAGCGCAGACTGGACGGCGGAAGAAGTGGCTGATGCAATCAAGCACATGCGGCAGATCATTCCCCGGAGCGGCCGCTATATCCCGCTCTACCGGCAATCGACGGGCGAGATCTCTTGACGCCTGAGCAGTTTGATGCTGCTCGGGGGTAGGTGTATAATCTCTAAAGAGAATTAGCTGGACGGCCCGTCTTGCTTGTATGAGCTTTTGCCCCTGCGGCTCATTCGATGGAGAGATGGGTGAGAAGGGTATATTAGTATGGGTCGTGCTGAGGTTTCGCCGCTGGTGTTTTTCTAGCCTTGCGCTCTCTCCACTATCTGTGGTACAATTAGCAAGATATTAACTTTGCGAGTGAAACGGGAGTTTTGCGTTCTGGTTGTTCGCCTATGGAGAGCGGCCGGCAGCACGAGACAAACATTTTGCGCGCGACTAACGAAAGGTAAGCAATGAGTCTGAGTCGAATCGGAAAACTGCCGGTGGCGATTCCATCGGGTGTGACAATCACGGTTGACTCTGGTGATGTGGTCGTCAAGGGCCCCAAAGGTGAGCTCTCGCAGTTCATTACGCCAGCGGTCGAGGTGAAGGTCGAGGACGGACAGGTGACGGTTCATCCCAAGGATGAGTCCAAGGCTGCTCGGGCCCAGCATGGGCTGATGCGCGCTCTCATCAACAACATGGTGATTGGCGTAACCCAGGGGTACGAGAAGCGCCTTGAAGTCAAAGGTGTGGGCTTTCGGGTTTCGTCGAGCAATAACGAGCTGACGATGAGCCTGGGCTTTAGCCACGAAGTCCACTACAAAGCCCCAGAGGGGGTTAATGTAACGAACGAGCGAATGGTGATCGTCGTGACGGGTATCGACAAGCAAAAGGTCGGCCAAGCTGCCGCCGAGATCCGCGCTCTCAAGAAGCCAGAGCCATACAAGGGCAAGGGCATTATGTACGTTGGTGAGCAAATTTTGCGCAAAGCAGGGAAGGCAGGTAAGAAATAATGGCACACGCATTAGCAAAAAAACTCCTGAATCGTGACCTGCGCAAGCGCCGCGTTCGGGCTCGCGTGCACGGCACAGCTCAGCGCCCACGCTTGAGCGTGACGATTAGCAACCTGCATGTGAGTGCGCAGCTTATTGATGATGACGCCCACGCAACATTGGCTGCTGCCACTACTGTTGGTACCAAAGCAACCGGTACCATGACAGAGAAGGCCGCCAAGGTGGGCACGGATATCGCCAAGAAGGCCAAGAAAGCAAAGATAAGTGCAGTTGTCTTCGATCGCAATGGTCGCCAGTATGCTGGCCGCTTGAGCGCCCTCGCAGATGCTGCCCGCAAGGAAGGATTGGAGTTTTAGTATGGCAGATCGACCTGCAAATACTACATCTCGCCCAAATGACCGGCGCAACCAGCGTGGTCGTGGTCGGGGTGGTCGCCGCGATGACCGGCGCAACCAGCGTGATGACACGCCAAAGGAATTTGAGGAAGTTGTTGTCAACATCGACCGCGTGGCGCGCGTCGTTAAGGGTGGCCGCCGCTTCCGCTTTAAGGCGCTGGTGGTGGTGGGCAACCGCAAGAATAAGGTTGGTGTTGGTGTGGCGAAGGGTGCCGATGTGCAGACTGCCATTGCCAAGGCAACCTCGGTAGCCAAGAAACACCTCGTTGTTATTCCGGTGGTGAATGAGACCATCCCACACGAGATGGAAGTTAAGCTTAGTGGTGCACGTGTGCTTATCAAGCCAGCTGCGCCTGGTACGGGTATCATTGCCGGTGGTGTGGTGCGCGCCGTTATTGGTGTGACGGGCATCCGCAACCTGCTCTCAAAGAGTCTGGGCAGCACCAACAAGGTGAATATTGCCTATGCTACGGTAGAAGCCCTGCGCAGCATGGTGCCACGCGAGCAGTGGGTTGGTGCCAAGAAGCAACCCGCAAAGGAGGGCAAGTAGATGAAATACAACGAACTCCACATTGCAGCCAATAAAGATCGCAAGCGCGTTGGCCGCGGCATTGCCGCTGGTGGTGGTAAGACCGCTGGCCGTGGTACTAAGGGACAAAACGCCCGTACTGGTAAGAAGCTGCGCCCAATGTTCCAAGGTGGGCAGAATGGTATTGCTACAGCAGTGCCAAAGGCACGTGGCTTTAAGAGCCTGCGCACCCCTGCCCAGGTGGTGTATAGCGACCATCTCAACAGCCTGTCGGGCACCGTTGATAACTTTGCACTGTATGAGGCTGGGCTGATTGAGACGCCATTCCACAGCGTGAAGGTGATCACCCGTGGTGAACTGACTGCCAAGCTTGTACTCCAGACGCAAGGTGCGTCGAAGAGTGTAGTAGCTGCGCTTGAGGCAGCTGGTGGTTCTTTCGAAAAGACCGCCACGCCGCGCCAAACCTCGCGCAAACAAGCCGAGGCAGAGGACGCCGCGTAAGAAGCATTTTGCTGACACAACGACAAAGCACCTCTCGTCTAAGAGGTGCTTTGTTACTGAGGAGACGCCTCGTATAGACGCGCGCTCAAAAATTTATCTATACGCTATAGGAGGATTTGCCAAAAAAATAAACTACACGCTCTCGGTGTAGCTAATCGTAGCCAGGCAAGAAACATCGTGACGCATGTGCCAGCATTGTACTGGATTAGCGCAACACCAATGATTATACTTGCCCATCCTTGTCTCCTTGTGTTATGTGGTTTTTGTTATAGCTATAATAGAGCTATTACAAAGTTGTATTAAACGAGCGGTAGCCTAGTGCCATTTATTAGCAAGGGTAAAATGGCCACAAGCCCTTGCCACATAAAAGGTACTTCATATCTTACCACCAAGGCACCTTGGGTAGATCCCACCAGCCCCAGTCGTACTGAATTGGTTTTCCTGTTGGCATAGCGTATTTCCTCCTTTCTAATCCTAGTGTAGCAATAATTTGCTTGCACTGCAAATTTCGTACAATAAACAGAGGTCGCAAAAAGAACCAGCACTATGCTGGCTCTTTTGTTTGAGATGCTAGATTTTTAGGCTTGCGGTGGCTGCTGTGGTGGTTGTGGTTGTTGCGGCGTCTGTGGTTGCTGTGGTGGATAGTACGGCGCAGGCTGAGGTGCAACCGGCCCAAGGTACTGGCTAGAACCAAAGCCGAGCATTGGGTACATAATGACCGGGAAGAATAGCATCAGCACACCAAAGCCGGTCGACTTACCAAAGGACTTAGCAAGCTCAAGTGTTGACACAATAGCGACGTACAAGTTGACAAAAGGCACAAACAGCAGCAACACCCACCACTCAGGCCGACCGATGATCTGCATCAGGACGACACTATTATAGATAGGGATAAGGGCAGCCCAGCCTGGCTTGCCAGCCTTAGTAAACATCCGCCACATCGAGGCAAGCACGACGGCCATCACAGCAAAGCTTAGGATGAGCATGATGATAACCATCGCCCACACCAGTGGATCGGTAGCACTACTAGTTGCTGCGGTATATGAGGGGGTTGAATAATAACTTGAAGAATAATCGTAGTCCATACTACTCCATAATGATCTAAAGTTAATGAATGTAGTATATTATAGCAGACAGGAAGGGGTATGGCAAATGGTAGATAAATGCGCTATACTGGCATAATATGACAGAAAAGCACAAGACGACGAGTGGCTACACAGACGAGATCATAGGCTGGTCACATGAAGCGCGATACCAGGCTGATGGTGTTGCAGTATCAGCGCACGTAATGCCGGTGTCATTTGAAACAGGGCTCGGCAAGCAACTACCACCTGATACAGTAGTAGATTATGATTCGACGGTGGTACACGAAGCAGCTACGGCTGCTGGGGTGCCAATGGATCGGTGGCGCGATGTGAGTATAGTGATTGCTCAACCCCAAGACAGTACGCACCTTGCACCCGGCCTTCATGGATATACGACACCACTGCAGGATGGAGCAGCTATTGCGGTGCGATACAATACCGCACCAGAGAAAATGACGGAGATTGTAGCTCATGAGTTATATCATGCGGGTAAGCGCCTTGTGGGTGCGCCATCGCCACTTGATTCGCCGTATTATAACCTTGGCACGCATGCAATGCAGTGGGCGCAGCACCATCGCTGGGCTATTGCAGCAGGAGCGGCCGGAATGATGATCGCTCAAGAGATGGCTGCAGAGGTTGAGCAGGCGATACCGATCGAGACGGTCGCAACGCTTGGCTTATATGGTGTAATGCTCGCAGGCGGTGGTATCATCCTTGCTGCAGCGGGTAACGTGTGCAACAAAGAAGAATGGCAGGCTCGTCGCGTAGGTCGGCGCTTTCAACACCAACGAGGAGAGGCGGCACCGGCTGTGTGGAGTGAGCGCAAGCACCACACGCATGAAGATATTGATTAATATCGATGAATGCCACCTTATCTTTCTTTGCCTCTATAATCTTTCCTCTGTTTTTTGCTTCTACATTCGTTTTTTCATCATTTTGCCTCGCTATGAGAAAAGTCTATGATAATAGAGAAAAGACGGCGGATAGTAGATTCGCTATAGTGGAAGAAGTAGAGACGACAAACAAGAATAGCAGAGTGAAGCGTTACTGCTCTGCTCCTTGCGCTTTCAGCTCGCGCTCGTAGCTTTGGAGACGCTCGATAATGTCGTCGATGTCGCCACCGAGGGCAGCGGGGATGTTGCTGCGGCTATAGCGGATGCGGTGGTCGGTGATGCGATCTTGGGGGAAATTGTAGGTGCGGATCTTCTCACTGCGGTCGCCAGTGCCCACCAGAGCGCGGCGCTCGGCAGTGAGCTTGGCGTTTTCTTCATCGATCTTGCGCTGGAGGAGGCGGGAGCGCAGGACGCTCATAGCCTTCTCGCGGTTTTTGATCTGCGACTTTTCGTCTTGGTTGGTGACGATCATACCGGTGGGGAGGTGGGTGATGCGCACGGCTGAGTCGGTTGTATTGACGCTCTGCCCACCATGACCACTTGAACGGTAGATGTCGATGCGGAGGTCATTGGGATTGATGGTAATGTCTGTCTCTTCCGCTTCGGGCAAGACTGCTACTGTGGCGGTGCTGGTGTGGATGCGCCCCTGGCTCTCGGTAACGGGCACGCGCTGGACGCGGTGCACACCACCTTCAAACTTGAGTTTGGCGTAGGGTGCATCGCCTGAAATCTTGAAGATGACTTCTTTGTATCCACCAGAGTCATTGGCAGACTCGCTCAGCAGCTCAGTGCGGTAACCATGCGCCTCACACCAGCGCAGATACATACGGTAGAGCTCGGCCGCAAAGAGCGAAGCTTCGTCACCGCCAGCGCCAGCCCGAATCTCCATGATAATATTCTTCTCGTCATTAGGGTCTTTGGGAGTGAGGAGGACGAAGAGCTCGTCGTCTAGCTGAGCAATGGTGGCTTCGTCTTCGGGGATCTCGAGTTTGGCGAGCTCGGCGAGCTCATCGTTGCCCTGAGCGAGCTGATGCGCCTCAGCCAGCTGCTGCTCCACGGTAGCGCGCTTGGTAGCGGTAGCAATGATGGTCTCGAGCTCCGCAAAGCGCTTATTCTTGGCGGTAAAATCGGGCGCACTATACGCATCGGGCTGGGCAAGAAACTGCTCCAGCGCAGCACGCTCAGCCGTTAGGGTGGCGATATCGAGAGAAATTTTGGGCATATACTAATGATTATACCACGGGGGTGACTCTTGAGCTATTGGATATCCTGAAGTCGCAAAGTAACTACCAGCTCTATACGAGCGCCCACCATTCCGTCGCTTTGGTAGAAAAGAGAATATGTGTGAGGATTCAGATATTTTTGCTTATACATGCAATTATTGCATAATAGCTTGACAAATTAAGAGAGAGAGAGTACCTTATATGGTATTAGGTAATGTCAACAAAAATCAGGAGCAAAAGCGATGAACAAAGGCGGGCAGTCATCAGTGATGAAATATTATAATACGAAGCATCTCACGGAGCAAGCCTATGATAGGAGTGGGCAAGAACGCATGGCAGGTGAGCTGCAAACAGCGCTTGCTCAGCCAGACAGCACAGAGGTGTATAGTATAGATACATTAGCATTGAATGATGATAATTTTCTTGATCAGTTCAAGATTCGTTTTGACTGGAGCTTTGCAGACTACACGTTAGCTAAGGAAAAGACGTTTCCGTCGCCAGTAGAGGTAACGGCTCAGTTCTTTGCACCACATGACAGTACTATTCATGAAGCAGATGGTATACCAGTAGAAATGCATACGGCTGTAGTAGCGTTTGATACCTTTGATGAGAACCAGACGAATGATAACGGAGAGCGTCAGAAGAACGGTACAGTGCTACTCTTTAAACTCTCAGCAAATATGATTGGCGAAGCGCAGCCAGCGCCTACCATGAAAGACTTTGCGTGGGACAAGAACTGTGCAACTGGTGCAGTAGTGGGAGAGGATGGTGTGAGGTTCTTCCGTTTGACGCACAGCGAGGATGAGCGTGTGGCGGCCGAAGTGCGCCGCAAGGATTCGACTGAGGAGAGTGGCCATACAGTAGACGCGCAAGTGGTCGAGAAAAAACGGTCTCTCCCAACGATTGAAAAAATTGACCCAGCAAGTGATGAAGCACTGCAGCTCAAAATGGAGCTCGAAACATTTATTGCATCACGAAAGGGGATAGACCAACCATCAGAGGATGGAGCGGTATCCACTCAGGAACCTGCGGCTGAAACAACAGAGACAAACGAGGCATCTGAGCTGCACGAAAAAGCACGCAGCGTTATGGCGGCGATCCTGGACAAGATGCAAGAGCATGCCACAGAAGAAGCAGGCGAAATAACTCGACCAAGCATCCTTGAAGATTATCCGCTTGAGGACGCCTACAACCCAGCAATGAGCGTGAAGATTATTCGAGATGGCGGCAACTGCTTTGTTGCAACACGTGAGCAGGGCGAGCCGCAAGTTGGGGTGCGCCGCGAGCACGTCGGTGGTGCAACGAATAACCCGAACCACAGTGATATCAGAACCGTCTTGCAGGGCGGCACCATACGAAGCACCGAGTACGTATGGCAGGGCCCTGATAGGGGTCACTATAAGCATACCTGGACACTAGAGGATAATCCAGAGCGGTTTTATACCGAGCTGTGTAAAATGCACGATATTATAACGGCCGACGTCGCTGAGGTGCAGGCGAAAAAAGGCTTAGTAGGACGATTGGGCGAGGCGGTGTTGCGACTGCGGAAACGGAACTTTCGTGTTGTAAGGTAAAAAGCAACACGATACATGAAAAATCATATAGCAACATAGTAGATCCTTGAGATCATTATCTGTGTTGCTATATGCTAGTGATGGACAAAATCTCTCGCCAAGTTAGAGAGGGAGACGTATGAGTAAACCGGTATATAAAAACACTCACCCTTTTAGAAAGAGGGTGAGTGTCATACCATTGCCTTGCAGGTGTGTTGTTACGCGGCCTTGGCAAAGTCCTCTTTGCCAGCGCTGGCTTGAGCAGCTTTGGCAGCCTTTTTGGCGTTTTGCTTCTTGGCTTTGTTGGCCAGAGCGGCGCGGCGTGCCTCGGCAGCTTTGCGGCGTGCCTCGAAGCGGTCGACCCGGCCCTCGGTGTCGATAATCTTCTCCTCGCCGGTGAAGAATGGGTGAGACTTGCTGGAGATATGGATCTTGACGAGCGGATACTCGTTGCCATCCTCCCAGGTGATAGTGTCGTCGGTCGCGACCGTCGACTGCGTCAAAAACGCAAAGCCCGCCTGATCATCGCTAAATACGACAGGGCGGTAGGTTTGTGGGTGAATACTGCTTTTCATAACCGCTATATTGTAGCAGAGAGGGTGGGGGATTGTCAAAGCAATGCCTTGATAGCCATAAAACTAAGCTATTCTGTTGAGAAAGTGGTATTATATCAGTATCAGATAAGGAGAATATAGTATATGTCACATGCCTCAGAACATATAACATTACCAGACCATCACGAGCAGAGTGAGCCAAAAAAAGTACTCGCCTATAATGAGCAGAGTGAGCAAAAACACATCCTCAGCGAAGAAATCTATATACAGACTAAACTTAGTAAAGAATATCCTGGTGATGGTATTCGGCCAACGTATGAGGTAGATGGGCTGCGATTCTGCTTTCGCAATAGTGGCGAGGCACCACAGTTGCCGCACGCAGTGTATGCCGACCAAACGTATAAGAATCCACTGCCATCTGCCAATCAAGAAGCTGTCGCGCAACAGATTGAGCAGTATTCTACACGGAAGCTCGATAGAGACAGTTGCTTAGTTGCAACGACAACACCAGAGGGAGTAATGAGACTGTGTGAGAGGATCATTGGTGACATTGATGAGCAGTTCTTGATTGGTCGATATGAGGACGATTTGCGCCGAGGCGACATCAGTACACCACGCATACAACGCTTGACAGATGAGATGATTGCTGCGGTTGCCTTCGATGAGAATAACGACCCAGCAGAAGAATCATCTAATACTGATGGATTGGCATTGGTGGTTGCGGCGTATTGTGGCGATATGACGGCTATGCAGTTGCTTGATCAAAAGCTAAATATGTTATATCAAACACTCGAAGCCCAGCAACGAGAAGTGGAGATCGCGCTTGCTCGAGGATGGGCGACACGTCAGGAGAGTCGAGCCTTTGAGGGTTCTGAGATGCTGGGTGCAAGCGAAGTTGCGCTTGTCCACTCAACATCACATAGGGTTGAGCGTGATGATGAGGGTAATGTCATTTTGCAACCACTTGCTGCACACACTGATAGTGCGCAGCCTTATGCACGTTCTTCGCTACACTTTACGCCAAACGGGCAGGTTGCATCGCATTCGTATGGGGCATGGGATCAGAGTAATAAGCTTATTGTTACCAATATGCAGGAGACGATTGATAGAAATGGCTTGCCTGCATCGATGAATAGTTCAGATACATACTTTACGCGTAGCCCTGGTGAAGTTCTCGTGTTGCCTGGTGCACTCGTTGTCGAACCAGTTGAAAATATAGAGGATGGTAGCATTATTGCTGAGGACAGTGAGGGGTGCAAATATGTCGCGCGAGATGACTATACCGACAAGCAGAAGCAAGTGATTGCTCAGCTCGTTGTTGAATATGGGATCACCTCTGATGGATATAGCGATGAGGCGATCGTCCGTGAAGCAGCACTCCGCATGACAGAAGAACGCCTTGGTGTGCGCGAGTATACGACAATTGGGCAGAATTATGCAATGAATGATGCGTTTGCACAGCGTTATGCTACTCTTGCGGAGTCTTTGGGTGTTGGCATGATTAGTCATATGAATTCGACTGATTATGCGATAGAGCGGGCAGTGCAAGGTTTTTCGCAGGAGAGTGATTGGAATGATAATCCAACATTACGCTTCTCAATGTTCCAAAATGGTAAACTGCCATCGCTTGATGCAATGCGTACCGCGGTGTGGGCTGGTTATTTACCAGCAGTCGATATTGCCAAAGCACACACAAAAGCAGACGCGCGCATCAATAGTGGCCTAGAATATTAACACCTTTCTTGTATGAGAAAATGCAACCATATCTATGAGAATGATACGTAGTATGCTATAATTCTCTCGTAACTAACCATAACGACACAGCTCCACACCACTCCATACCGTGTGGGGCAAGGCAAAAAGGAGTAATGCGATATGGCCGTGCAGGCAGATATCAAGGCTTTGTTTGAAGCCGGTGCTCATTTTGGGCACAAGACCAGCCGGTGGCATCCGAAGATGGCACCATATATTCATAGCAAGCGGCAAGATAGTCACATCATCGACCTCGCGAAGACGGTTGAGGCGCTGAATGTGGCGCTGCCCATCATTAGCAAGACAGTGGCAAGCGGCAAACAAGTCCTCTTCGTTGGCACCAAGAAGCAGGCGAAGGACATCACCCGCCAAGCTGCCGAGGCAGTTGGTCAGCCATATGTCACCAACCGCTGGGTTGGTGGGATGCTTACCAATGTGACGACCACCACTGCGCAGATTAAGAAGCTCAAGGACCTAGAGCGCCGCATGGCCAGTGGCGACCTTGAGAAGCGCTACAACAAGCTAGAAGTCCAGCGCTACCAAGAAGAGATCGACAGCCTCAACTTCAAATACGGTGGTATCAAAGACCTCAATGGCAAGCCTGGCCTAGTGCTAGTGCTTGACATCTTGGCTGACAACAACGCTTTGCGCGAGGCGAAGACGCTCGGTGTGCCAGTGGTCGGTATTGTTGACACTAATGCCAACCCCGACTTAGTTGATTATCCTATCCCTGCTAATGATGATGCGATTAAGAGCCTGCAGCTGATGCTCGACTACTTCAGCGCAGCAGTCAACGAGGGCAAGGCAACGAAGGAGGAGAACTAACCATGGCAGTGACGATTGACGACATCAAGAAGCTCAAAGAGCTAACCGGCATTGGCCTGACCGACGCCAAGAAGGCGCTGGTGGAGGCCGAAGGCGACTTCGACTCAGCGCTCAATGCCCTGCGCAAGAAGGGCCTGACCAAGGCGGAGAAAAAGGGCGACCGCGAGACCCGTGAAGGGCTGATCGAGAGCTATGTCCACAGTGGTCGGATCGGTGTGGTGGTCGAGGTCAACTGTGAGACAGATTTTGTAGCTCGCCTGTCTGAGTTTAAGGAATTTGCACATCAGATTGCTATGCAGGTTGCTGCGATGAACCCACGCTATGCTACGATGGACGACATCCCAGCTGAGGTATATGACGCCAAGAAACAGGAGTTTCTCACTAGCGATGCTTTGGCAAGCAAGCCTGAGGCAATGCGTGACCAAATCGTCGAAGGGCAGCTCAAGAAGCACTTCGCCGAGCAGGTCTTGGCCGAGCAAGCCTTTGTGCTCGACGACAGCAAAACCGTTGGCCAGCTCATCAAAGAGCAGGTGGCACTGCGTGGCGAGAACGTCCGCGTCAGCCAATTCAAGCGGATTGAGCTGGGTGTGACGGAGTAGTCGCGAGAGAGTAAGCTTTTGCGTAGCGAGTGGCATGAGAAATGTGCCACTCGTTTTTTGTAGCCTCATCCGCACCTCCTCCTATCGACTGCGCCATGTGGGTGGAGTGTGAAAGAGATGGTGATAACCACTGGTACTTCATAGTTTTTTGTATACCCTCACGACAAGCTCGCTGCACAAGAAAATATATGGAGGCCAGCAAATACGCGAAGGGGTAAGCTCCCCGCATCATCTGGCCAGAACATTTTCGGTGTAGTGAGTATGCCGTGAGGGCACTGTACCGATTCTAGGATTATGGATTAAGGCCGAGATGAGTAATGACCGAGACACACTTCACCCAAATAGGATCTCATCGAGTAAGCGCAAGCAACAATGCCCGCTATTTTTCTGCAAACTCTCCTCACACCCCAGCAAATAATGGTACAATAAAGGAAAACCAAGAAGGAGATCGCGATGTTTGATACCACCCCCTACGAAGAAAAGATGAACCACGTGTTAGAACACCTAGAGGAACGCCTGGGGAAGATCCGCACCGGCCGAGCTCACGCCAGTATGCTTGATGGCATTATGGTCGAGGCGTATGGCACTAGTATGCCGCTCAACCAAGTGGCTAACGTGACGGCACCGGAGGCGACGCTATTGCAGATCACGCCATTTGACCCAGCTAACTTGCAAAAAATCGCCAGCGCCATCCGAGCCGATCAAACCCTTGGCCTTAACCCCAGCGATGATGGCCACGTCGTCCGTGTGCCGGTGCCGCCACTGACGGAGGAGCGCCGCAAGCAATTGGTTAAGCAAGCCAGCGAGAAGGTAGAAGAAGCACGCATTGCCCTGCGCGGGGTACGCCAAGACGCCTTGAAAGACGCCAAGCGCCGCAAAGAAACCAAGGAGCTGAGTGAAGATGACGTGAAGGCAGTGGAGAAGGAGATCGATCGCCTCATGGCGCAGCACCAAGCCACGATAGAAGCCGCCTTTGCTGCTAAAGAGAAGGATATTTTGACGATTTAATGACGTTCTCTCTGCCCACGCACGCAACCAAATGCCTATTATGGAGCCACGCATGAGTGCCACCACGCACTTGCCGCAGCATGTGGGCTATATCGTGGATGGCAACCGGCGCTGGGCCAAGCAGCGTGGCCTCTCGGCCCAAGAGGGGCACAGCGCGGGCTATGAGAAGCTGCGCGATATTGCCCTTACTACCATCAAGCGGGGTGTGCCGTACGTTAGCGCCTATATCTTTAGCACCGAGAACTGGCACCGCAGTGGCCCAGAGGTAAAGCACTTGATGAATCTGCTGGTGACGATGCTCGACCAAGACCTGCCGATCTTCATTAAGCATGGGGTGCGTATCCGCGTGGCAGGGACGCGCCTGCGCCTGAGCCGGCGGGTTAAGAAGGCAATTGATGCTGCCGAGGCTGCCACCAAGGATTTGCAGCAGGGCACAATGGTGCTGTCGTTTAATTATGGTGGGCAGCAGGAGATCATCGATGCAGTCAATCGCTTGCGCAAAACGCTTTCTGTCCACAAGAAGGTGACGGCCCAGATCTTTGAGCAATTTTTGTATACACCAGATGTGCCGCCGTGTGATTTGATCGTTCGCACCAGTGGTGAGCAGCGGCTGAGCAACTTCATGCTGTGGCGCAGCGCCTATAGCGAGCTGCTGTTCTTGGATAAGCCATGGCCAGATATGACACACGCCGACGTCGATGCTTTGCTGGCCGAGTATGCCCGGCGGCAGCGACGCTTTGGAGGATAACGAAGGAGGAATATGGAAATAGTCATTGGTATTATTATTGGGGTAATCGCACTGACGCTACTGGTGGCAACGCACGAGTTGGGCCACGGCATTGTGGCGCGGCGCAATGGTGTGGTGGTGGAGGAGTTTGGTATTGGCTTTCCGCCACGGGCCTATAGCAAGGTGATCAAAAAAAGTATTCTGGGTGAGAACGTCCGTTTCTCGCTCAACTGGCTGCCGCTGGGTGGCTTCGTCAAGCTGCAGGGCGAGCATGATGCGGCTGATCAGCCTGGTGATTATGGCGCAGCAACCTTTTGGCAAAAAACCAAAATCTTGCTGGCTGGTGTGACCGTCAACTGGTTAACTGCAGTGGTGCTCCTCACTGGCCTAGCCTGGGTGGGCTTACCCAAGATGATAGACAATCAATTTTATCTACCAAGCGACGCAGTGGTGAGTAACCACCCAGTGCAGCTGGGCGCACTTACTCCTGGCTTGCCCGCCGCCAAGGCAGGCCTCCGCCAGGGTGATGCAATTAACCAGCTGGCTGGGCAAACGGTGCGCAGCACGTCCGACCTCGCGCACTTTGCCAGCCAGCACAAGGGCGAAACTGTGCCTGTAGTGTACACCCGCGGTGATAAGCAAGCCACTGCCATGGTGGCGCTGCGCAAAGATAATCCCGACCGCAAAGGCTACCTAGGGGCAGAGCTCACCAAGCAGCAAGATACAATCCGTGCCACCTGGTCGGCACCGATTGTCGGTGTCGTGACAACAGCGCAGCTCACTGGGGCGACGCTCCAGGGCCTGGGCGATATGGTGGTAAATCTCGCCACTAGTCTGGTGCAGCAGTTTAGTAGCGACAGCGCGACGAGCCAGCAGGCCAAGCAAAACTTATCGCAAGTGGGTAATGCCGTGGCTGGCCCGGTGGGGATCTTTGCCATTATCTTCCCGGCAGCAGGGCAGGCTGGCGTGGTGCATGTGTTGCTGCTGACGGCGATTATTGCGCTGTCGCTGGCAGTGATGAATATCTTGCCCATTCCTGCGCTCGATGGTGGCCGCTGGACAGTGATGGCGATCTTCCGCCTGCTGCGCAAGCCACTCAGTAAGCAGATGGAAGAGAATATCCAAGCGGCTGGCTTCTTGTGCTTGCTTGGTTTAATTGTGCTCGTGACGATTGCTGACATCGGGAAGTTGGTGCACTGATGCAGATTAAGCAGTGTAGCAGGGCAGAGCGTTATCGTGGAGGGTTGCAGCGCAGGGAGCTATGGTTGCTCAATCACACAATGGTAATACATAAGGAACTCACTTCATGATACGTGTTGCTCTCCGGCCCAAAGCCGCTCACTCCTCCCAGCCCAAAACACCGCTCACGCCACGCCAGCGCCTGCTGCGCGGTGCCTCGTGGATCGGTTGGCCGCTGTGGGTGTGGCTGAGCTTTATGGGGGCAGGGTTACTCTGTAGTGCAGTACTCTACCTTCTCTTTCATGGCCAAGAGTCGGTGCCGGTCTTGCCGCTCATTATGATGCAAACGGCGGTCTATGTGGTGGCATTGGCGCTGCTGATTGGCCTGCCGTGGCTGGTGCAGCGCGCACGGCCCAAGGCGCCAGCGAGCTTTCGTACAAGCGTGCAGCAGCTTGGGTGGCGGCGCTCGCTGCAGTGGCGCGACTTTGGTTGGGCGCTGGTGGGCTTCATTATCTATATCGTGCTATCGATGATTGCGCTGGCGGCGGCCAAGCAGTGGCTGCCCGGCTTTGATGCGACTCAGGCACAAAATCTCGGTTTCAAGCAGCTCTATGGCGCAGAGCGCTTGCTCGCCTTTGCGATGTTGGTGGTGGTGGCGCCAGTGGCTGAGGAGCTGGTGTTTCGCGGCTATTTGTATAGCAAACTCCACGCTGCGCACATGCCGCTGTGGCTCATTACAGTGGTGGTGAGTGGGCTCTTTGGCTATGTGCATGGCCAGCTCAATGTCGGTATTGATGTCGCAATGCTCAGCATCGTACTGGTGGCGCTGCGTCATACGACTGGTACAATATGGCCCGGCATTCTCATTCATATGCTTAAGAATGCGATTGCATTCCTGGCGATGTTTGTCTTTATGGTGGGGTAGGGAAGAATGAGCCGACTGACGAACTCAACCTAGAGATTTTATTTTGTGTCGATATCTTTTCTCCCGTATCAATCCTAAAACCCCTCTTTCTTGGTATCTCTCCACTGGCGCAGGAGCTCACCAAACCGAAAATGTTTCGGCCAGATAGAATGATCGTGCTTTTTCGTATATTTGGTCGCTGGCCTCCAGATATTTTCTTGTTCGATGAGCTCCTGGGCCAGCAGTCAGTTTTGAGATGAAATTATGAGCATTCAGCCTGGCAGCTTCATGCCACTTTTGCCAATCTTGTGTTACTATAAAGAGAATTATGCGATTATCACACACCTTTACCCGTACCCGCAAACAAGCCCCGGCCGACGAGGTGGCGCACAACGCTCAGTTGTTGATTCGCGCTGGCTACGTGCACAAGACGATGGCTGGCGTCTATTCCTATACGCCGCTGGGCATGGCCGTGCTCGAGAACATTAAGCAAATCGTCCGCGAAGAAATGAACCGTATCAGCAGCCAAGAACTGCTGATGAGTACCCTGCAGCGCCAGGAGCTCTGGCAGGAGACTGGCCGCTGGAGCGATGAGCTGGTGGACGTGTGGTTCAAGTCGCACCTGCAGGATGGCACCGAGGTCGGCTTTGGCTGGACGCACGAGGAGCCGATTATCGAATTGCTGCGCAGTTACCTGAAGAGCTACAAAGACCTGCCTATCAGCGTTTACCAATTCCAGAACAAACTCCGCAACGAGCTGCGCGCCAAGAGCGGCATCATGCGTGGGCGTGAGTTTATCATGAAGGATATGTATAGCATCCACGCCAGTAAGGAAGACTTAGACGCCTACTACCAAGAGGTTATCGAAGCCTACAAGCGCTGCTACAACCGCTTTGGCCTCGGGGATGACACCTACGTGACGTTTGCCAGCGGCGGAGCTTTTACCAAGTTTAGCCACGAATTCCAGACGATTTGTGGGGCGGGTGAGGACGATATTTTCATCGTGCCAAGTACGAATGTTGCCTATAACGCTGAAGTTGCACCAGTGCGTGCAACGCCGAACCCAGATGCTGGTGCTGCCATGAAACCATTAGGCATGTTAGATGACGAAAATATCATCGGTGCGGAAGCACTGACGAAAGCGCTGGACATTCCGCGCACAGCTAGCACTAAGTCAATGTTGTACGATTCGCCAGATGGTATGTTGCTGGCGGTAGTACGGAGTGACTATGAAATTAACGAAGATAAGCTTAAGGCGGTGGCGAACGTATCGTGGCTGCGCTTGGCGGATGGTGAACAGATTGAGGCAACAACAGGGGCGAAGCTAGGCTTTGCTGGGCTATATAATCTACCAGAGAATGTGCGGCTGTTTGTCGATGATTCATGTGAAGATATGGTGAACTTTGAAACTGGTGCCAATAAAACTGGTCAGCATGCCTATAACGCTAACTGGGGCCGTGATATACCGCGACCAAGCGAGTTCGTCGAGATTAAACTCGCGAAAGAAGGTGATATTTCGCCTGAGACTGGCGAAGTCTACCAAAAACGTCGCACAGCCGAGGTGGGCAATATCTTCAACTTTGGTACCCAAAAATCAGAGGAGATGGGCCTCGTCTTTACCGGTGAGGATGGTCGCCAGCACCATGCCTACATGGGCAGCTACGGCATTGGTATTACCCGCGTGATGGGTGTGATTGTGGAGAAGTTCGCTGACGACAAAGGTCTAGCGTGGCCTGAGGAAATAGCTCCAGCCCGCGTCCACTTGGTGCAGATTGGCAAGGAGTCGGTCGCGGCGGCAGATGAGCTCTACAACACCCTGCAGCAGGCCGGCATTACGGTGCTATACGACGACCGCGCCGCCCGCCCTGGGGAGAAATTCGCCGATGCAGAGCTACTGGGCATGCCAACCCGTGTCACGGTGAGTGATCGGCTGCTCGAGGCAGGAGAGTGGGAAGTTGTAGACCGCCGGACGGGTGAGCAGCAGCGCTTGACGACAAGCCAATTGCTTGCTACACTAAGTAACCATTGCGGAGCTTGTCGCAAGGTGTAGCCATGCCCCGGCTTGCCCCACCGACTTTGCAAGAAAGGAGTATGAAGATAATGAAAAAAACCTACCAGATTACTGATGCTGGCCGCCAAGAGCTCGAGGCAGAGCTGGAGGAGCTGAAGGGCCGCCGCGGCGAGATTGCCGAGAAGATTGCTGAGGCCCGTGACTATGGCGACCTGAGTGAAAATGCCGAGTACGACAGCGCACGCGAAGAGCAAGGCGTGGTAGAGACACGCATTGCTGAGATTGAGGAGATCTTGCTTAATGCCGAGCAAATTACTGCTCCGAGCACTGGTGCCATCCACCTGGGTAGTACTGTCTCCCTCGCCTCAGACGCTGGGCTAGAGAAGACCTATACAGTGGTAGGGCCAGTTGAGGCCGATCCGCTGGAGAACAAGATTAGCGACGAATCGCCCCTTGGCCAAGCTTTGCTGGGCCATCGCGCAGGTGAGCAGGTGACGATCACCACCCCCAAGGGCGAGATCACCTACACTATTCAGCAGGTGCAATAAGTATATCTCAAAATAATAGGCCGAGCAGCATGAACTGCTCGGCTTTTGCTGTGAGTATTAAAGCAGCAGAGTAGGGATGTAGTTATACACATGGCACATGTATCCGGCTCTTTGGTAGTTAGTAATCTTTTAGTATTGATACTAAAGGCTAAATATATGAAAAATCTTGATTTGCTGTGAATACAGAAGAACCATACCAAACCATAAGCAATTCACCATCATTGCATTATTGTCGATGTTATGCTATGATAGACAATCAACCATAACAGCCCAAGGAGACCGACGATGGCTCGATACACAGCACGACACGCACATCGCCCTAGTAAGGGGCATGCATATAAGAGGCCAGCCCATAAGTATGATCAACCGAAACCTCAGCACGATAAACCCTCAGCAGTGCGGCGGCTCACCGCGCTCGCGGCAGCTGCAGCGGCGCTGATTGGTGGGGGCTATCTTGGCCATCATCACTACCAGTCTCGCGAGAGAAACTCGACAATTGCAGCACAGCCTACCTCTGGTGAGCTGGCAGCATATACAGAAGTTGATCCCTTCACGATTGACCCCAAGACGGGCGAACTTCACTGTGCTAACCCACAAAGTCAGGAGGTGAAGGTTGCGGTAGAGAGCTCACCAGTGGAGATTGCTAATCCTGATGGTACACTGACACGAGCTTCATTGTATTCTTATACAACCAACCAAGGCAGCCAAGGGCGTACTATAGTAACCGTTGAGTATTCTCGAGAGGGTTATACTGAGAAAGAACGGAGAGAAGCAGGCCGGATACCGTTTGCGATCAAGGTAGATGGTGGGCACATAAACACTACGACAGAGCCGGACACTATTGGCTATACCGGCTCGGCTGTGAGAATATCAGAGGATACAACTGGCATAGGCAGGGAAGCGGTAGTTTGCCTCCCGCCGCACAAATCTCAGCCAACACCGCCAAGTAGATAAGCAACCTCATCGCCCTAGTCGACAACCATCCCATTCTCCGCTATAATAGCAAGCAATTATGGCGACATTACAAGATTACCGAAACGAACGATTACGAAAATTAGCAGCGCTGCGCGAGCTCGGCCTTGACCCCTACCCAGCACATACTGAGCGCACACACGATTGTGCGACAGTGGTCTCGCAGTACGATGAACTGGCTGGCCAGGAGATATCGGTGGCGGGGCGTGTGCTGTCTATCCGCAGCTTTGGTAAATTGGCCTTCATCAAGCTGCAAGACGCGAGCGGTGCAGTGCAGCTCTACCTGCAGCGCGACACAATGGCCGAGCTCGACGCTCCGCGTGGTATCCTGGGTATGAAGCAGCTGCGGCTGCTCGATACCGGTGACTTTGTGGAGGCGACTGGCACGGTGCTCAGGACAAAGACGGGTGAGATTTCGGTTGGGGTGCGTGAGCTACGCTTGCTGACTAAAGCCCTGCGGCCAATGCCAGAAAAGCTCGAGAATAAAGAAGAGCGTTTTCGCCGCCGCTATGTGGATATGAATGTTAACCCGGCGGTGCGCCAGCGCTTTTACCGCCGCAGCACGTTCTGGCAGGCGACGCGCGATTACCTCAATCAACACGGCTTTACTGAGGTCAACGTGCCGGTGCTGGAACGCACCACCGGTGGGGCGGATGCCAACCCGTTTGTGACCCACATGGACGCGCTGGACGGCCAGCAGTTTTACCTACGGATTAGCCACGAGCTGCCACTCAAGCGCCTGCTGGGGGCAGGGTTTGAGAAGGTGTACGATATTGGCCCGCGCTTTCGCAACGAGAATTATTCTGATGAGCACCTGCCCGAGCACATCGCCATGGAGTGGTACGCCGCCTATTGGGACTGGCAGCAGGGCATGCGCTTTATGGAAGACATGTATAAGTATGTGCTGGAGCGAACCTTTGGCACCCTGCAGTTTACCCTGGGCGAGTTTGAGGTCGATATGAGCGGCCAGTGGCAGGTGTGGGACTATGCCGAGGTGATCCACGAGCACTACGGGATTGATGTGTATAATACCACGATTGAGGAAGTCGCTGCTAAACTGAAAGAACATGGCTTAGAGGTAGAAAAGACCGATTCCATCCCACGCGGCATCGATAAACTGTGGAAGAACATCCGCAAGACGGTGGCGGGGCCTGTCTGGCTGGTCAATACGCCCAAGTTTATCAGTCCGCTGTCTAAGACCAACCCGGATAACCCGCAGACGGTGGAGCGTTTCCAGCCGGTGATTGCTGGCAGCGAGCTTGGCAATGGCTTTAGTGAGTTGAATGACCCGATCGACCAGCTGAACCGCTTTGTGGAGCAGCAGCAGATGCGCGACGCTGGCGACGAGGAAGCGATGATGCTAGATATCGACTACGTAGAGATGCTGGAATACGGCATGCCGCCGGCCTGTGGCTGGGGCTTTAGCGAGCGCGTCTTCTGGATCTTCGAAGGCGTCACGGCGCGTGAAGGTGTGCCATTCCCACAGCTCAAAAGCGACATCGACGAGACGACGCGGGCGGTGTATTCAGGGGTGAGGCTGGATTAGGGTGGTAGCTGGGGCTGTTAGCGCCTCGCATACTATACTCGTGCGAGGTGAGTGTGGGATTGCAGTAGCGCATAGATAGGCTAGTTGTGTACCATCGTGCACGATTTGTACAATAAGCGTGTTAGCTATGATATAAGCACAGAAACAGAAATAGCAAAACGCTCATTATTTTGGGCTGAATCTGGCTCAAGCAATAATTGGTAAGGTCTGATTGGTAATGCGCGTAATGAATACAAAAACATCCTTGCTGCAATGCAAAAGCTAGCGCGTGCAGTGTGAGCAGAGAAATGCTAGAAGGGGAGACTATAGACTGCCGCAGTATGGTCACGAGAGCCCGTTTACGCAAAACAAAACCACCAGCAAGATCTGGTGGTTTTGCACGCTCATTGCTGCGAGCTAGCCCGATACACTTGGTGGTCGTGGTGGGCTGCTTGGTGCGGGTCGTGGTGATGCGTGGTGCGAGGTGCCACTCTGGACGGCGATGGAGGTGCCGCGGCTGGGTGCTGTGCCAGGGCGGCGTGGTGGCGAGGTAGTAGTGCGCGGTGGAGCGCTCATTGCGAGGCCACCCAGGCTGCTGCTGGCTGATGAGCCACTTGGGGGTGGTGGACTGCTTGGCGGAGGTGTACCGCTACCACCACTCGGGCTTGGTGGCCCACCTGGAGGAGTGTTACTGTCCTTGCTGCCTAGCTGCGCGGCGGCGGCATTCTTGGCGCGGTGACGCCGGATAAGGTAGAGGATGAGCGCGGCAATGCCAACCAAGAGGGCAAGCAGCGAGATAAGGATGAAAACCCACAGTGGCTTGTCTTCGCCAGCAAGAAACTTGTCTAGGGTGACCTTGCCGATGTGGCGCACCATTGGCGGCTGCTTCTTCTCGTCGGGCTTTTTGTCGGTGCGGCATTCTGACCAAATGGCATCAGGGTAGGCAGTGGCCAGCAAGTACCATGCGGTCGAGGCGACGGAGTAAGCATTCGTCATTTGGTTGGCTTCGTCGACATTGGTGACGTACGGCCAAGCACCATTAGCCCCTTGGGAGCGGTACGTTCGCTGGGCGCTGGCAGCGACTTCGTCTTTGTTGCCTGCGACGTTGTAGGCCTGAGTGACGCCGAATGTCCCTTCGAACCAGACGGTGGGGGTGTACGTGCCAGTGAGGTATGGAGTGTAGCCCTGAGACCCTGCGCGGCTCATGGCAAAGTTGCGCGTGTAGGCTAGCGAGACTTTGGCTTTGTCGTACTCACCAATTGCGTTGAGGAAGATAGAGCCCCAGCTGGAGGTGTCCAGCGCTTTGGCGTGGTCGTCAAGCCCTTGGTCGAAGCGATTCTCGGCTTTGTTCCACAGTTTCTCCATAATCACTTTGGCTAGGCTGTCGGCTTCTTGGCGGTAGCTAGCGTCACCGTAGACTTGCGAGGCTCGCTCATACACGTGCCAGAGGTCGGTGTTGTGCTCGGTGGAGTGCCAGGCGATTTCGAATTGCTTGTTGTTGTCATCGTCATTGATATTTGTGCCACCGCGGTAGAGGCCAGCACCGGGGCCGGATGTGCTTTTCTTGGTCTTGACCCAGGCTAGAGCAGAGCGCACCATGCTACTGACGCCATTGATATCACCAAACTTCTCTTGGTAACGGATTAGTGCGTAGAGGACGAAGGCGACACCGCCGGTATAATAGCGCGCCTGTTGGTTGCTAGGGTCGAGCTGGTGGGCGCTGGAAGGGAAGGCACCACGCGACCGACCGGATTTGATCTGGATGGTCTTGAAGCCATTGACGAGCTGGTCTGCCATTGCTTTATCGCCCGCACCAACCGCCACGAGCAGCGCCAGCGACTGATCGTACATAAATGAATAGTGCACGCGATGAGTGCCGTAACCATCCTGGCCAGGCGAGAACTCGTACGAGCGGATCAGCCCCGCCAGCTGTGGCTGGAAGTACTCGGCGAGGATCTTGTTGCTGCGCGTATCCACCAGACGCAGCATCTTGTGGCCCTTCTCGGTGCCGGGGAAGCTAAAGGTGCGATTGGTGTTGGCAGCTTGCTTGGCAACGAGGTAGGTTTGGTCGGTGATGACGTAGGATTGGATCTCGACATTTTGGTACTCAGTGACGCGTGGCCAGCTCTCGCCGAGGGGTTGGCCGCTACTGGCATCGTAGAGACGGAAGCGCCACTCGCCACCAATGCTGCCATCAACTGGTGAGAGGTCGAGTGTCCAGCTGCCATCGCTCTGCACCTGGGCAGGGGTGACTTTGCCTTGCTCGTACTCGGCATCGGTAGCGCGGAATGCCTTAACGACGCGGCTCCCACCAGTGGGTGCCTTGCCCGAGACTTTGCCACGGTAGTTGCCTGGCACCGATGATGGCGAAGTAACGGAGAGGGGTGTGGGGTTACCAGTGGCATAGCTACCACTGTTCTTGAGCTGGAATGAGCCCTTTATTTCGCCAGTGTAGTCAGTGCCGTATTGCTTGGCGGCGGTGATGGTGCTGCCATCGCCAGCGTTGCGGATGGGCTGCATGAGGCTGCGGAGGTTGGCGAGGGCCTTAGCGGCGCGGGCTTTGTCGGTCGGGGAACTCAGCGCTGTAGTCTTGAAGCGCATCGTGTTGGGGTCGCAGATGTCGGGCTTATCGTCTTTTTTGGTGGATGAGTTAGAGCCAGAATTCGTGGCGGGCTCGGCCATTGCCACCTGATGTAGCTGCATAAAGCCAACTCCTAGCGCTACCACTGCTGCCACACCTGCAAACCGAAAATGCGTCCAATATCGTCTCACTTCTGCTATACTCCTCACCTCGCCGATTAGCCGTTGGGTATTGCCTGTGAGTATAGCATAACCATTTGCAATATCACAGCATAAGCGGTATAGCTTAAACAGAGATTAACAGAGGTAAGAGGAAGTGATTAGTGAGGATATTTGAGGATGAATAGACTAGTTGGTGGCAGCCAATTTTTGGCCTTGGCGCTGGTGGGCCGAGACTGACGAGAGGTTGATCCTGGCAAATATTCCATATCGACAGGACAGTATAGCAGGCTGCGGTAAGGTGCAGGGTCTAGGCGCTACATAGACCAGTGATCCTTGGGCGATGCTCGCGTTTGACATTCCTCGCTGCATGGCGCACAATCGATGTATGAGAATGACACGCGTTATATCTGCAATCGGTGTCTGCTTGGTGCTGCTGGGCACCGCGCTCGGGGCAGTGCCAATGCAGGCCGATACATCGGTACGAGCCTATTCATCATCGAGCAGCAAGAGTAGCAAAGATAACTTCACCATTACCAAATATGCGGTTGATATGCAGCTGGGGCGCGACAGCGAGAAGCGCTCCACCCTCAAGACCAAGCTCACCATTACGGCAAACTTCCCGCCAGAGCAAAATCACGGCCTCGCACCAGAGTTCGTTACGCAGTACAAGGGCCACCACACGAGCTTTGCGCTTGGCTCGGTGCAGGATGAGCATGGTAATGATTATGAGTATAGTTGGTCGGGCAACACGCTGCGCATTGGCAACAAAGATACGTACGTCTCGGGTAGCAAGACATACGTCATTACCTATACTCAGCGCGATGTGACGTGGAACTATGGCGACACGCAAAAGAATGAATTCTACTGGGATGTGATTGGCACATCGTGGCGCGTGCCCATTAGCAATGCCACCGCCACGCTCAAGCTAAGCCCCGAGCTTGCCGCCATCAGCCGGACGACACCACAGTGTTACACCGGCAGGCAAGGGAGCCGTACCACCTGCACCGTCACGTCACCAAGCGTCGACACCATAACTGCCTCGGTGGGTTATCTCCCACCATATGCTGGCATGACGCTGGCAGTAGGCTTCCCGCAGGGGACGTTTGCGGAGTATAAGAAGACGCCGGGGGAGGTGTTTCAGGAGCGGTTGGAGGCGTTCCTTCCACTTATATTCTTTGTGAGTATGCTGGTGCTGGGGCTTGCCTCGAGTGTAGTGTATTGGCTCTATCAGCGGGCGATTGGCCGGAGCAAGGAGCTAGGGACGATTGTGCCAGAATACCTACCACCACCGAGCACAAGTGTGACAACAGCGGCAGAGATCGTGCGGCCATTCCGGATGGTGAAGGGCTCGGCTATGGCAGCGCAGATGATCGACTGGGCGGTGCGGCACTACATTCGTTTGATTGAGGTCAAGCCCAAGACATTCTTCTCGCGGGCGCAGTACGAGCTTGAAGTCGTCAAGGATGTCAGCAGTCTCCACCCCGAGGAGCAAGAGATCCTGGGCGATATCTTTGGCCACTTGCCTGCGGTGGGCGAGCGCATCAACCTCAAGACGCTGCGCAACAATACCTCCTACGCCTTCCGCCTGAGTGATAATGCCAAGAAGCTCGATAATCTCATCGACCACACATACAAGCTGCGCGACACAAGCCGGAAGGGTACACGGGGCTTCCGCATCCTTGCAGGTGTGCTAGGTGCCTTGGTGTTGGTGCTGTGTGTAGCCACGATGTTTGTGCCATTCTTTAGTGGGCTGCAATTCCTCTTCTTCCCGGGAGTCTTTATTGTGATTATCATTGGTAAGCTGGGCTTTGCTAAGCCACTGTCGGACAAAGGGCTAGCATTGCGCCGCTACCTGCTGGGGCTCAAGATGTATATCCGCTACGCTGAGGCCGACCGTCTACGCCTGCTACAGAGCCCCGAGACCGCCGAGAAGGTGGATATTGGTGACCACGCTCAGCTCGTCAAACTCTACGAGCGGGTCTTGCCCTATGCCGTGCTCTTTGGCCAAGAGAAGCAGTGGAGCCAGCAGCTGGGGCAGTATTATGAGGAAGTAGGCACCCAGCCCGATTGGTATGCTGGCCACGGTGCCTTCAATGCAGCGATGTTTGTCTCGAGTATGAGTAGCTTGTCCGATTCTACTTCTGTTGGCTCGAGCGACTTCTCGTCATCGAGCGGTGGCTCGACTGGTGGTGGCTTCTCCGGCGGCGGTGGTGGCGGCGGAGGCGGCGGCGGGTGGTAAAGCCTCCTGCTTTGCTTGCTTCAGTGCGCATCTATTGTTCAGTCTTTCTTCTGCAAAAAACAAAGAAGCGGCCACTCTCTCATAGTGGTCGCTTCTTGATGCAAGAACAGAAAAGTAAATGTGCCAAGAACATAGCCCACCAACCATGCTCAAACTGAACCCGGATATATCTCAACCCGAGAGTGCAAGACATGCACTACGATCAGATTGAAGCACGAATTACAGTGAGCTATGTTCGGTGGGCTAGGAGCTCTGACTTCGGCTCTTGCCCTCGCGCGCCTTGTGCCATCTTCTGCTGCGCCATAAAGACACAAAGGAGAAGGTGGCGAAGACGCCTGACGCGTAGGTTATCATGAGGATGGCCATGTCAAACGGCAATCGTAGATTAATCTGCCTGTGATGCCACAGCCAAATACAGACGCTGCTTGAGATGACACAAATGACGACGTTCAAGAGTGTGTAACACTTGAGTGGTCTATAGTACTGGTGTCTCTCGAGGATACTGCCGAGAAATCCACCGAATATAATCAGTGGCATCGAGAAGATCACAATGACCGAAGACCACGTCTCTGGTCTCACTTTTCTCACCTCCTTTCAAGGTAAGCCCAAAGCCAGGAGCGACTCTTCGCTCCAAGACAGACTTTGAGCAAAAAGTTAATATATATCAATATATGAACCCTGTGTCAAATTTTTGCCAGCTCGAGTCCCAAAATCTCACTGTCAACAATCGTGCGTGGCTTTTAGATACAGACTGGCGTGATCACTATTTTTTCATTTCCGGCTTGGTGCTTTGTGGCGAACTTGGTATACTTGGTACGAGACATAAGGAAAACACATCATGGATTGGCTTCATATTATTATTCTTGGCATTGTCGAGGGGATTACTGAGTTTTTGCCCATCTCGAGTACGGGCCACTTGATGCTGGCCGAGAAGCTGCTGGGCTACTCGGTGAGCGACCCGGGGCTTGTTGCCTTTACGGCGGTGGTGCAGATTGGGGCGATTGCTGCGGCGATTGTTTATTTCTGGCAGGACATTTGGCGCATTGCCTCGGCGTGGTGTGCTGGCGTGGTGAACCCGCGGGCGCGGACGTTTCACTACCGAATGGGGTGGTACGTCATCATTGGCTCGCTGCCGATTGCAGTGGTTGGTTTGCTTCTTAAGGATACAATCGAGACGGTACTACGCGGCCTGTGGTTTGTCGCGGCTGGGCTGATGATTTGGAGTGTTGTACTGTTTTTGGCCGACCGCCGGGGACGTGAGACACGCCATGAGCGCAACCTCACCTGGCGCGATGCTATGGCAATGGGCCTGATGCAGTGCTTGTCACTCATCCCGGGAGTGTCGCGTTCGGGGGCGACGATTGCCTCGGGGCTATTCCGCGATATTGACCGCACGACTGCCACACGGATGAGCTTCTTCCTGGGGATTCCGGCATTGATGGCAGCTGGTGGGCTGGAGGCCATCACGCAGTCGCAGCAGATTGGCCGCTTGATTGGCTGGCCACAGATGATACTGGGGATTATCATATCCTTTGTGGTGGGGTATGTGGCGATCTCGTGGCTGCTGCGCTTTGTTTCGAGCAATTCATTCGATAAGTTTGTCGGCTATCGCTTGGCGCTTGGCACGCTGCTCATCATCCTACTCGCGGTAGGCGCGTTGGCACCAGTGTAATTTCTCCGTAGCTTGTTTTCATATTTATCTCACATCCTATTGAGCGGGGAGTGACAGTTCATGTGTAAGATTTTTTAACTCGGCTTTGTTAGAATTTTACTTCTCAAGCGTGAGAAAAAGCTCCACGATCGTTGTCCACCTAGTTTGCTCTCGCTGGGTGATTGCGGTATAATTGCTATTAACATTAGCAGCTTATGGAGGCGCAATGATCGAAATAAAAAACATTACAAAAGTCTATGGCAAGAAGAAAAACACCTTCACCGCCCTCAAGGACGTAAGTCTTGCAATTGAGGAGGGGTCGAGCGTGGCAGTGCTGGGCAAGTCGGGCTCGGGCAAGTCCACGCTGATGCATGCTATCTCTGGTCTGGATAAGCCGCAGCAGGGTGAGGTGATCATCAACGGTGAGGATATCTTACGACTCAAGCCCAAGGCGACCGACCGCTTTCGAGCGCGGACAATGGGTTTCATCTTCCAGAGTTTCTTTGTGGAGGGCGGCGAGAGCTGCTATGACAATGTGAGTCTGTCGCTCGAGACCGCAGGTGTGCCGCGCAGTCAGCGCAAGCGGCGTATCGTGGCGGCACTTGAAGCAGTTGGCCTGGAGGATAAGATCAAAGCGCGGGCCAAGGACCTCAGTGGTGGGCAAAAGCAGCGCCTAGCGATCGCTCGAGCAATTGCTGCCGAGCCGCAGATTCTCTTTGCCGACGAGCCAACAGGTAATCTCGACTCAGCGACCTCTGCAGTGGTGGAAGACCTGCTCTTCAATTACGCTAAGGAGCATGGTGCCACGCTCATCATCGTCACACACGACGAGGATCTCGCGCAGCGCTGCCAGCGTATTATTCGTATCAAAGATGGGGCGATTGATCACGACAGCGCTATGGATGATAAGGCAATAGCCTCTCCCAAGGCTAAAAAAGCGCCAACTCGTCGCTCGGCCAAAGCCACAGCACCTGCCACGCAGTCCAAGAAAACAACGAAAAAAGCTACGAGCACCACCACAAAAGCCAAATCTACAACCACCAAGCCAACACCAAGGAGGGCAGACTAACCATGAAGACGACCGATATCATTCGCCGCGCTGGCCGCAACTTGCGCCGAGCCAAGATGCGTACTTTGCTTACCAGCATTGCTATCGCGGTGGGCGGCTTCGCTATTATGGCGAGCTTAATGGCGGGCGAGGGTGCACGCCAGTATATTGACCGGCTGATTAGCAGTAATATTGATGCCAAGGCGGTGTTTGTCGTTAAAGATAAGCGACTCATCGGGGTACAATCGGGCCAGCAGGCCGATCTGCGTGAGTATAACCCAGATAGTATCAACCGCTATGGCAATGATTATAAAGCCTTAACCCAAAAGGATATCGACAAGCTTACGGCGCGTACTGACCTCGAGAAAGTGAGGCCAGTCTATCAGCTCCAGCCCAAATATGTAAGCTTTGCAGCCAAGAAAAACAAGAAATACAGCAGTGATGTGAGCGTCTTTGATGGTGCTCTCGCGGCCGAAGTCGTGGCGGGTAAGCAGCTGGGCAAGGGTACTGAGCTCGCGGCTGGCGAAGCCGTTATACCTGAGAGTTATGCCGAGACGCTCGGGCAATCACCTGCCCAAATGGTGGGCAAACAACTGACCGTCACAGTGGTGCAAATGCCACAGAAGATTGATGAAGCAACGCTTGGTCAGGTCTTTGCTGAGAAGGGGCAGGCTGGGGTGAATGAGCTGATTAGTGGCAAGGAATTGCACAAGACCTTTACCATTGCGGCTGTGACGCGCAAATCGGCCGACCAAACCCAAGCAATGCGTGGCATTGGTATTAATGCTAAGGTAGCTCGCGAGCTGAGCGACTACAGTACCAAGGGCACGAGCCAATACCAAAAGTACATGTCTGCCACCGCGGTTGCCAAGCAGGATGCTGAGGCTGCCAAGAAATCCCTCGAGCACGATGGTTACGCTGTAGCCACTGCCAAAGATCTGCAGCAGACACTCTTTCGCTTTGTTGATATCTTACAGGCGATTGTGCTGTGCTTTGGTGCGCTGGCGCTAATAGTGAGTATTTTTGGCATCGTCAACACGCAGTATATTTCGGTGCTGGAGCGGACGCAGCAGATTGGCCTGATGAAGGCGCTGGGAGCAAGCCGGCGCGACATTGGTCGCTTGTTCCGCTACGAGGCAGCCTGGGTCGGTCTGCTGGGCGGTGCACTGGGTGTGCTGGGTGCGTGGGGCGCTGGTGTGGCGCTCAACCCAGTTATCTCGGAGAAGCTCCACTTTGGTGATCACAAACTGCTCGTCTTTGTACCAGAGCATGCTGCTGCAGTAGTGGTTGGCCTGATGCTGGTGGCGATCATTGCTGGCTGGTTGCCAAGTCGCAAGGCTGCTAAGCTTGATCCAATCGAAGCGCTGCGTACAGAGTAAACTGCGTCGATACGAAGAGTCTCAAGCCCGCTTTGCTGTGGTAGGCAAAGCGGGCTTTTGGGCTAGCTAAGAGGGGCACCAGCATAAACCTAACAGAGGTAGAGCAAGAGAAGCGACCCAAAAATAGCCAAGCCTCGAAGGCAGAGTGGCTAGTACTCTTTAATTTTATAATGCTTGTGCTATAATCAGACAAAAGGGTATAAATAGGGGTATAGCTATGAATGAACACCGCAAAAAATTTGCAAGTCGTTCGCTTGTATTTGTCTTGTTTGGGATATTATTAATCATCATTATATTGCTCTGGTGGTGGTGGCCATGGGGTTACAATAGTAGCTTCAAGGGTGTGCGGCCAGACCAAGTGAGTTTGCGCCAGCATGATGGGAAGATCCAGTGGCAATTTATGAATGGCGCGTGGCAAGATATTGCCTCGGTCGAGGACTTGCGTGGGGCAAAAGGCGAGCAAGGTGCACGCGGCGAGGCCGGAGCGAGCGGCGCACGAGGGGCAGATGGCGCCAATGGCCGTGATGGCGCAGACGGTGCACGCGGCCGTGATGGTGCTCGTGGTGCAGCTGGCAAGAATGGCGCAAACGGCGCTAATGGTGCCAACGGTAAGGACGGGGCAAACGGAGCCAACGGCAAAGATGGTGCATCGGCCGCTAAGGGCGACAAGGGCGAAAAAGGTGACAAAGGCGAGCCCGGCAAAGATGGTAAAGACGGCAAAAATGGTGAAAAAGGCGAGAAGGGCGACGCTGGCCCGAAGGGTGACACAGGTGCCAAAGGCGAGCAGGGTGCACCAGGCACACCTGGCGCACAAGGAGAAAAAGGCGTACCCGGCCCAAAGGGTGACCAAGGAGACACTGGGCCGCAAGGGCAACCAGGCCAGCCCGGCCAGCCCGGCCCGCAAGGGCCGCAAGGCCAAACCGGCCCAGCAGGTGCCGATGGCCGAACCATCGAGCTCCAGAAGGGCACGCTCTACATCCAGTGGCGCTACACTGGCGAAACAGCCTGGCAAAACCTCATTGCCTACACCGACCTCAAGGGTGAGAAGGGTGATCCCGGCCAGACCGGTCCACAAGGTGCTCAAGGTATCCAGGGGCAGCAAGGTGCTACTGGACCCAAAGGTCAGGATGGCACCAACGCAACGATTAATGTTACCAATAGCACTCAGCCATGCTCACCAAATATGACCGTCACGGGCAATGGCACCTCTCAGCTCGGCCTTACCTTTGCGGGTAGCACTGTGCCAGCGGGTGGCACGGTTGGCCAGATATTGTCGAAGAAGTCGGCAGCAAACTGCGACATGGAATGGCGGAGTCTCCCCCAGATGACTATCTTTACGGCAACACTTGGCAATGGCAATGGCGGTGTGACGGCTGCAACGATTGCTAAGGATACCTTTGCGCCAGTGCCGCTCAAGACCGTCGTGACAAACAACGGTGGTGGGTCATGGGATGCCGGGAGCAAATCGTACATTGCACCAAGCGACGGTGTCTACCTCATCCAATCGCGGATTCGCTTGAACGATACATCGTCGGCACGTGGTGTATACCAGGCTGTCAACGACACAGCCCGCGATACCCCAGAAGGGGTGTGGAGCAACAACCAACACGGTTACCGCTTTACTATGCCGTACACTCGCCTGATGCGGGTAACGGCCGGGACACCGCTCAAGCTTGTTATCTACTCGGCTGGCCAAGACGCGAATATCACCGATGCAAGCCTTAGCATCGTCAAGATATCAGACTAAACTAGTCAGCCTACTACCAACCCCTACAGAACCAGCTATCATGGCTGGTTCTGTGTTAGTAATCGGCTAGAATTGCCAGCCAATAGTGTGCTCGCAGGTAGGGGAGCGAGGCCAAAAATAGCCGGGAATGGTACCCAATGATACCCCGACTAGACAGGCGGATCGCCCGGAAGTTTTATCGAACAAATTGCCATTACGCTTGGCGTGGTATCTGATATAATATAGTTATGTTAGATATTCGTTATATTCGCGCGCATGCCGACGAGGTGCAGGCAGCAGCGCGCCATAAGGGCTATGATGTGTCCATCGCTGCGCTTCTCGCGTGCGACGATCAGCGCCGGGAGCTTCAGCAGCGGGTGGATGCTGTGCGCACCACGCGCAACGAGACAGCTGCTCAGATGAAGGGTGGCAAGCCAAGCCAAGAGCTCATCGCTACAGGCAAGGCACTCAAAGCCGAGCTTGCAACGCTAGAGGAAGAGCTGCGCACCATAGAGAACAACTTTTTTACTCAGCTCGAGGCAGTGCCAAATATCACCCTGCCAGACGTCCCACTGGGCGGCGAGGCAGACAGTGTGGAGATTAAGCAGTGGGGTGAGCAGCGTGAGGCGGCGCAAGATCACCTCGACTTTGCCACGAGTCGGGGCTGGCTCGACTTTGAGCGGGGCGCCAAGGTGGCTGGCACGAAGTTTTATTATGTGCTGGGCGACCTCATGCTGCTCGAGAACGCCATCTACCAATATGCTCTTAACTTCCTTGTAAGCAAAGGCTTTCGCCCCATGACGGTGCCGCACATGGTGAGTGGCCGCGTGGCGCGTGGTTCGGGCTTTGCACCCAAGAGCGATAAGGAGAGCAACGAGTACTTTATTGAGGGTGAAGACACTATGCTTATTGGCACAGCCGAGGCCCCACTGACAGGCTTCCATGCCGATGAGATCCTAAGCGAGAAGGACTTACCGCTCCTCTACGCTGGCTACAGCCCCTGCTACCGCAAGGAGGCTGGCGCTGCCGGGAAGTTTAGCCGCGGGCTGTTTCGGGTTCATCAGTTCAACAAATTAGAGATGTATATCTATTGCTTGCCCGAGCAGTCGGCTCAGATGCATGAGAAAATCCTCGCGCTGGAGGAGGAGATTTGGCAGAGCCTGGGCGTGCCATACCACGTGGTAAATATCGCGGCGGGAGACCTGGGTGCACCAGCTGCCAAGAAGTATGACATCGAGTATTGGTCGCCTGTTGATGGAGCTTACCGCGAGCTTACCAGCTGCAGTAACTGCACCGACTTCCAGGCACGCAACCTTGGCATCCGCGTCCGCCGGGCCGATGGCTCGCTCCAGGTGGTACATACCCTCAATGGTACCGCAGTGAGCTTGGCTCGCGCACTCGTAGCGATTATCGAGAATTATCAAACAACGGATGGCCAGCTCCGCGTGCCAACGGTGCTGCAGCCATATCTGAACAATAGGGAGGTACTCTAGATGGGGCGCACAATCAGAAAAATGAGCCGCAAAGGCTATGCCAAAGTTGCTAAGCCGCTTCTCTTCCGACGGCAGCCTGATGCAGCGCACCAGTCGATGCTCTGGACGGCGCGGGCACTGCATGCTATCCGGGGCGAGCAGCTCCTCAGTGGCTGGCGCTACAAGAACCCTCGCCTCGAGCAGACTATTCTTGGTCTTAACTTTGTTAATCCTATCGGCCTATCTGCTGGGCTGGATAAAGATTTTGATCTGCCTCCTGTGGCGAAGAAAATCGGCTGCGGCTTTGAGATTGGTGGCTCAGTAACGGCCGTGCCTTGTGAGGGTAACCCCAAGCCGTGGTTTCGTCGCTTGGCTAGTGAGCAGTCGATCGTCGTCAATGTTGGGTTGGCGAATCGCGGCGTTGCCAAGGCGATTGAGCAGATCCGCAGCTACTCACCACGGGTCTGGCGCGACTTTCCGCTCAGCGTATCCGTAGCCAAGACGAACAGCCCCAAGCAAGTCCGCCCCAAGCAAGCAATTGCCGACTACTGCGACAGCCTCCGCCAGCTTGAAGAAGCTGGTTGCGCACCACTGTACGAGATTAACATCTCCTGCCCTAATGCTTATGGCGGCGAGCCTTTCACCACACCCGCTCGCCTCAAGAAACTCCTCACTGCGGTGGATGAGCTGAAGCTTTCGCGCCCCGTCTTTATCAAGATGCCAACGGATAAGACCTGGACGCAGTTTGCCAAGCTCCTCTCCATCATCGACAAGCATAATGTGGCGGGCCTGACGATCGGCAATCTCGTCAAAGATCGTAGCAAGCTCACTGACCCAAGTGTCTTGCCTGACGATACTCCTGGTAGCCTTAGTGGTCGGCCAGCTCAGGCCATTACCACGCGGCTTATCCACAAGACGTATGCACTGTATGGTGACCGTTTTGTCATCATTGGTGTGGGCGGTGTCTTTACAGCGGAGGATGCGTACGAGAAGATTCGGGCTGGCGCGAGTCTCGTAGCGCTGGTGACAGCGCTGATGTTTGAAGGGCCACAGGTCGTGGGCGACATCAACGAAGGTTTGGTGGAGCTGCTTGATCGGGACGACTACGTCTCCATTAGCGAAGCAATTGGCGCAGCGCACCGCAAGTAGGGGAGCCAGTGGCGTTCGAAACAAACGGCCCACACGATGAGCGTTTCGCCTCTTCCATGCGGTACGCGGCAGCGTGGTTTGGCCAGGCGGTGGTACGGCACATCACCGGTGCAGCATTTGCTCGGGCTGTGCGGTGGGAGGCAGTAGAAACTCATGTCCTTCCTGCGCGGCAGCATAATAGGCCTGCAGTAGAGTACCGAGCTGCCCAATATGTTGGTACACATGCGAGGGAGGATTACCCGCTCCGCGATACAACACTGATCGTTTCTGGCTATGTTGACCGCACAACCGACCGCTGTGTGGGTGGCCAAGCAGTTGACGTGTATCGGCTAACGGGCCAAACGAGCGCGTATCGCCGCATGGTCAATCGCCAGACAATGCAGCCATATGTGGCGCATCTTGCCCCGGCTCATCTTAACGAACTATCGACCGAGCCACAGGCTGTGGCTGTGCGCAGTTTCGTCCCAGTAGTAGATAGTCTACAACGGGTTGGCCGCCTGATAGAGGTGCTCGACAGCCTTGCAGCACACACCGTTGAGATAGAGGCGAAGTACCAGACATTGCTACGCTACCGCAATCAGCAAACGTAAAGTAGCGTAGCGACACAGCTCGGCTCACGACCATTTGACATTACCTGCAATATGCTGCACTATAGGACGAAAGCATTGCAATAAAGGAGCAAGAATGAACGAAAAACAGCCACCAGCAAACGGAGAGCGGCAAGACCCGTCAAAATTGGCAGACCGGCTGCAAGAAAAGCTCAGCCGTATCTTAACAGAAAGACCCTTCGAGTATGCATGGTGGAGGCAGAGTGCTTTGCAGGAGCGTCGTATCCAAACCAACCCAGAGCTCAGCAAAGATGGTGAAACCAACGCCACCGAGCGTACGATATTCTTGACAGGCCGCGAGGGCGAGTATATAGCGGTATTTGGCGTTGTGCCCTATAGTCTACCAGTTGTTTGGGGCCCGACTGTCGCTATTATGGCGCCTGATGGTAAAGACTGGGTGGTGTATCGCTCGAAGTCTGGTCGTCCAAAAGATGGTCATGATGGTCAGTGGCAAATTGAGCGTATCCATGGCAGCCAGGCAGATCGGTCAGATCAGCTCGACAGTGAGCCGTACACGTTTTTTCAGTCGGTAGATGAAGATGGTGAGCAAGACATGGAGCGCGCAGAGACTGATGCGCAAGAGTTGAAAGATGTCATAAATCTCATCGAAGGAGCGCACTGCCGCATAGAGACCCCACCTAAGAGCAAAGAGACTGAAGCCTTGCTCGACCAGATTAAAAAGCTACGAGAAGAGGTGGCCTATCGGATGAACTTACTAGCTGAAGGTCTCTATCCGCGTCGATAATGTGCCCATAACAACCCCTGTTTTCTCCTCAACCATGCTATACTATAAGCACAAGTTGCTAACACGAAAGGGGTCAGCATGATCGCAAACATCGACATTACCGGTATTGGCAAATACTCGCCAGACGAGCCAACCAAAAAATACATCCGCAAGAAGATCGGTGCGCTCGACCGCATGGTGTCGCGCCACGCTCGCAAGACCGTGAGCGCTATGGTACGCATTGAGGAGATTAATGGCGAGCATGGTAATAAATATGAGGTAGAGGTGGTCATTACCGTGCCAGACCAAACCATCAAGGCCAAAGACTCCACACTCAACGTCCTGGCCGCCACCGACATTGTCGAGCGCAAACTCGCTGGCCAGTTGCGCAAATATAAGCAAAACCAGCTGCCACACCTTGGTCGCCGTGGCCTCCTCGCCCGCTTCAAGCGCAGCTTCGAGCGCGAGCAGGATCACCCTGCGGAGTAGGCAATAGGTATGCAAGAGTTAAGAGGCTGGTATCGGTTGGGTGTCGGCCTCTTGCTCATACTTTGTGCGGGCCGCCCTTCCCAAATAGCCGCAAACCCGGTATAATGAGGGGAGTTTTTTGAATTGAATGGCCGCTTAGAGAGGAAAGCGAGGGAAGTTTGACACCATGGCAACAACACAGCAAAAAGCACTGACGAAGATTTTTGGCGATCCGCAGAAGCGGATCTTGAAGCGTCTGCAAAAGAAGGTAGACCAAATTAACAAACTTGGGCCCAAATATAAGGCACTCTCGGATGAGGAGTTAGCCAAGCAAACAGAGGTCCTTAAGCAGCGCCTGCACAAGAAAGGCACGACGCTCGATACCATCCTGCCTGATGCCTTTGCGGTGGTGCGCGAGATGGCCGACCGAGTGATTGGTGAGCGGCACTATGATGTGCAGCTGATTGGCTCGATGGTGCTACACGAAGGCAACGTGGCCGAACTCAAGACTGGTGAAGGTAAGACCCTGATGTCCACTCTGGCAGCATACCTCAATGCGCTCGAGGGCAAGGGTGTGCATATCGTGACCGTCAATGACTACTTGGCGCAGCGTGACGCTGGCTGGATGGGGCAGATCTACAGCGCTCTGGGCATTAGTACCGGTGTGATCATTAACGAAGCGTCCTTCCTCTACGATGGTGCGTATACCAACGAGAACCATACTGACCCACGTATGCAAAAGCTCCGCCCCTGTACACGGCGCGAAGCCTACGAGGCAGATATTACTTATGGGACAAACAACGAGTTTGGCTTCGACTACCTGCGCGACAATATGGTCAATGAGATTAGCCTGGTGCGCCAGCGCGAGCTCAACTTTGCCATTGTAGACGAGGTGGACTCCATCTTGATCGACGAAGCGCGTACCCCACTCATCATTAGTGCGCCCGCGGCAGAGAACCCTGATAGCTACTACCAATTTGCCAAGATTGCTGCCAAGCTCGTGCCGGAGGACTACCGCCTCGACGAAAAGCACACTAGTGTAGCGCTGACGGATAGCGGCATCGACAAGGTGCAAAAACTCCTTGGTATAAAAAATTTGTACACCCCTGAGTATGTCCGCAGTGTCTACCATATCAACCAAGCTCTGCGCGCTCAGACGCTCTTCCATCGTGATAAAAACTACGTCGTGACCAATGATGGCGAGGTGATCATTGTCGATGAGCACACTGGCCGTCTCAAGATTGGCAACCGCTATAACGAAGGCCTCCACCAGGCGATTGAAGCGAAAGAAAGCGTGCCCGTTCAGCAAGAGAGTATGACGCTGGCAACTATTTCCTTCCAGAATTTCTTCCGCCTGTATAAGAAGCTCAGTGGTATGACCGGTACGGCCTTTACTGAGGCAGAGGAGTTCCAGCAGATCTATAGCCTGGATGTGGTGGTAGTGCCGCCCAACAAGCCAATTACCCGCAAAGACCACCAAGACCTTATTTACAAAACCGAGAAGGCTAAGCTTAAAGCCGTGGCAGCCGCCATCAAGAAGTACCATGAGCAAGGCCGGCCGGTGCTGGTAGGGTCGGGCTCGATTGCTAAAAATGAGCTGATCGCCCAGTGGCTAGACAAAGCGGGCATTACATATGAGATCCTCAATGCTAAGAATAATGAGCGTGAGGCCGAGATTGTGGCGCACGCTGGTGAGAAGGGTGCCGTGACGCTGGCGACGAACATCGCGGGGCGTGGCACAGACATCAAGCTTGGGCCGGGCGTGAAGGAGCTTGGCGGCCTGGTGGTGATCGGCAGCGAGCGGCATGAGTCGCGCCGGATCGACAACCAGCTACGTGGCCGTGGTGGCCGCCAGGGCGACCCGGGTGACACCCAATTCTACGTCTCGACTGAAGATGACTTGATGCGGATCTTCCAGGGTGAGCGTATTGCTGGCCTGATGGAGCGCCTTGGGGTAGAAGAAGACATGGCCATCCAAAACAAAGCGGTCAGCAAGACGCTCGAGGCGGCGCAAAAGCGGGTCGAAGGCTTTAACTTCGATGCGCGCAAAAATGTTGTTCAGTACGACAACGTCATCAACCGCCACCGCAAAGTGGTCTACACTGTGCGGCGCAAGATCCTCGATGGCGACAACATCAAGCCAGAAATTCAGCGCCTGCTACGCACTGCAGTAGAGAGCCTCACAGAGGTACCAGCCAAGCAAAACCCGAAGTTTGCTGAGGAGTTTGGCGCGATTTTCCCACTGGATAAAGACGAGATTAAGAAAATCGGTGCCGAGAAACGTGATCGTGTCCGGACCAAGATGGCACTCGATGCGGCGAAAAAATTGTATCAGGATAAAGAAGACGAGCTCGGCAGCGAGCTACTGCGTGGCATCGAGCGCGAGGTGTACCTACAGGTGCTCGACACGCTGTGGATGCAGCACCTAGAGAACATGCAGCACCTGCGTGAGGGGATCCACTGGCGCAGTGTGGGCCAGCGCGACCCGCTAGTGGAGTACCGCGCAGAATCGCAAAAGCTGTTCGACAGCCTGCAGGCCAACCTCCGGGCGGAGGTGCTCCACGCGATCTACCAAGTGCGCAAGACAGATGCCATCACTCGTGAGGCAACCGACGACGAGCACGATACCGAGCTTACCCGCCTGGCTGAAACCTCGGTGGAGCGCGGCGTGAATGAAATCACGAGTGGGGAAGCCAATCGCGATCAGGACTTTACCAAAACAAAAGCGGCACCAACCACTGCCGACGTCAACCGCAAACGTAATGCCGCCCGCAAGAAAAAGAAAGCCCAGCGGCAGAATCGCAAAAAGAATCGCTAGATGCAACACACAGTAACAGAGGTCAGGCTAAAGAATGGTGCCCGTGGCCTTCTCATCGACGTGCCTGGCGCAACCGTGATGAGCTTCCAGTTCCAATTCCGGGCGGGCAACCGCTATGTTGCGAGCAAGGACATCTACGAGACGGCGCACATTATGGAGCATATGGCCTTTGGTGCCAATGCCCAGTTTGCGAGTGAGCACGAGTACGAGGCGGAGTTTATTAAAAACGGTGCCTATCACAATGCCTGGACGAGCGATCTGTCTATGGTGTATGTGGCGGACTGTGCAGACTTTGAGTGGGAGCGTATTTTGCAGTTGCAGCAGGTGGCTATCACTCAGCCAAAGTTCAATCAGATGGAGCTTGAAGCCGAGAAGGGCAATGTGCGTAGCGAACTTGTTGGCTATCTCAACAACCACAACCGAGTGCTGTGGCCTAAGATCCAGCAGCTACTGGGGAATGACATCTACACCTTCCACCAGCGCGTACGCACCATTGCTCACGTGCAACTGAGCGATATTCAGGAACACTACCGGCGCACCCACACCAGCGATAACCTCCGCTTTGTCATTGCTGGCAAAATGGCGGGGCGCAAGGCGCAAATCAAGCGTATGCTCGAGAGCTGGCAACTGCCGCGTGGTGAGCGCTTTGCGGTGCCGCACGACGAGCTTCACAGTGGTAAGCCCACCCTCATCCGCCGCAAAGAAGCGAGCAATCTCACCTTTGGCTGGTCGATGGAGATCCCGCGCGAGCTCAGCGACAAAGAAGATGCTGCACTAGATTGCCTCAACCACATCCTCACCGGCACGATGCATTCGCGCATCTTTGGCAAAGCCCGCAAGCAGGGCATGGCCTATGGGATGTTTAGTGATGGCTCGGTGGGCAAATATGAGAGCAGCTGGGACTTTGGTGGCGAGGTAGAGTGTGACAAGGCAGAGCGGCTCTTTCGCCTGATTGTCAGTGAGCTCCAAGCGGTGCTGCGTGGTGAGATTACCGAGGCAGAGCTGGAGGCAGCTAAATCCTACGGCCTGGGGCGCTACCAAATGGGGGCGCAAACAGTAGCACAGATTAGTGGATTCTACACCAGCCGCTTCTTCTGGGATGGGTATGTGAAGGACTATGCCAAGGTGCCACAAGAGATCAAAGGTACGACCCTCGAGCAGATGAACGCCGTAGCGCGTGAATTCATTGCCGCTAACACCTGGGCACTCGCTGGTGTAAGCAGCGGTGAGTGCAGCGACATCGTGCGGCTGGGTGAGCAGCTGGAAGGGCTGTTTGCACAGGGGTAGAAGCACCTCTGTCTAGTATATTTGCTTGTTTTTACACCGTGATAGTCGAAGTTTTTGGCAGTGGCACTTCGTCTTTTGATAGATAAAAACTTGATAAGAATATTTTTGCTATTTTTTAGTGGAGGTATGAGACACGAAGGCAGGCAGAGAAGCACTTACATTTATTAGACTGCATTGTATTATTAAAGTAATAGCAAAGGAGAACAACGCATGAGTGACGTCAATCCAACCAACAGCAAAAGTTACCGCCCTGGGGACGAACGAAAAGGTTACAACGACCTTGTTACGATTGTCCTCACAAAACGGGAATGCTCAGATTTATTGACAGCCATGAATGAGCTCACCGCAGGCCCGTATGCACCTTCTAAAAAAGAATGGCAATGGATGGAGGATGTCATGGGTATGCCTACACGCGAAAGTTTGATGGCACTATTCGATAAGGTTGATGATTTCCAAGAGGGCGACCTTAGGTCGTCCAAGTAGCGGCTTAGTGCACTTGATTCTTAATCCTGAGGACATGCCCGATTGCTTCCTCCCTGATAACTTCGAGGAAGTTTTTCAGCGTATCGGCATACATGGCACAAAACTACACCGCACTGGTTGTTTAGCCTATTTCCCTCTGCCTACTATATAGCCGACCACAAAGGTCGGCTGTATGTGTTGGTTGTGCGTTTGCGCTTTTAGCCTGCGCGGTACACTGCCATCTTCGCGTTGAGTAGCTTGTTCATCTCGGTGAGGCTACCATCCTTCTTGTGGAGGACGCCGTCGTCGATGACGTATGTCTCGGCTTTGCTATCTCTGTTATCGGGCATTTTGGGCGCAGTGTTTTGCCCGCTGTACTTGCTGCGGCTGGTTAGGTCGCTGTGTGTGCGGTAGTATTGAGCAGCTTTGAGGCGGTGGTCTTTGACCTTTTGGTAATACGTAACGTATTCGGTGCCAAGCTTGCGTGCGTTGTCATTTTCGCTGATGTTTTGCACTTTTTTGGCTTGCTCGATGCACGAGCCATAGGTCTTGCTCGCCTCCTTTTCGATCTCGCTATTGGTCAGTGCAGGAGCGCTCGTAAGCGCTGTGCTGCCGCCCTTACGGAAGTCAAAGTTGAGAATCTGGCGGTTGAGCACGCTGGTATTGGCACAGTCTTTGATAAAGGTGGCGATGGTGGAATAGTAGCTGGGCAGTTTGCCAAGTGCAGTGGTGGCTTCGTCCGTCTCGCGCTTGTATTGCTCGTACGCACGCTTGATGTCTTCGTCGTGCACGGCGCGTGAGCTACCAAGCTTGCTTATGAGTTCTGTGCGGTTGTCTGCAAATGCCTTGGTATCGATCGTCTCGCCACGAGAGAGTGGCTGCAGCAGGCGCTCCTCGGTGCGGCTATGGCTGCGGATGAGCGCCTGGGCGTCTTGCAAGTCTTTGCGGTTTGGCGGTGCAGATTGGATGGCCACAACGATGATAATGATGATGACTAGTACAATGCCCACCGCACCAGCAATCAGCCCATACAGCAGTTTCTTGTTTGCTAGCAATGGGTTACCCGAGTGGGGTGGTGGTGTATTGCCAGGCTGCGATGCGTTTATATTCATGGTGTTCGTTGGCGAGGTCATAGCTGGTTGGTTATGGCCAGGAGTGGGCTGAGTGTCCATTGCTTGTGTCCTTTATCTTCGTTGTAGATACTAAATTAACTATAGACTATATATTATAGCAATAGTTGCAGTGAGCGCAAATTGACGGAAGAAGAGCTGTTGCGGTATGTTGCATATGGTGATGTACCAATGCGCGTGGTATACAAGAAACAAGCGAAAAAGCAATAATACCGCTACGAGAGGTAGCGATCAATAATAAGGAAATGGTGAGGGAGCGCCAAGAACAAGGGCAGTATGATACACCCTCTGACCTCTGTATATTCTGTGTTTTGGGTGCTATGTATGCTATAATAGCGGTATGAAAGTTGCGATTGCTGGGTACGACGTTGAGGGTCGTGCAACATATAATTATGCGCGGCAGGTGTGGCCTGCGGCTGAGATTGTGATAGCCGATGAGCGGCGCATTGTTGATGTGCCGCCTGGGGTGGTGGATGTATTAACAGGCCCAGATGCCTTTGCTCAGCTGGGTGATGCCGATATCGTCATGCGCACCCCTGGATTGGCACCGTGGCGGATCGAGACAGATGGGACGGTGTGGTCGGCTACGAATGAGTTCTTCGCACGCTGCCCCGCGCCGATCATTGGCGTGACAGGTACAAAGGGCAAGGGCACAACGGTGAGCCTCATCGCTGCTATGCTGCAAGCCCTTGGGCGCACCGTCCATGTGGTGGGCAATATTGGCCAGCCAGCCTTGGCGCAGCTGGGGCAGATTGGCCCGGATGATGTGGTGGTGTATGAGCTGAGTAGCTTCCAGCTATGGGATGCTGAGCGTTCACCGCAGATCGCAGTAGTGCTGATGATTGAGCCCGACCATCTCGACAAACACGTTAATTTTGCCGAGTATGTCGATGCCAAGGCGAACATTCGGCGGCACCAGCGGCCAGGCGATGTGTGTATTTATCATCCGAGCAATCCATATGCCGCGCAGATTGCTGAGTCGCTTGACACGGACGTTGCGCGTGGCAGCCTGGGCACGCCACCACCGGCGTATCGCTATGGCACGCCAGACGATGGCATGGTGTATGTGAAAGATGGTGCCTTTTGGCAGGGTGAGCGGCGGCTTTGCGCAACGGATCGCCTGCAGCTGCCGGGTGCGCACAATATTGAGAATGCCTGTGCAGCGCTGAGCGCAGTGCTGGCCTTCGATCCGCAGGCTGTGCCACAGCGCCTGGCGGAGGGGCTGGCGAGCTTTGCTGGTTTGCCGCATCGCTTGGCCTTCGTGGCAGAGCAGGATGAGGTACGGTATTATGACGATAGTATTGCTACCACACCGGGCAGTGCCATTGCAGCGCTGCGTGCCTTTGCGGAGCCCAAAGTGCTCATCGTTGGTGGGGCAGACAAAGGTGGTGATTACGAGCCACTCGCACAAGAGGTGTATGATCAGGGTGAGTCTGTCCGTGCTGTCATTACGATGGGGGCAAATGCTTCGGCAATTGCAGCGGTATTACAAAACTATGATGTTGCTGCGCCTATTATCACGCTTGGCAGCGTGCCCATGACAGAGGTTGTGGATGCCGCTCGGCAGCAAGCTAAGCCGGGTGATGTCGTCATCCTAAGCCCCGCTGCCGCGAGCTTTGACCAATACCATAGCTATGCCGACCGTGGTGAGCAATTTATTGCAGCGGTGCAGGGTGGCGGAGCATAAGCTATTTTGCGATTGAGCAGGATATACTATAATATATACAAATAACTATATAACTGATACAAGATAAGGAATCGGATAGCCCAATGAATCAGCAACCATATACCAACTCACCGCAGCCTGCCGCAGCGCCGCAGTATAGCAAGGGGCAGCTTGCCGTGGCCCGTGCTGCTATGTCTAGCGACAACACCGTGCTGGCAGTCACCTTTATTGGCTTCTTTTTTATGACGTCGGCGTATTTTATTTTTACGGCGCTGGCCGAGCACTTTAGTGTAGAGGGGACTGATATGGCGGTAGAGCAAGTCCCACTTTGGCTGAGGCTTATTATTGCTTTGTTTAGCGGTGCTATCCTCTTTGGCGTCATCCTTCTTGTCGGGATGTTTTTCATCCGGATGGAGCGGCAGAAGATGCTCGGCAATGCTATGCAAGTAGAGTATAGTGATTATGCTTGGCTGCGCGACTGGGCCAACGTCACAGCGGCCGACCTAGGTTTGCCACGGGTAGAGATCTTCGTCACGCAGAACCCGGTCATCAATGCTTATGCCTTTGGCTTTATGAATCCATACTGTATTGTGCTGCATTCTGGTTCGATTCGCTACCTCACGCCCGATGAGCTCAAGGCAGTCGTTATTCACGAGATGGGGCATATTAAGTACAAGCACACCATAGCGATGCTGTATCTGCAGCCATTCTTGGCGTTGCCGTTCGTTTCCTCGGTGTCTGGCTGGCTAGCGGGCTTTTGGCAGCGCCGCACCGAGTATACGGCCGACCGCTTGGCACTGACCTACACCGAAGATCCAGAGCTCGTCAAGAATGCGCTTGTCAAGGTGCACATTGGCCCTGACGTGGCGGAGGGCATGAACGAAACTGCTCGCCAGTGGCAGCGCTACACCGCTAACCGGCCAATGAACCGCTTTGCCCAGACCTTGAGCGATCATCCATACCTCGTGCGCCGGCTTGATCACATTGATGAGATGACTACCAAGCTCCTTGCACCTCAAGCACCGGCTGCACCAACTCAGCCCACGACACCAGCTCAACCGCAGTAGGGGAAGCCGCGAGGCGACACGATGCTGCTTACATGAGACGCCACTATCCATGCGATGGTGGCTTCTCGGTTTTGCTTGGTGTATTGCGATAGTGTAATAGCAGCGAGACTCCGCACTTTACTGAAACAAAGGCAACGGAGCGAGCAGACGCATAGCAATACTCTGTGATATGTGTGGCCAGCAATGCTTTGCGCCGTATAGTAGAGCCAGCACCTCAAGAGTGCGGTATAATAGACCTATGCAACCACTCAAAAAGCGCGCCGCACAGCTCCTCGCCGACATCCTTGATGCGATTCGTCGTTTGCAGATTACCGACAAAGCTACTCAGCTCACTCAGCTCGAGGCGCAGCTGGCCGACTCGCAAATTTGGGCCAATCCAGCCCACGCTCAGCAGGTGTCGCGCCAGGCAGCAGCGCTGCGGGGGCAGATAGAGCCGTGGCAGGTGCTGCAGGCCCAGGCGAGTGATATTGTGGAGCTGATGGATCTGGGTGATGACTCGATGATACCAGAGTTCGAGCAGCAGCTTGCCGCCCTCGAGCACGACTACCAAGCGCGCCACCGTGACCTCCTCTACAGTGGTGAACATGACGACCAACCGGCTATTATCAAGATCAGTGCTGGGGCCGGTGGCACTGATGCACAGGATTGGGCAGCGATGCTCGAGCGGATGTATCTGCGCTTTGCCGAGCAGCATAGCCTCCAAGCAGAGCTCCTCGAGCGCTCGACGGGCGAAGAAGCTGGCATTAAGAGTGCGACATACAGCCTCCATGGTATGTATGCCTATGGCCAGCTGCGCAGCGAGCATGGCGTGCACCGCCTGGTCCGGCTCAGCCCATTTAATGCTGATCATTTGCGCCAGACGAGCTTTGCCCTGGTGGAGGTGATGCCAGAAATCGCTGAGCCTGAGCAGGTGCAGCTTGAGGACAAAGACCTCCGGATCGACGTCTACCGCAGTGGTGGCAAGGGTGGGCAGGGCGTTAATACGACCGACTCGGCAGTACGCGTTACCCATTTGCCGACTGGTATCGTCGTTGCGATTCAGAACGAACGCAGCCAAATTCAAAACCGTGAGACGGCTCTCACTATCCTGCGCTCGCGCCTTGCTCAGCTCCAGCACGAGCAGCAAGCCGCCAGTCTGGCCGACCTCCGCACCGGTGAGTCCGCTAGCTGGGGTGCACAGATCCGCAACTATGTGCTCCACCCCTATACCCTCGTCAAAGACACCCGTACCAAACACGAAGCCCACGACGCCCAAGCTGTCCTCGACGGCGCCATCGACGGCTTTATCGAGGCATATCTGGCGATGGGGGTGGGGGAGAAGTAGCAGCTTTCTCGCTCCCTCCCTCAGCCATATGCTATACTGGTATAGTGATATTGTTAGACAGAGTAACCAAACGGTATGATAAGGACGCCAAGCCGGCGCTTGATCGGGTGAGCTTGCACGTTGAGCCCAATGAGTTCGTCGTTATTATTGGCACGAGTGGGGCGGGCAAGAGTACACTGCTCAAGCTCCTTACTCGCGAAGAGAAGCCCACAACGGGTAAGATTGTGGTCGGTGGTATCGACTACGACACCCTCAAGGATAAGCATATTCCACTGCTGCGCCGCAAGATTGGTGTGGTGTTTCAGGATTTTAAGCTGTTGCCGCAGCGCACGGTCTTTGAGAACGTTGCCTTTGCGCTGGAGATTGCAGGCATGAGCAACCGCGAGATCAAGAACACAGTGCCTAAGGTGATCGACCTCGTCGGCCTCCGGGGCAAAGAGAAGCAGTTCCCGCATCAGCTCAGTGGTGGTGAACGCCAGCGCGTGGCGATTGCCCGTGCCGTCGTGCGTCAGCCCAAGATTCTTATCGCTGATGAGCCCACTGGTAACCTTGACCCTAAGCACAGCTGGGATATCGTCCGTTTGCTCGAGAAGATTAATAAATATGGTACCACCGTGCTGCTGACCACCCACAATGTCGAGATCGTTAACCGGCTCAAGCGCCGTGTCATCACCATCGAGCATGGCAAGATCACGCACGACCAAGCCAGAGGGAGTTACCGTCAATGAGTCGTCGCAAAGATACCGCCCGCGCCCTGATGCAGCAAAAGCGCCGTCGTCGCCAGTGGCTGACGTTTGTCCGGATGTGCCACTACGGCGTTAATAACTTTAGCCGCAACGCGTGGCTGACTGTTGCTGCGACGCTTGTGATGACGATTACACTCTTGATTGTTTTTACGACCTTTGTTGCGCAGCGCTCGCTGGCCGATACCGCTCAGGCTATCAACAAGGATATTGATCGCTCAATCTACCTCCGCCCTGATGTCTCGGAGGAGCGCGCTCAGCCGGTGCTGGTAAGTTTGCGCCGCCTCAGCAACGTCGAGTCAGTCCGCTTCATTAGTACCGAGGAAGCCAAGGAGCAATTCGCCAAGGCTAATAAGGACGATGAGGCTAAACTGAACGCCCTTAAGGAGGCGACGAATTCACTACCCGCGACGATCCGTATCACGCTGCACGACAACAACGACACATCGCAGCTGATAGACTTCGTCAATACTAATTCTGCGCTCAAACCACTGATTAGCGCCACCCAAACGCCAACCTTTATGAGCCAGCGGCGCAACGGTACGACGCGCATCGCAGAGTGGACGCATATGTCGCAAAAGGCTGGAGTAGCGGCTAGCGTCCTCTTTATCGCTATCTCGTTCTTGATCATTTTCAATACCATCCGCATGGCAATCTTCAACCGGCGCGATGAGATCGAGATGATGAAGCTGATTGGCGCCGACCGGGGCTTTATTCGGGGGCCATTCCTCGTGGAGGCAGTGGTGTACGGGGTGATCGCCGCGGTGATTGCGACCACGCTGGGTATCATTACGCTCTTTCTCTCAGGCAATTCGCTCAAGAAGTGGGGGGTGGCTCTCCAGCCCACGATTGATATGGCAGCATCCTACTGGTGGCTTATTGCCCTGGTGATGATGGCACTAGGCGCATGCATTGGCGTCATCTCATCGCTGGTGGCCACCCGCCGTTACCTAAAGATTTAGCATTGATACAAAGGAGGCCCGTGTTGACAAAGCACACACCGCTTGTTACCATAAGAAATATGAAACAATCCACCACATCTGTTTCGCGTGCCCACACTGCTGTGGCCGCACCTAAGAAAACCAAGGGGCTTGCCACCAAGTCGGTCATCGTGGCGGCTGCCGTGATTATGGCGCTCAGTACGCCAGTTAGCACCTACCTCGGGGTGACCACCGGGACTGCCTCGGCCGTGTCGCAGGAGGAGTACCAGCGACAGATCGATGCGCTCAATAAGGAGATTGGGCAGTATCAGTCGCAGGCCAAGGAGCTGAACGAGAAGGCAAAGAGCTTGCAAAATGAGCTCGAAGTCTTGTCGAAGCAGAAGGCAATGATCCAAGCGCAGATCGACATCAGCCAGAAGAAGCACGACCAACTGCAGGAGAAGATTGCCCAGACTAAGCGCGACATCAAGGCCAACCAAGACGCCTTGGGCGACACGCTGGCCGATATGTACGTCGACCGCACCATTAGCCCGCTGGAGATGCTGGCCAGCAGCCGGAACCTTGGCGACTATGTGGTGGAGCAAGATCGCCGCGATAGCATCCAGACCACGCTGAGCGAGACGATCACACGGGTCAATAAGCTCAAGAAGCAGTTAGAGGAGCAAAAGAAGGAAGTCGAGCGTGTCTTGGCAGACCAAAAGAATGCCCGCGAAGCCCTCGCCGCCAAAGAGCGTGAGCAAGCTGACCTCCTTGCCCGCACCCAAAATGAAGAAGCAAACTACCAAAAACTCACCGCCGACCGCGAGAGTGAGAAAGCCCGCGTCCAAAAGGCGCAGCAGGATGCCATCCAAGCGGCCATCCGCAACGCTGGTGGCGGTGGCTCGCTCGGTATTACCTCTGGTGATGGCTCGATGGGTGGCTACCCATGGGCTGGCGGCTGTACCGTTGATGCCAATGCGTTGTCGCACGGTGGCGCATCCGGTGGCGGCGAAGACCCACTGGGCTATGGCTGCCGCCAGTGTGTAAGCTACACTGCCTGGAAGACTTACCAAAAGACTGGCTACGCACCACGCTACTGGGGCAATGCCAACATGTGGCCGGCTGCTGCTCGCAACGCTGGTTTCTCGACGGGTCGCACTCCACGGGCCAACGCCCTTGGTGTCATCTCGGCAGGGCAGTACGGGCACATTGTCTATATCGAAGGCTACGACGCTGGCAGCAACACTGTCCGCATTAGCCAGTTTAATTACCTCAACGCCGGTGGCCCTGGCTGGGGTCATTATAGCGAAATGACGGTGCCCGCCAGTACGTACGATACGTATATTTATTTATAAGAAAGAATACATAGCGCAAACGACCACCCAGGTAGCGGTGGTCGTTTTTTGATGGGTGGAACTCTCGAAGCCTATGCCACAGATAGGGTAGGCTGGTGTGGGGCTTCGGTTTGGGCGATGGTTGTATCAGGGGTAGTGCTCGTCTCAGGCGGGCCAACCCGGTAACCATATTGGTTGTACTCTGTGCCAATTGGGTCATCCCTCTCGCAGCGCCGGAGAGGCTCAATGTCAGTGGGTAGCTGAGTGATGTAGCTATTGTTAAAGGCAGTGCGTGTATCGGCCTGGGCCAGCTGGGCCAGCAGGGCAAAGAGCTCTTTGACGTTGCTGACTGCCTTGCTTGTGCTGGGCGGCTTCTCACCACCGTAGGTAAAGCCGTGCTGCTCCTGTGCTAAGAGATCTTGATCAAAACCGTGGCCACAATCGCGGCAGTCGAGGCAGCGCTCGTAGAAATAATGCACCGAGTAGGTAATCTCACTATGTGTGATGGTGATGGGCGGCTGGTCACCACGGGCGCTCCCTTTCATCTTGGCAATGATGCGTGTGAGGCTGTCGATGACACCGTGGAGGATTTGCTCGCGCTGGTGGCGTTCGTGGTCGATGGTGTGCATCACATCGAGCTCCTCGCTGCTGTGGTATGGGGTAGCAGATTCGCTCACAAGCGCAAGATGCCCAACCTGAGTCCGGGCGGTAGACTCAGCAGGCGGCTGTGAGTCGCTCTCAACAGTGGATGGTAATGGGAAAACATGCGCTGCTTCTGCGCTGACGACGACAAGAGACATCAGATAACCTCACTCGTTTTGTTAGAAAATGGTAATTGCCTATTATACGAGGATGAGGCAAAAATGCAAGCCTCGGTGTGCTATTCACATTCTTTTGCCACACCGCCCGAGCGTAGTATAATACCATAGTATGGTACAGAGCGACACGGCGAGCGCGAACCGCTCGAAATATGAGTATGATGAACCAAAAAAGCTGACTATCTCGCAGCTCACAGCCCTGCTCGTGGCGGTGCTGCTGCTGGGGGCTGGCTTTGTGGCAGGGATGTACGCCGACAAGCTCTATGCGGCAATTGCGCCAGTCTTTGGCCTCAAGGTATCGGCTGATAGCATTGACCTCAGTAGTGTGCAGCAGACCTATCGCAAGCTTAAAGAAGAATATGATGGTAAACTAGACGACACCAAGCTGATCGATGGCGCTAATCGTGGCCTAGCTGCAGCTACTGGTGACCCCTACACTACCTACATGGACAAGCAAGAGACCGAGCAGTTTGACCGCAGCCTCAATGGCGAAGTGAGCGGTATTGGCGTGGAGATTGCATCACGGGGCAACCATCCAACAGTAGTGCGTGTCGTCGATGACTCACCAGCAGCCAAGGCAGGCCTGCGGGCCGGCGATATCTTCCGCAGTATTAATGGCCAATCGGTGGTGGGGCAGAACTCTGAGGTAGTGGCCAGCAAAGTGCGAGGCGAGGCTGGCACGACCGTCAAGCTCGTGATGCAGCGTGAGGAATCGACCGAGGAATATACTATCGTCCGGGCCAAGGTGAGTGACGCCAGTGTGCGCAGCCAGATTCGCGATGGTGTGGGCATCCTCACTATTACCCGGTTTGATGATCAAACTGGCCGACTTGCGCGCCAAGCGGCAGAGCAGTTCGTCCAGCAGGGGGTGCGGGCGGTGGTGCTTGATCTACGCGACAACGGTGGTGGCTATGTAACGGCTGCTCGCGAGGTCGCCAGCCTGTGGCTTGAGAACAAAGTCGTGGTGGTAGAGAAGTCTGGCGACGTCGTGCGCGACACGGTGCACAGTAGTGGCCAAGCACTGCTCAAGGGGATGAAGACGACTGTCCTCGTCAATGGCAATAGCGCCAGTGCCAGCGAGATCGTAGCGGGGGCATTGCACGATCACAAAGCAGCGACATTGCTGGGCGAAAAGACCTTCGGCAAGGGCACCGTGCAGCAGTTGTTTGATCTGCCTGATGGCCGTAAGCTCAAAATCACCGTGGCGCGTTGGTATACCCCAAATGGCCGCAATATCTCGCAGGGTGGCATTGCGCCAGATACTGAGGTCAAAATGAGCACCGATGATCGTAACGCTGGCCGCGACCCACAGCTCGATAGCGCACTGCAAAAGTTCGCAGAGTAGACATATATCCAACAAAAGGCAAACAATTGTTCGCCAAAAGTATTGTATTTGCCTCGTATCTACGCTACCATAAAGGCATATGGACAGACGAAAGAAAATTCTCTTAGTAGAAGACGACACCGCGCTGCTGGCAGTGTATCGCTCGCGGCTTGAGCTGGAGGGCTTTGCGGTGAGCGAAGTGCACAATGGCGAAGATGCACTCTCGGCGGTGGTCGATGTTCGGCCAGATCTGATCTTGCTTGATGTGATGATCCCTAAGATCAGCGGCTTCGACGTGCTTGATATCTTGCGTAACACCCCAGACACTACCAACGTCCGCGTTATCATGCTGACGGCGCTGAGCCAGCCCAAGGACAAAGAGCGGGCCAAGCAGCTGGGGGTAGATGACTATCTCGTTAAGTCGCAAGTGATGATCGGTGACGTAGTGGCCCGCATTAAGTATCACCTGGGCATGAGTCAAGAATAACAGAGACTAGAGGGCTGTCGAACAAAGCGTGCAGCGAGCCCTTGCTTCTGAGTGATTTTTCTTCAGCGTTGTTTCATGGTATGATAAAAAGATGACGGAAAAATATTCGGCATCTCATGGTGCAGAAAATCAAGCACCACCGCCATTACCACCACAGCCCGAGCATCTCTTGACGCAGCCAATCACGACGGACGGCATGCCACAAGAGCGTGCGACTCATCCCGATACGCACAGTATTCCCAAGCGCCAAGATGTGCCACGCCACCAGTGGAATGTACTGCGCAGCAGTGGCCAGCTCGACGAAGGGTGGATTGATAGAGAGATTATCGACAAGGATGGCACGGTGCTAGTGCGGATGACCAAGCTAGTCAACCGAAGCAACATCCACCAGCTCGAGAAATGTGTACCGCTCGCGGTGCTACAGGAGCAAAACATTGACTTCACTAATGCATATCTGCAAAGAGCCTATGGCGTGATGATGGAGGATGGTAAGCTGCAGCCCGTTGCTGATACCACTCATACTACTCACCAGAATGACTCAACTGATGAGCAAGAAACAGAGGTACTGCCCACTCAAAGTGGCAATACATATGATCATCTCGGTGGGGATAGTGCGTGCCAATTAGTTGGGAGCGTGGCAGCAAAAGCGAGTGATACAGAGGTGGATAATAACCTCCTCGTGGAGCGGGTACTTGGACGCGTAAAGCAATAAGGGGCTGGTTCGGCTATCTTTTAGGACAAAGCGTGTTATTGCTGAATAATACAAGCATAGATACTTATTGGTAATACGCACCAAACGTGCTGGACTTATTATCAAAAACAAGAAAACCACCTCGGCTATGAGGTGGTTTTGCATGTGCGCTATAAAACACTTACGCTGCGCTAACACACACTTGGGTGCGTGGCTGGGTCTTGCCAGTGAAGGTAGACTTCTTGACCTTCTTGAAGCTGACGACACCACTGTGAGCGGCGTGGATGGTGTAGTTGCGGCTCATGTACGTGCCAGGGCCGGCGATCTTCGTAGCGCCTGTCTGGCGAACGAGGACCTCACCAGCGTTGACTCGCTGGCCACCGAAGCGCTTGACGCCAAGGCGCGCCCCAGCGTTATTGTGGACGTTCTTGCTTGAGCCACCTGCTTTGACTTTTGACATATCACTCCTTTAGCTAATATAAACAATCTATACGATTATACGTGAGGGCGTGGGCGAAGTCAAGCGGTGTGGATTGAATAGCAGCCGTAAGAATACCAACCACTATAACGAGAGGAGAGAATGGCAAGAGGAGTGCGCAAGCGAGTAAGGCATTTGAGCTGCAGGCATAACAAAAAGAGGATAAAACATCGACGGTGACGCAGATATGCTGTAGCACTAACTGAGCAGCGTTGGATAGTTAGCACTATGGTGGTATAATTAGCTATACTACAGATACAATAAATGATATGAAAAGGAGTGATGATGGCAGGACATGAAGGGCCGAGAGGATTTGGGCCACAGGATAAGTGGCCATATCGAGACAGTGGACCGAGTGGCAGTTCAGACACTGGGGCAGATTTGGCATGGCTTGCAGCGCATCGGGATGCTGAGAGTGATTTGCCGTTGGGGCAAGGGGAGGGCAGCACTCCACAAGGCGATCGTGTGTCTGCTGCAGATGCGCTTCGAGCAAGCCTAAGAGAAGTGGCTGATCCTCGTAAACCGACAGCGCCAGCTGCGCCACCAACTCCAGAGGACATACGTGCAGCGCTTCATGGTGGGATGAATGCTCACGAAGCACCAGCTCCTCAGGCAGTAGAAGAAATACGGGCAGATCAATACAGAGAAGCCCTTTGGAGCGCAGAAGGGACACTCCGCAACACTCCAGAGGTGTTGGTTACTGCAGCAGATGAGTTAGAGAGTATCATTAAAGGCGGCAACGTACCAGTAAGTGTTGTGCCTCGTTTGAAGGCTGTAGTGAAGTCTCTACGTGGCATTAACCTTCATGATCTTGGTGTTGCACAATCGTACGTAGGAACTGAAGCTTACAAAATGGACATGGAGGCAAACAATCGCCAATAATTCCATACTACCAGAGCGGTACGAAGAACCTCAGCTATGTCATGCTGAGGTTCTTGCTTATTGAAACTGCTAGCATGTAGAAGGAAGCACGTGTATTACTCGATGACCAGAATGAGATTTTACCCCAAGGTTATTTCATTACTTCCATCACCAACAATTCTCGCGCTACTACCTGGTTCTCGCGGTAATAACAGAGGTCAGCAGGGCGAATGTGCTGAAGTGGGCGGCGCTGGTAGCCCAGTCGCTCTAGCTGGGTGATGAGTGGTAGGTGAGTAAACTGCCCATCGCTGCTGCGCCAAGCAGGCACGGCGATGACCAGTGGCGTGCCAGGGCGCAGCTGAGGGCGAAGGTTGGTGAGGAAGTGGCTAATGATATGGTTGCACGTGGTACGCACAGCACTGAGCTTAGCAGGGGCAGGTGGGGCAGAGAAGGGCTGGCCAAGGTATGTCTCACAGACAACGGCGCTGAGCTGCTGGGCGTCTGGCCACTGGTAAGTAGTGGCATCAGCCTGAGTAACGTCTTGCACCGCGCCAGGAGTAGCCGCAGTAGAGCGGCGCTGCAGCCAGGCGAGGTTCTCGCTGGTATAGCTGACCATCTTAGGGTTTAGGTCGCTGCCGCACACATCGTAGCCCAGGAGGAGCGCCTCTTGCAAGACAGTGCCAGTGCCGCAGAAGGGATCAAGCAGCACGGGGCGCGGCGCTGAGTGCTCAGTAGTAGGTGAGGGCTGCACCAGTGGCCCAGCCATATTAATCATCATGCGGGCGAGCTTGGGCGGCAGCATACCGACGAAAGCATCGGTGCGCGGACGGGCTTGGTCGCGTGCGGCCAGGGCAGAAATGTTTTGCGCGCCAACACTCTCCGCCACAATAACCCGTCCATCCTGGGCTCGCACTACCAGCAGCTCGATATGATGCGGTGAGCGACCAAGCTTGTTGTGATGGCTCGTGGCAGTATTGAGCGCTGGAGCTGCATTAGGAATAAGGCGCAGGCTAGTGTCAGTTGCGCGCAATTTTGTCTTGAGAATAAGGCCAGTCTTTTGCACCTCGCGGGCACTGACGGAGAAACCATAAGCACTCATGCCCAGCGTAATCTTGTGCGACGCGCCCTGCCACTGTGCGCTATAGTAACGGACAATCTGCCGACTCACCGCCAGCCAGTTACCGCGCAGCTCTAACACCACCCGGCCCGCCTTTTGGCTGCCACCCAGACGCTCAAAATCGAAAGTATCAGAGGTAATAGTAGCGGCCTGCGCTCCAAACCAACGCACCGCCGCCCCGCCATACAAACACTCCAGCTCCGCCACGCCGAGGGCCGGCTGCCGGCCAAGAATTGCAATATACATATGCCTAGTATAGCGCAAAAGCGGGTAGAATGGAGGGGCGATGGCACGAACCCATACATTAAATATGGGTAGTCGACCGCTCTCAAGCTTATGCAGCGTGCTTTCATATGCGGTTTGATATAAAGCGCTAGAAACGGTTTATCTCGCTACCTCGTGGTATAATATACCGTAGCTATGAAGAAATATATCAAAAAAATAAAACAGCTGTCCTTCCGCACCTGGCTGAGTATTATGACGTTTGTGCTGATTGCCTTGATTCTATTCTTGTCGCGGCACGAACTTCTCCAGGCGTGGCATTTGCTGCAGCAGGTCAATATATGGGTCTTGATTGCCGTCTTTCCGGTGGCGGCGTTGGGGTATTTAGCAGCAGGTGAGATGATCTTCTCATATCTGCGGCAAAAGGGCTTCGTGCGCGATGTGAGCCCCTTTGCCCTGATGCGCTTGTCGCTGGAGCTAAACTTCGTTAACCACGCTTTCCCCAGTGGTGGCCTGAGCGGTATATCATACGCTAACTGGCGCTTACGCAAATACGGCGTCTCGACGGGGCGTGCGACGATGGCCCAGATGGTGCGCTATGTCATGGGCTTTGTGGCAGTGGTGCTGTTCCTTGCAGTGGCGGTGGTAATAGTGACGATCGATAGCGGCGTGAACCGCTGGATTATCTTGATGAGTGGGGGGCTGGTATTTTGCCTGACGATGATCACGCTACTGGGAGTATACTTACTGACGAGCCAGCGGCGGCTCCACAAGGCGGCGCATCAGATCACGCTGACAATCAACGGCTTCGCGCGGCGCATCCTGCGGCGCACAAAGCCAGTGATGGACGAAGCTGCGGTGCGGCGCTACTGCGACGACCTCCACACCGATTTCCTCGAGCTGCGGCGCGACAAGAAACTGCTGTGGCAGCCCTTTGTCTGGAGTATTATCTTTACGATTATGGAGATCTTGCCCTTCTGGATGACCTTCCAATCGCTGGGGGTATCGGTTAATCCTGCATCAATTCTCATTGCCTACGGCGTGGCCACGACAATGGCGGTGGTCGTCGCTACCCCTGGTGGAGCTGGTGCGTATGAGGCGGTCATGGTGGGGATCTTAGCGCTTTCAGGCGTGAGCCAGGGCCAAGCCATCGCTGGAACAATGCTCTACCGCGTGATTGCCATCGTTACCACACTGGTGTTTGGCTATGCATTTTATCAACTAACTATCATGCGCTATGGACGCGACAAACCTCCCACCACTGAGCGTTAGCGATTTCCTCGCCTGTGCGAGCCAGGTGCTGGAGGGAGCATTTCCGGTACTAACGGTCGAGGGCGAGGTGGCTAGTATGGCAGTGCGCCAGGGGAAGTTCGTCTTTTTTGACCTCAAGGACGAGACAGGCAGTGTGAGCTGCTTTATGATGGTGTGGCAGCTTCGGGTGGCGCTAGAAGATGGCATGCAGGTAGCAGTGCAAGCCGTGCCTAAACTCACGGCGCGCGGCAAATTCAGCCTGACGGTGCAGCAGGTGAGGCCGGTGGGGCAGGGGAGCATTAAGAAAAACTTCGAGCTGCTGCGCCAGCGCCTGAGTGCAGAAGGACTCTTTGCTCCAGAACGCAAGCGGCCAGTACCCGAGTGGCCTGAGCACATTGCTGTGGTGAGCAGCCCCCAGGCAGCGGGGTATGCAGATTTTATGACCATCATTGGCCAGCGCTGGGGCGGCATGCAGGTCGATGTCTATGCAGTGCCAGTCCAGGGTGCTGGCGCGGCCGACCGGATCATCCGCGCCATTGAGCGCTGCAACCGCCAGGCAACCGTGCCGCAGGTGCTGGCGATTGTGCGTGGTGGTGGCAGTGCCGATGATTTGCAGGTTTTTAACGACGAAGCGCTGGTGCGGGCGATTGCTGCAAGCCGCGTGCCAACAGTGGTTGGGGTGGGGCATGACACAGACGAGACGTTAGCCGACCTTGCTGCCGACGTCCGGGCTGTGACGCCGACCAACGCTGCTCAGCTCATCACGCCTGATGCCACGGCAGTGCAAGCGCGGCTAACCGAACAGTTGCAGGCAATGAAGCGAACGATTATCGCCACAGTAGATGATGAGCAAGTAGCGGTGCAGCATCAGCTGGCCGAGGCTCGAGTGAAGCTAGCCAGGCGGCAGCAGGTACTCGAGCAGCAATGCACAGCACTGCAGGCCCGGCTTCGGCTGTATAACCCTGCAGCAACCCTAGCGCGTGGCTATGCCCTCGTGCGCGGCCAGGCCGCCGTCGGCCAGGCGATCACCATCGAGCGATATAGCGATATGATAACAGCGGAGGTAACCCATGTCGAACGCAAAACAACCACCAAAACCAGCTAAAACAACTACCACGCCCAATGCCAGCACTCGGCGCACTTCATCAGCTCCTCGGGCCAAGCGCGCCACGCTGAGCGATGACGACCAACTGGCAATGGCCCTTGCAGCAGAGGGAATCACGCCGGATTATAGTCAAACGAGCAACCCGTCGGTTGACTCATCAACATCGCCACAACCTGACCAGCAGAGCAATGCAGATAACCGTTCACTACGTGAGCAGATGGAACAGCTGGAGGAGATCTTGGCATGGTTTGACAGTGATGAGTTTGAGCTCGAGGCGGCGGTAGAGCGCTACCAGCAGGCAGCACGCGTTGCTGAGCAGATCGACCAGCGCCTAACCGAGATCAAAAATAAGGTAACCATCATCACAGAGGACACAGCTGCCTCATGATGTGGTGGGCACTCCTGGTCATTATCCTACTGTTTTGCGTGACAGCGCTGACGGGGGCACCCTATGTACCGTCGCACCGCCGCGATGTGCAGCGGGCGCTGACCCAGCTCTATAGCCTCGGACCGGAGGATTGCTTGGTGGACATGGGCTCGGGCGATGGTGTTGTCTTAAAGGTCGCCCGCCAGCAGGGGGCACGAGCCTTTGGCGTGGAGCTCAACCCCCTCCTCGTCTTGCTCTCGCGCTGGCGTTTGCGTGGTGATACCAAAGCGATGGTGGTGTGTGGTAACCTCTACCGCACGAACTTTCCAACTGGCACCACAGTGGTCTACACTTTTGGCGACTCGCGCGACATCGCTCGGATGGCTGCCCATGTGCAGCAGCAAGCCACCCGCCTCGGCACAGACCTATGGTTTATCTCCTACGCCTTTGCCGTGCCTGGCTGGACACCAGTGCGCGAGCAAGGCGCGCATAAGCTATATCAAGTGCGAGCAGAACAGCACAAATAGCATCCCGCTCTTGTCTATCGCCCCAGGCATAAGTATAATAGGAGTATGACGAAGCAATCTTACAAACGACGAAGTTTTCTTAGTGGCAGCACCTTTGCCATCATTGGGCTAGCCCTGCTGGTGGTGCTCTTTGGTGGGTTTTCGGCCTGGGCCTACACCAACTATACCGAGGCCAAGAGCAATCTCGATAGCAAGATTACCGCTGCGCAGGCTGAGGCCAAGAAGACGCAAGCAGACGAAGACGAGAAGAAATTTGCCGAGCGCGAAAAGCAGCCGATGCTGCAGTTCGTTGGGCCAGATGACTATGGCCGCCTGACCTTCGACTACCCCAAGACCTGGAGTGCCTACCAAGCCACCGATGTGAGCGAGGGTGGTGGCAAGACGTACGAGGCGTATCTCAACCCTCGCGTCGTGCCACCAGTGACAGACACGCAGAAGATTGCTATTCGGATTAGCATTGAGCAGAAGATCTACGACAAAGCGGTGGCCGACTACGACAGCCAAATCAAAAAAGGTGAGTTGAAGTCGAGCGCCTGGAGCAATGACAAAGGCCTGACAGGCACGCGTCTGGAAGGAAACTTTAGCAAAGATATCCGTGGCACCGCAGTGGTGATCAAGATGCGCGACCGGACGCTCACGGTGCGGACAGATGCCGACGTATTTAATAACGACTACGAAGCCCTGATAAAAACCATTAAATTTAACGAATAAATATAGAACATTGCGACGATCTGTGCTACAATGCAGCTGGTATGAGCACGGAGGGGAATGCGGTTATGATGAGCGGCGCTTCCTGGGGGGAGGCGTCGCTCTTTGTTGCGGCGGCACACGACCTCAAGTCGCCACTGGCGCTGCTACGGCAATTGGCGCTGAGCTTGGAGGCTGGAGGGTTGTCGCCCGTCGAGGTGGCCGAGCTAGCCCGGCGGATGGCACTCACCAGCGAGCGGGCCTTGCGCCTCACCACCGACTTAACGCAATCCACCCGTCTCCACGAGGAGTTATTTGGCATCGAGCCGCTCAATCTGGCGTTGGTGGTGCGCGACGTCGTGGCCGAGCTCCAGCCACTCTACGCAGCCAAGGGGCGTCGCCTAGCGGTACGTGTGCCGCGGCGGGCAGTGGTGGGTCTCGGCAACCGCGACCTCCTGCGGCGCGTCCTGTGCAACTTCGCCGACAACGCACTTCACTACAGTGGCGAAGGCGATGCACCCGTGGTAGTGCGGCTCTCTCGGCGAGCTGGCGGCCAGGTAATCCGCCTGGCGGTACGCGACTATGGCCCGGCTATTCCGCCATCACTCTGGCAGCAATTGGAGCAACGCCTTGGCGTGAGCGCGCAGCCGCTGCACAGCCGGCCAGGCAGCAGTGGCCTAGGGCTCTACATTGCAGGGCAATTTGCCAGCGCGATGGAGGCGCAGATTGGGGCAGTGCGGCACCGCGATGGCGCGACCTTCTACATCGATCTTCAGGCGGTGTATCAACAGAGGTTATTATGACGCAATCGCCGCCGCGGGTGTTGGTCATCGACGATGACCAATGGTTTGCTGAGCTGCAGCTTGCGGCGGTGCGGCGGGCTGGTATGGTGCCCGTCTACGCGGCCGATGTGCTGGCTGGCATGGCAGCGCTCGACGAGGCACTCCCAGCAGTGATCATCCTCGATATGTTCATGCCCGGGGGTAATGGCCTGGTGCTGCTCCACGAACTGCAATCGTATAGCGATACAGCGCGCATCCCCATTATCATCTGTAGTAATAATGCGAGCGACATGACGCTAGCCGATCTCGCACCCTACGGTGTCGTTGCCCTGCTCGACAAAACAACGATGCACCCGAGCGACGTGACGAACGTACTACGCAGGTGCATCCCAAGCGAGGTAGCGACATGAGTATGCAGCGCACCACAGCGATCGTCCTGCGCCGCACCAACTATGGCGAGGCCGACCGTGTACTGCAATTGCTTACACCAGAGGGGCAGCGGGCGGTAATTGCCAAGGGTGTCCGGCGCGAAAAGAGCCGGCTAGCTGGGGCGGTTGAACTCTTTGCGATCAGCGATGTTGTCATCCGCCAGGGACGCAGTGAGCTGGGCGTGCTAACACAGGCCCGCCTGACGAAGTATTATCAGACAATCGTGGCCGATTATGATCGCCTACAAGCTGGCTATGCCGCCATCCAGCTGGTGGCGCAGGCCAGCCGCATGCTAGACGAGCCAGCGTGGTATGAGGTACTGCGCTTGGTATATGAGGGGCTCAATCAGACTAGTGTGCCCGTCATGCTTACTCAAGCCTGGCTAGCTATCCATTATGCGGCGCTGCAGGGCTACGAGCTTAACCTGCTGCGCGACGTCGTAGGCCAACCCCTCCAGCCCGAGCGGCGGTATATGTATGATGGGTCAGAACGTGGCCTGCGTCTCAGCGATCAAGGCGACATCACCGCAGCGCACATCAAGCTGCTCCGCCTACTCGCCACGCGCCCACCCACAGTAGTAGCACAGGTCGGTGGCGTACTGACTATTCTGCCCGAATGCTGGCTTGTCGCGCGGCAGCATGCCGGGGTGTAATGCTATAGCTTGAATTGCAAAACCTTCCTATCGCCCCCCATAGCAACTCACCGCACCGAAAATGTTCCGGCCAGAACATACAGCAGAGGTCTTCCGTCTGTTTGATCGCCGGCCTCCATATATTTTCTTGTTCGGTAAGTTGCTTGGGGGCAGAGCGTGAGGTTATTGAGATGAAGGTATCAATGCCATGCTTGGCCATAAGACACACTCCACTCTAGGAAAATGCTATAATAATACCAAAGAACCAATCATGAAGCTGCCGCGTTGCCAACGCGGAGAAAGGACGCGTGTGAGTAGCACAACGAGTAATGTAACAATGGAAGCAATTATTAGCCTGTGTAAGCGCCGCGGCTTTATTTATCAGGGGTCGGACGTGTATGGCGGCCTGAGTGGCACGTGGGACTACGGCCCGCTGGGTGTGCAGCTGAAGCGCAATATTATGAACCTATGGTGGCGCAGATTCGTCGACGAGCGTGATGACATGTATGGCGTCGATGCGGCGATTTTGATGAATCAGAAGGTGTGGAAGGCGAGTGGGCATGTGGATACCTTCGTTGATCCGCTGTGTGAAGACACGGTCAATCACCGACGCTACCGCACCGATCATATCCTCAAAGATAATGGCGTTGATGCGGACGGCATGACCATGGAGCAGATGGACGCGGCGATTGTAGAACAAGGCATCAAAAGCCCGGATGGTAATCCGCTGAGTAAGTCGCGGACGTTTAATATGATGTTCAAAACACACGTCGGTGCGACTGAGAGTGAGGACAGTATCAGTTATCTCCGCCCCGAAACCGCTCAAGGTATCTTCACCAATTTCAAAAACATTGTCGATAGTTTCTACCCGAACTTACCATTTGGTATCGCTCAGCAGGGCAAGGCGTTTCGTAATGAGATTGCGCCGCGCGACTTCGTCTTCCGCAGCCGTGAGTTTGAGCAGATGGAGATTGAATATTTCGTAAATCCTGAGCATTGGCAAGAAGCGTTTGATGAGCTGCTCGCGAGTACGCACGCGTTCTTGGCAGAACTAGGCCTTAGGCAAGAGCACATTCACGAGCTCGATGTGCCGGCAGAGGATCGGGCACACTATAGCAAAAAGACGATCGACATTGAGTACGATTATCCGATCGGCCGCGAAGAGCTGATGGGCATCGCGTACCGGACCGATTTTGACCTAATGAACATCCAACGCGCCAGTGGTAAGAGCATGGAATATACCATCAAGGGGACGAACACGAAATTTGTGCCGCACGTCATCGAGCCCAGCTTCGGCATTGAGCGGGCGCTGATGGCAGTGCTGGCCAGTAGCTACCGCGAGGACGAGCAAAATGGTGAAAAGCGGGTGTATTTGGCGTTGCCAGAGCATTTGGCACCAGTCAAATTTGCCGTTTCACCGCTACTCAAAAATAAGCCAGAATTGGTGGAAAAAGCCCGCGAAGTCTACGCCGCACTCGCCAAAGCCAACCCCGGCCGAGTGATGTGGGACGACAACGGCAACATCGGCAAACGCTACCGCCGCCAAGACGAAATCGGCACGCCCTACTGCGTGGTGATCGACTTCCAAACGCTGGAGGATGGCACGGTGACCGTGCGCGAGCGAGATACGACGGAGCAGCGGCGGGTAGATATAAACGAACTTGTATAAAACAATAACGATTTTTGGTGTGTGACTGTGAACCATAAGGTGATTATAGAGAAAGTAGGGACAGCGTTTCTTCTGACTATCGTTGCATATTTTGCAGCCTATATATTCGAGGTGAGCTACTTGAGATCCTATGGTATCTCTTGGCAGGCAGCTCGTGTGATTGTATCAAGCCTAGTAGTTAGCTTTGTGGCGATAATGTCATTAAGTGTATGCCTAAACCCTCTCGTGAATCTGCTCTTTGACGCATTAAATAAGAGAAAAAAGTCTGAAGTAAGAAAGTTTATTTACGGAAGAGTGTTTGAATTTGTTGTAGTTTTTGTTTCATTCTTGTTCTGGTCGCTTGTTTATTCTGGAAGGGTAGATATCCAATGGTTAATAATTGCGGCTTTGATTATGCCCATAACAAGTGTTTTAGCATGGATATTGTTCCAATTTCGCTTTCGTCGTCCATTCAAGAAAATGTTAGTAGAAAGTCTTGGTGATTTCAATAAGCATGAGAGTAGATCGTCTGAGCCGAGTGAATTTGAAAAGTCAAATATTATGCAAGCCTACAGTGTAATTCTCATTACAACTACGATAATCTTTTTATTATCATATGCGGTAGGATATTGGGCTAGTTCTATGTTGAGGCCATCCAGAGCTTTCGTCTTAGATAATAGTAGATATGCGGTTATCCGGGATTATGATGGAATGATTGTTGCGAAAGAAATTGTAAACGATAGGATAGGAGAAAAATACATGTATATTGATTCCTCACAAAATAAGCTGGTCTTCTATCCGATTCGTGTTGATAAAGGAATTATTCAGTAAATTTATAATGAGGATGTAGAGATTAGTAGTATGGAGACTGCGGGCTACAATGACCCGCACAACCCGGTCATTACCGCCGGTTTTGCCATCAACCGCCAGTGGCAGGTGCAGGCGATGGGGGAGGAGATGGCGGTTGTATAGCTTGAGGCAGTAAGTTAGCTGTCCGGCACTAAATAGAAAAAGGGTCCTTAGGCAATTAACCGTTCGGAACCTTTTCGTCTTAATAGCTCTATTGTAGCGACGATAGAGGAATAAAGCAAATGAGCTAATCTAGTTATGGTGGACAATTATCTATATAAGTAAATAGCGAAAAAAGCTTCAGAGTGGTATAATCACCTCATACGAACAAAATCACAAAAGGCTAGGTGTATACAGATGAGTAACACGACAGAAAAAACATCCAATTCACTCCCTCTCATTAAAAAAGAGCATCGCAACAAAGTACTCATCACCCTCTTTCTCTTGACGGCACTCGCCGGAGGCGGCTACTGGGCGGTTGTAGCTGCAACAAGCAGTAGCGCGCCGCCGGTAGCGCTAGCATTGCGCTTGGCGTACATCGCGGTTTTGTATATGCCGGTACCACTGTATACGCTCTTACTGAGTCGATTGATGCTTGGCATACCAATACCATTTCGTGCGTTGTTATCATTAAAGCACATCACCGTGAAGAAGTATGCATTGGTCGCTGGGCTATTCTTGGCCTGGGCCATATTGATGATTGGCTCCGTTGCTATTCTTGGCTGGCTGTGGCCAGAGACTTTTGGACATCTAGCGACGACGAATGAGCACTTGGTGCACAACCTTGAGAAGCTCATCGGCACGTCGGTCGATACCAGCGCGATGAATATGCCGCCAACACCGCTTGTCATGCTGCCACTTGGTATCTTTGGTGCATTGATGGCCGGGCTAACGGTAAATGCGATCTTTGCGATGGCGGAAGAGATCATGTGGCGTGGTTACCTTGCGCAGGCATTTGCTGGACGGCCATTTTGCAAGAAATATGTGACGATTGGCGTGCTATGGGGGCTGTGGCATATTCCGCTGATTGCCCTAGGGTATAATTATGGCACAGCGAACGCGCTTCCGGGGTCGGTGTTGTTCATTGGATTTTGTGTGGTGATGTCGCTTGTGCTTGGTTTTGTCGTTGAGCGAACCCGAAGTGTGTGGCTTGCTGCCGTGCTGCATGGGACGTTTAATGGCTTCTCGCAAGTTATGTTGCTTCTGGTCGTTGGTGGGAGCTCACTATTGGCTAGCTCAGCAGTAGGCGTTGTCTCGCTTGTGGCGTGGCTGGTAGTATTTGTGGCTTGCTATATAAGCACTGCTTTTGCATCTGTCACGGAGCGAGTATAAGCGGACTGTCTCATTTAGGAGGGTCGATTCCGCTAAACTACTATAGAGGTATAATAAAATCATGCGTATAACTCGTCGTATTCAAGCGGTAAAGCTTCGCCATATTGGGGGACTGCTGGTAATTTTTCTCCTTGGTATGGCTGCGATGCGACAGGCGGCTTGGTATGTGTCGCAGGTGTCTGGTGGTGCGGCAATTCTCGACCTTAACTTTGGCAACAATGCCGCCCACATCAACCATACATTGGCCGCTCTGGGTGAGGCTGGTAGAAGCGCGTATCTCCATATCTTTTTGCCGATCGACGCCTGTTATGCAGTTATCTATGCAGTGTTTTATGCTTGCACATTGGCGCTTTTTGTTCGGCGCCTCCCGCTGCGGCGGAAGCTGAGCTGGGCTCGGTGGATAGTTGTGCTGCCTGTGGTGGCTGCTGCTTGCGACTGGTGGGAAAATATAGCTTTTGCGTTCATGCTGAGCCAATTTCCGGCACTTGTGCACCCAGCACTTGCGGCCAGCACAACAGTAGCGACGATGGCAAAATTCGTACTCGTGTATCTATCGCTGCTGCTTGTGCTAGGTCTTGCAATATACCATATGATGCGGTGGATTTCTACCCAATACAGCTCCAGCAACGACGACGAACGCCACCACTCGTAGCACGTAGCGAAATATACTGCCGATCACTGCTCAATTACCCCTTGTTACCATAAGCACAATAGTGTTATAATGCGAACGTTATATTTAAGGTGTTGTGTTTCACAACAAAAAGGAGGGTTATTGCATGAGGGAACTCAGGCAAGCAAAACATAATAGATGGAGAACACTGACGCGTGTGTCTCAGGCTGGGTGCCTGGTGGCAGTAGCTGCCATGGTGGCATTGTTTGCTCAGCCCACACGTGCCGCCCAAGAGGTGGCCTGGAAGGACCAAGCTGGCTCTGGTGCAAAGAACTGGTCGGCAATGGCTGGCTCGACAGACGGCACCAAGCTCGTCGCAGCAGTGAATGTCGGGAATGTCTACACCTCGACAGACAGTGGTGTCACCTGGATGGAACGACCAATAACCGGCCTTCCTGCGCCGCAAAAGTGGACGGCTCTTGCCAGTTCAGCCGATGGTAGTAAGATCGCTGCCTTTTACCAATGGGGTGGCTACATGTACACCTCGAATGACTCAGGTGCTACCTGGACGAAAAATGGTCTCCCAGGAGCTGCTGGTGACTGGGTGTCTGTGACGAGCTCGGCCGACGGCACCAAGCTCGCCGCTGTGGCAACCAACCGTGGGGTATTTACCTCCACCAACTCTGGCGCAAGCTGGAAAGAGCAAGCCAACCCAGGTGCGAAGAAGTGGACATCGATCGCCGGCTCGGCTGATGGCACCAAGCTTGCCGCGACTGTTGCCGACGGCGTTGTCTACACCTCGACAGACAGTGGTGTCACCTGGACAGAGCAAGCCGCTGCTGGCACTCAGAAGTGGACATCGATCGCTAGCTCGGCTGATGGTATGAAGCTTGCTGCAACCGTCAATGGTGGCAAGATTCACACCTCGACAGACGGCGGTGTTACTTGGAAAGAGCAAGCTGCATCAACCCCACAGAAATGGACATCGATCGCTAGCTCGGCTGATGGTATGAAGCTCGCCGCAACCGTCAATGGTGGTAAGATCTACACTTCAGATGACGGTGGTGCAACCTGGATGGAAAATGACAGCGCTGCTACCGGTGCGTGGTCGGCTGTTGTTATGTCGAACGACGGGGCTAACCTCGCTGCAGCACTCAACGGTGGCAACATCAACACAGCAACAGCTAAGGACAAGCCAGTTGTGCAGCCGGCTCCAGCTACGCCCGCTCCAGCTAATCCTGCCCCAGCCAACCCAGCTCCAGCAACCCCAGCTCCGGCCAACCCAGCGCCCGCAAATCCAGCTCCAGCAACCCCAGCTCCGGCAACCCCAGCACCTGCCAATCCGGCTCCCGCTACCCCGGCACCTGCTAATCCTGCGCCCGCAACGCCCGCACCAGCAACGCCCGCACCTGCGACTCCGGCTCCAGCAAACCCCGCTCCAGCTAATCCTGCGCCTGCTACACCCGCTCCAGCCAATCCTGCGCCCGCAACCCCAGCTCCAGCTACACCTGCCCCAGCTGAGCCAGCCGTAGAACCTGCACCAGCAGAAGAGCCGGCTCCAGCTGCAGAGCAAGCACCTGCAGCCAACCCAGCACCTGCAGCCAACCCAGCACCTGCAGCTAAACCAGCAGCAGAGGCTGCCACTCCTGCTAAGCACGAAGGTCCAGCTCTCGCCGACACCGGCGACAGCGTATGGCTCGTTGCTGCACTCGCAGCCAGTGGTCTTGGCGCCGGGAGCTTCTGGTTCGTCAAGAGCCGCAAGAACTAGAGCACTGCACTGCAGCGTCTCTATACCCAAGAGAAAGGCATACAGTATGCCTTTCTCTTTTTTGGTTGGCAGGGTAGAATGTGGCCTGTATTAGAGTAATTATATTATATTGAGCGGCTTGGGTACTAACGTAGCAGTGATATGGCATAGCTGTGCTTGAGCATAAGCAGCAAGGAAACACCTTATATAGGTAGAATGCCAGCACTAGCGCGCTGCTAGGGGCTCTTGGGTGAGAATAGGTGGGCCACGACCGTGTTGGTGCGGCCTTTGGCTGTGCGCAGTTATGATGCTAGAGATGGTGGCTGCCGATAGAGCTTACCTCCTGTGTGGCGTGTCTCGGTGCCGATCACTAGTGTATCGGCATGTAGGCTACATCAACGGCAGCAAGAGTGATTGTATTGAGTCAACAAATGGCCTTCCGCTAGCCCTCCGCCGATGAGGGCAGCTTGTACTTTTTGGAGAGACACCGTATAGCGTGCTCTTATTCTTACCCAAAGCAGCGTTGGGGTGGCTAGAGTGCTAGCCGTACACGGCCAACCAATGCGAATTTCGCTCATACCAGCAAGCTTGTATACACAGACTAATACACGCGAGGAGGCAAAAGAAATCGGCTTGGATAGCATAGTATCCAAGCCGAGGTGCACCTGCGTGGGGTAGCAGTGCGCTACGAGCGCCGCCTGCGGAGCATCCACACCCCGCCACCACCTAGGGCAATTGCGCCGAGGGCGGTGGGGAGGAGGCTGTCGCCAGTGTTGGCAAGGAGGCCACTAGGGCGCGATGAGTTGCTGGTAGAGTCGGTGTGCGACGTGTCTTCGTAGATGGCGATGGGGTCGAGGATTGTGCCATTGGCAGCGCCGTCTTCGTCGCCAAAGCCACCGTCAGTTACGTCGTAAGCGATGGTTGTGCGTGTACCACTGGGGTTTGTGCCAAAGTTGATCCGGCCTGTGATATCTTCGATGACCGAGCCACCTTTGGCAAGTTTGAGCACGGTGAGGCGGCTTGGGTCGCGGTAGTGCTTGCTGAGTGTGAGTGCTACATGGGTGGTGTAGCCAGTGTGAGCGGTCTGCCCAGCACAGGTGATGGTGAAGCGTACGCTGTTGCGCAGAACCCGGCCTTGGTACTGCGCGGGGGCGGTTGCTGGCTCGGCTGAGGCAATGTGGCTGCACGGTTTGCCGGCCGTAGCGAGCGATACCGCACCGCCGTGTGGCTGAGGGATTGTAGTTGAGTTGGTCGGTTGTGTGGGCTGCTTGGGTGTTGTTATGGATGGAGCTGATGTGATGGCGTTTAGCCGAGCCTGGAGAGCGGCTTGTTTGCGTGCATCCTTGACGGCGGCAATGCGGGCTTGAGCAGCAGCAATATCTGCAGGGCTCTTGCTGGCTTCGGCTCGGGCCACAGCAGCTTCGGCAGCGGCCAGTGTGCGATCATCTACCGGTGGAGTGGTGGTATATATCATGCCACCGTAGGCAGCAGCTATCAGCTTGCTCCCATCAGCCGAGCTGGCAAGAGCCGACCAGTTGGGCACGCCAGGCGACGTCTGAGCTATCCACGTTGCACCGCCGTCGGTCGATACGTAGATATAGCCACCGCCACCGGCTGTTGCGGCGAGGGTGTTGCCATCGGCCGAGATGGTTGCTGCTGTCCAGTTGTGCCGGCCGTCCACGCTGCGCTCCGTCCACGTCACGCCACCGTCGGCTGAAGTATAGATATAGCCACCAGCGGCTGTTGCGACCAGCTTTGTGCCGTCGGGCGAGCTGGCAATTGATGTCCAGGTGCGGTTGCCAGCTTGGGCGCGTTCCGTCCACGTCACACCACCGTTCGAAGAGGTGTAGATGCCACCGTCTTCGACGACTGCAGCTAGTTTATTGCCATCGGCCGAGCTTGTGACGGCGCGCCATTTGCGGCTGCCCGACTTTGGTTGCTCCGTCCACGTCGCACCGCCATCGCGCGAGGTGTAGATAGTGTGATCCTTGGCGACGGCTACGAGCTTGCTCCCATCAGCCGAGCTCGCGATCGACATCCAGTTGATCGTCCCGCTCATCGCATGCTTGTGCCACGTTGCACCACCGTCTTGCGATGTCATGATGTAGCCACCCCAATCGTAGAGTGCCGCAAGCTTGCTCCCATCAGCCGAGCTCGCGATGCTTACCCAATTGCGCACTTCCGACTTTGGCTGCTCCGTCCACGTTGCACCACCGTCGCGCGAGGTGTGGATTGTGCCACCCCAGGCAGCGGCCGCAAGCTTACTGCCATCGGCTGAGCTAGTGAGGGCAGACCATTTGCGGTCACCGGCGGCAGTCTGCTTGGCCCATTTCGTGCCGGTTGCTGGCACTGGTGTCTCGGGTGGCTGCGTGCCCGCACCCTTTTGGAAGACGCGCACATAGTCGATCAGCATCGTCTGTGTGGGGAATGGCTCAGACGGGTCGATAGGGCTGAGATTTTTGCTAATCTCGACGTAGTCGTTGAGGATGAATTGCCAGCCGCGGTGGAATGCCCCATTGATATTCTCTTGGCTGGCGACCTTCGTCAGTGGTTCGGCATCCTTTCTAGGGAAGATGTTGCCATCGTCGGTAGGGCTCACATGGTAGCGATATACCTTGATGGGCTCGTCGTCTACAAAGTACTTGACCGTCGTACCATCATACTCAACGGCCCAGGTGTGCCACTCGTAGGCAAACGAGCCTGGCCGCGCACCGGCATAGTGCTCGCCACTGTGCGATAGGGCACGCGTCCGCCAGCCAGTCTTCCATTTGGCATCGACACCATGGTGGTAGCACGACATATGGGTGGTTGACCACGCATAATTTGGTGTGGATGAATACCACTCGATGATGTCTAGCTCGCCATATGGGTCGTTGGCCTTGGGGTTGTCGTTGCAGTTTTGTAGGGTATTGCCACTTACCATCCACAGCGATGGCCGTGTGCCACGCTTACCATTCCAATTAAACTTCGCCCGAATCTCTGCTCGGAATGGCTTAGTGCCATCGACAACCTTGGCCTTGTTCTTGACTCGCCCACTGAGGTAGCGAGTCGTGGTGCCGCTCGGGCATGGCTGCTCACTCATGTTGGCACTGGTAAGTGGCTCACTGAGGTTGCTCACGCAGTGGCGCTGCGTAGTGATCTCGAGATGGCTGTTGGCGACCTTGAGATTGTTTGGGCTGTAGGCGAGATGCGTATTGCGCAGATTATCAGTATTTTGCTTGAGTATATCCCACTCGCCAGACACAGCCGAGCCAGTAAACTCATCGTGCCACACCATACCCCACTGATCGGCATGCGTCGTGCTGTGATAGAGAAGTGCAAGCAGCGCAGCACCACTCAGCACCACAAGCACTATAATTGCTTTTTTTATCACCGTTTTGTCCCCCCTGTTTTTGTCTAAAAACGTTATGAGCATGATTATAACGCTTATGGTTAGTTTTTTGCAAGGGGTTAGGCCCATAATCTTGCAAGGCTCGCTGCATAATGCATATTTTTGCCAGGGCGAGAGAGCACTGTATATTCTCGCAGTGTGGGCAGTTATCCACGCTATTTCCACAGCACGATGTGGTTTTTACACCGCTACAGAGATGGGGTAATAAGGGGTGGTCTTTCGGGCTATTACAACAGAGGATAGTGGGGTATACTAGAGGCACAACAACCTAACACAAAGGAGGGTGTATGACGAAGTTAATTAACTATTCGCTGGCAGGCGTAGCAGTGGCCGCAGCCATGGTGTGCCTGAGTGGTGCGCCAGCTCATGCTACCGAGCAAGAGCTCAGTGCAGCACGTGCAGCGTGCAGCACAGTGGTAGGCCAAGTCAAGGCGGCCAATGCATATGCCTACTGGAAGATGCCCGAGGGCTATCCAGAGGACCACAGCGCCGACGCAACCAACAGCTTCCGCCAGCAGCATGGCTGGGTGGTGGCCGGCACAGAGGTGTACGACTGGGCCTCCAACGAATCATTTGCCAACAGTGGGCGCTTTGTCTGGGGGAGTAAGACAGTCAACTTTGCGCCAGGGAACTTTTGCCTGAGTAGTGGCAAGACGACGGGTGGCCGCGAGCTTCTTCTTACCTTCCAAAAGGATGGCAACTTGGTACTCTATAGCCACACCGGTACGGCTCAGTGGGCATCTAATACTCAGGGCAAGGGTGCACGCCTAGCCTTCCAGGGCGACCGCAATATCGTCGTGTACGACAAGAACAACAAAGCCATCTGGGCATCGAGCTGGCAGTGGAGTACGCCACGCCGCGGTGCCAAGATTGCTCAGCCTGGTCAGCGCTGGTGGCACGGCTATGCCAAGGCGCAGCAAACGCCAGAGTGGTTCCACGCAACACGCCGTGCCACAAACAAGCCGCAAAGCACTGGCGTGCTCACCCTGCGGGCGACCGATCGCACCATCGAGGGTATCCCCGAGACCAACTGGGCCTCACCACAATACCCACACAGTGCAACCTATGGCTCGTTCACAGTCACCAACGAAGCACAAGGCGATGGCATCAAAAACCATGTCAACATCGTTGGGACGTTTGATAACTAAGCAGCGTATGTAGCCTATATCACGTTCTGCTCACTATGCCCCGCATCATACTGATGCGGGGTGTTTGGTTTTCTGTGGAGTAGTGTAAAGTCGTTTTAAAATGCCTTGACCTAAGATAGCACCTATTGTAGCTATGCTTGCCCATAGAGCAGGGCTATACTATTATATCTAGTATCACAAGGTAAGTATAAGGATCAACCTATGAGCAGAAACGAAGGACTACAGACAGAGACCAACTGGCGCAGCCGATCAGCGAAGATTGTTGGCTCAGTGGCGGCACTAGCGGTTGCCACAGGAGGCGCGGCTGGCTGTGCAAGCTTGGAAAAAGATGTGGGTGTGACGATAGAAAGGCAATGCACAACACACGACGGTGGTCTCGTTGGCTGGGAGAATGTTTCGTATAAAGATAACCCACCTTCCTTTACCGGGTATGAAGCCGATAAGGCAACGCTTCATTGCCCAAAGGGGTCGACCGTTACACCAGAACACAGTGTGAGTTATACATTATTTGACCCAACTGACTCCACACAGCTCAATCATGCGCGATGGGATCAGATGAAAGGCGGCAGTGTCTCGTATATTGTCAAAAAAACAAATCGCGACGATCCAGTCCTGACGACAGAAAGCGACAGCACCGGCACAGAAGTGACAATACGTACACTGGAGCAGAGTGGGCTTGCTGTGCATCTGGATCGATACGAGCCAAAGAAACCATCACGCAATAAGTAAAAAGATAATCCCGTCTGCCTTGCGAGGTTATATAATGGGAAAGGAATCTTAGAATAGATGAAAACAATCTGCATTGACGAATCTGGTACACTAGGCTTTAGCTCTCACGAGCCGTACTTCGTCATGGCAGCGCTGATGATTGATGATGAGAAAGCACTCAAACGGATGAAGAATCTTATCCGGCGGGTGAACGCATCTGCAATGCATCGACGCCAACAACCATCGCATAAGCCGTGGTATGAAAACCGTGTCCCATTTCACGAAAAGCAGCGCGCTCAGCGGCAGATCGTTACGAGTTTATCGGCGCAGGCCGACCACCGGATTGCGTACACGGTCGTCGACAAGACGGTGCGAACGCCAGTTTTTCAGCGCAATCGACGCGTGCGTCACAAGCTGCGGCAGCGGATTTTGCTGCGACTCATTAGACAGTGGGTTTTGCAATATAATGACGATGTGCGTATTGTCGTAAGCAACAAGACAATGAAGGCAGTGGCTGCTCGCAAGATAGAAAAATATCTGCAAGACCGGCTAAGCGATGAGCATCAGTTTCCAATGGCTCGCTATCGCCACAAGATAGAGATTGTGCCAGTTGATCCACAGACGCACTACGGCCTGCGGATGATTGATTACATTGCGCGGTTGATTCATCAGACATATACAAAGCCTATTCAACATCGACTCCCGCCGCAAAAGGAGGCACTGCATAAGCTGAGCATTACTAAGCTTCTCATTATTAATGGCGAATTTATTACTGCCTATAACGTTGGTGCGCGGCGCTGGTATGGTTATGGTGATGGTGAGCACCTTGTGTGAAAGCAGTGCATAGCTTATACTAGACGAAGGAGTCAGTCATATCGTCAGCTTATCTTACCAATGAGTGAAGTAGCGTGAGAGGTTTCCTCTATGGAGCGCTACCTGGCGGTGTGCATCTGTGGCGTGTTTACGAAACACGCCTTTTTGTTTTATCTATAAATGCTCACTTGTTCGCATACATCACCACCTTGTGATATAATCTATCTCCATGACAGAGAAAAGTTCCAAGCATCAGCACACCCATCACCTGAAGAACCCAACGTGCAGATACACCTGCGCAATTTGCGAGCAAACGATGATGCGGATAAGGCACGCCTTGGTGTATGGTATGGTCTACACCGAAGTGCGGGTGATGTCTATGTGGCAGATATCGGGGTAGGGGATCAGTCGCATCATAAGGATTTGCGGGCTGCGATTGGCTTTGAATCTAAGGACTCATACCTAATATTACCAGAGGATTTTGCTTATACACTTGGTTTTGCGTTTGGGCGCTATAATCCAGATAAGACTGAGCAAGATGCTTATGGCGCTTCTTACGACTTGCAGGCAGAGCGCTTCCAACAGGCAGAGGTATCTGCCGCAACGACCGACGCCATTGTCCGCACAGCAATGCTTGGAATGAAGTATGCGCTTGTGGTTGACGCAAAGCAGCTAGCCGATCTGCCACCGACCGTGCAGCATCCTGATACACAACTTCTTATACCTGAAGACTGGCAGGGCAAGGTCGACACGACAGGCATCGACCGTAGTGGCCGCCCAATATAGCGTAGGGCACTCTTACTGATACACCCCAGGCTTCAGCACGCCAATGTACGGCAAGTTGCGGTAGTGCTGGCGGTAGTCGAGGCCGTAGCCCACCACGAATTCATTGGGGGTGGGGATGCCAATGTAATCGGCCTGCACATCCACTGTGCGGCGCTCGGGCTTGTCTAGCAGGGTGCAGAGCTTAGTGCTGGCGGTGTGGCGCTCGGCAAATAAATCAAACAGCGCCTGGGCAGTGTGACCCGTATCCACGATGTCTTCTACCAGCAGCACATGCCGGCCAGCCACGTCCGTATCGAGGTCTTTGAGGATGCGCACATTGCCGGTGGAGGTCAGCTCATCGCCATAACTCGAGACATCCATAAAGTCGATTTCCAGCATGCAATCCATCGCCCGCACCAGGTCGATCATAAAGGGTGCTGCCCCGCGCAGAATCCCCACCACCAGCGGGTTTTTATCGGCATATTCCTGGCTCAGCTGCTGGCCCAGGCGCGCCACCGCCCGCGCAATGTCATCTTTGGTAAAGAGGATTGTTTCGATATCATTATGCATAAGGATTATTGTAGCAGATGTGCAGGGCGGGGGCGAATTTTTGGAATATGATGTGCAGTGAGAAATGCATGAAGACATGAACAATGCTACAATACCATCATGACACAACGTACCATTCCGCCCCATGCTCGGATGATTCCGCCCGAGGCACAGTGTGTCTTTGTGGGCGAGATATTTCGCGTCTATCAGTGGCCGCAGCGGCTCTATGATGGCTCAGTAGCAACCTTCGAGATGGTACACCGACCCGATACAGTATTCATCATTGCGGTCGATGATACAGGCAAGGTGCTGGTGAATGATGAAGAGCAGCCAGGCGGCATCGTGCGGCGTGGCCACCTGCCAGCAGGGCGGGTCGACCCCGAGGATACAACCATCATCGCGGCGGCGCAGCGCGAACTGCGCGAGGAGACAGGTTGGGAGTTCGCCGACTGGCAGCTGCTGGAGGTGGTGCAGCCTGAGCCGAAGATGGAGTGGTTTATCCACCTTGTGCTAGCCCGGCGACCCGTGCACCACATGCCACCGCACTGTGATGCAGGCGAGCGGATTACCACTCGCGCGATCTCCTGGCAGGAGCTTGTGCAATCAGCAGTGCTGCTGCGGCATTTTCCGTGGCTACGCGATGTTGCCTCGGTGGAAGAGCTTGCTCTGCGTCGTAGGGGTGACCTATAGGGGTGACCTATAAGGGTAATAGGGGCATGGGTATATCATATTCCTTATCCAGCAATACGGCTACACCTAGTTGATTACATACACTAACAGGGCAAGACAATTGCTTCCCGCGCTTCATACGGTATAATAGAAAAATTATGAATCGACCTATCAAGCAGATAAAACAGATTAAGCAGCGGGGTAAGCTCCTGCGGATTTTTTGGCAGGCGCTGGCAGTGGCGACAGTGGTGGTGAGCGTGAAGTTCGTCCTGCACCGCCTGGGGTGGGAGCCGATTGAGCAGAGCTCATTGCATAATAGCGTCATATCCAGCGTGACCTTTGTGATTGGTTTTTTGCTCTCGGCTACGATCGCAGACTACAAAGAGTCGGAGCGGATCCCAGCGGAGTTTGCGGCGCTACTAGAGGATATGTATGATGACGCCGCGGCGATTCATCAGAGCTATCCGGTGTTTGATATCGATGGCTTTCGGCACCAGCTCCATGCTGTAGCCCAAGGGTTTTCGAGCGATGTGCGCCACTCGGCCTACGATGCTCGGCAGGACATCCGGGGCTTAACGCCGTATTTTGCCACGATGGAGCAGGGCAATGTGCCGCCCAACTTTATCGTCAAGCTCAAGCAGCAGCAGACGGTGCTGCTCCGCCACCGCCATCGGGTCGATTACATCCAGCGGATTCGCTTTATTCCCTCAGCATCTATCTTGGCGCGCTCTATTGTGGTAGCGTTGCTTGGCCTCTTGCTTATTACCAACATCGACCCATTTGTCGCTAGCCTAACGGTTGTGGGGCTGATTAGCTTTGTCTTGGTGTATATGATCATCCTCATCCACGTCATTAGCACGCCCTTCCATAAGGCCGGCAAAACCCGCGATGACGTAAGCCTCTTCCTTATCCACGACGCGGAGGAGTATCTGAGCGGCCCACGCGATGCGGTGAGTAAATAGATCACCACGATAGCGAATCTCTGTGCTTTATCAATAAAAACATAGATAATAGGGGTATTACCCATAGAATAGAAGTATACGGCTATAGCAGCTCCCTTTTCGCTAGTAGGTAGCTCGCTATTATCGCCCAACATTGCTATAATAGAACTGTACTAACACTAACCATGGAGGATCTCACATGGGACTTACCGATGATATCAAAGCCAAAGCCGATGACGCACAAGCTAAGGTCAAAGCAGCAGCCAGTGACGCAAAAGACAAAGCCGAAGAAGTAGCCGAGAAGGCCAAAGATGCTGCGCAAAACGCCGTCGATACTGTGAAAGACAAGGCGAACGACATCGAAAACAAAGCTCATGAGACCAAGGGCTACGTAGAAGGAAAGATGGATAAATAACCCCCGCCTCTTGATGGCTACGAGAGCTGCTCTGCACATTGGAGCAGCTCTTTTGGTGCGAACACGCATTTGCGAGGCGGCACTATACATGGTACGATGAGAAAAAAACATAAGGAGAAATTATGCCCATCTATAACCCCGCCGACTATCCCGCCATCATCGCGCGCCTCAAAGCCAAGCTAGCCGAAAAGGGTGTTGTGATGGGCCCAACGCTGAGCGAGGCAGACATCACTGCCTTTGAGACTGCCTGCAATACGCGCCTGCCCGAGGCCTATCGACTCTTCCTCCAGCAGGTGGGCGATGGTTGCCAAGATATTCGGCAGCCCAGTGGCATCTCTATCTATGGCCTCAAACGACTGGCTGATACCGAGGTGAAGGACCTCTCGCGCAGTGTGACGATCGACGACTACTGGCTCTGGGAGGAAGAAGAGGATGAGGCATTGCTCACGGACGAAGCATTTGAGAAGCGGCTGGGTAATGAAGGCGTGCTGCTCCTCGACCAAGGCTGTGGCGATACCTACCAGCTTATCACCTCTGGCAAATGGGCTGGCGAAGTGTGGAACTTCTGCGACGTAGGGGCTGGCCCATGCTGCGAGCGTCAGGACTTCCTTGGCTGGCTGGAGCTGTGGGTCGATAGTGACTTTGACGCAGACTTCTTCAAGGATTATGTCTATCCAGGTGATACTGCACAGTAATACCCCATGCCCCATAGCACGTGTCTGCAGGGGGTATTAGCTACCGCCAGGCCATGCTACACTAAGGAGTATGACGAAACCATTTGTACTACTGCAGTCGCGCCCCGAGGACGAGGCGTCGGATAACGAATATCAGGCATTCTTGCACTTTGGTGGCCTTGCGCCAACCGACCTCGAGCGAGTGCGTATCGAGGCAGGGCAGCGCCCCGCGCAGTCGCTTGCTGCCTATAGTGGTGTGCTGATGGGTGGTGGTCCGGCCAACTTTGCCTATGCTCCGGCCGAGAAGCCTGCCGAGCAGCGCGAGTTCGAAGCCGTGATGATGCCACTGCTGCGCGAGATTATTACCCATGATATGCCATTTCTTGGTGCTTGCCTGGGGGTTGGCGCGCTGGTGTCGGCACTGGGTGGTACGCCGAGCTTTGCGTATGGTGAGGCAATTGGTGCTGTGCCTATCACTCTCACGCCAGCGGCTGGGGATGACCCACTCCTCGCTGGCTTACCTACTACCTTCGACGGCTTCGTTGGGCACAAAGAAGGGGTGCTCGAGCCACCAGCTGTCTGCACCGTCTTAGCACGCTCGCGTACCTGTGTGCAGATGCTGCGCGTGGGGCGCAATGTGTATGCCACGCAGTTCCATCCCGAGCTCGACCCCGAGAGTCTCGCTCTACGCATCGATATCTATCGTCACGCTGGTTACTGTGCTCCGGACGAAGCCGATACTCTCATCGCCAATGCCCGCCAGCAGACCGTCACTGAGCCAGTCAAGATTCTGCGCCAGTTTGTGCAGCGCTATCAGCGATAAGAGCTCTAGGCTCGGCTTTACTCATCTCCCGCTTAGCTATACTTCCATCAAGCTATGAATGACCGATACGTGCGCTGTATCGATTGCTGAGAGCTGGATGAAAGCTAGCTAAGTGATGCAATGTGCCAGAAATGTACCAGATGAAGCAGCAGGGAAGAGGTTAGCGCAGACACAAAGGATTGTAATGTATTAAAGAGCGCGTCCTGATTGTCCATTCTTGTGCATAATATACCCCTTAACCTATATAGGCAGTAGGCTATAGCGCATAGATTTGAGCAATAGTTGTAGCTAGATACTAGCTGTATCTTGCTTGAGTGTAATCGTATCAAAACATACCGCGCAGCCTATATAGCAGGTAGCCTATAGGGTATTGATAGAAACAGAGGTAACATGACTTGCAAATTATCAATATATCATATATGATAAGGAGCATTATGAAATTATTTGAAAAAAGTTCAATACCGAATCACGTACGGATTCATACTGATTCTGTTATTCCACCATCGATCAAGCGCTACGACGGTGTGCATACTGTACCAGTTAGCCTGGCAACTGACATACGTCTAGAAGGTGAGGGGCCCAAGCAGCGCCTAGTGGTGGATACCGTCCATACGACGCAAGGCAGTTATATGGATTTTGTCGATCGGCGCATTGTGCCAACATGTGATTTTGCAACTACTGCGTTGCCCGGTATGACAAGCGAGCTGTGTGGCTGGATGGGCGAAGGTGAAGATGATGGAGTGGTAAATGTCCTCGCACTTTTTCGGCCAGCTGATGCCGCAGAAAGAGATGCAATCAACGAGCGGCACAGCTCAAAGGTGGTGCGCGCACGGTGCATTGGTAAGCTCGCTGCTATGGCAATGGCCCAGTACCTGCTCCTTGACAAGCAGGCCGATGCAGATATGACCTTTGATACGAAGACACTGCAAAAAACTATGAACAAGCATAAAAAGCGTGGTGACGTAGCAATACTCCTGCCGTAAGCTCGTATCTCACAAGGGGTATAGCTACACTATATTGCAAGCCTGTGGAAGCATAAGAAGCTCGGTTGTTTATACGAGCTTCTTTGCTTTTGGTAGTGGCCGAAGCATCGCTCCTCGCGGAGTGATCAAACCGTTGCGTTTAGCCGTTATTGACTAAGAAATGATCTTCACGTAGATACCCTGCAACCCACTAATAGGGTAGGGCTACCCCTATACAGCAGCGTGGCACACTGCCTCAATATTATGCCCGTTTGGGTCGATGAGGAAGGCGCCATAATAGTCTGGATGATAGATCGCCCGCACGCCTGGTGCGCCATTGTCCTGCGCTCCTGCTGCTAGGCCAGCTGTATAGAATGCATCAACCGCTGCCCGCGACGGTGCAGCAAAAGCAAAGTGTAGCGGCGATGATGGCTCGCCTTGCCCAAGCCAAAATATCCCGGTATGCTGCGTCCGGTCTGGATTGCTAAAGCCTACGCCATATGATTCGTCAATTGTCTTGGCATAGCCCAGGAGTGCCAATACCGCTTCATAAAAGGCTTTGCTTGCTTCAATATCTTTAACGATGATGCCGAAATGATCGATCATGAGGTACCTCCTTGCGATATACCGATTAGTGTATTGTCTCTCAAGTATATGCCACAAATGATGACAGCAGTGTGTCAATATTGAATGTTTTTTGTGTTTTTTGATATCACTCTGCGCTTCGGCGCTGCGCTACCATCGCGCGGAGCTGCGCTGGCTCATCGACGATGACACTGGGTGGGAGGTGGCAGATTGCTTCGCAGGCGATTGCGAGTTGCGGCGTATAGAAGGTAACGCGAGCACGGTCAACATCGAGAAATGATCCGTCAAGCACCTCCGCTACCGCCAGCGCATCGTGCGCAGCATAGCGGAGTTCTACGCGCGTGTAGCCAGCGATTGGTTGGCGCGAGAAGACAACGCTGCTCGAGTAATCGTTATTAGTGGAGGCGTCTGGGTAAGGCCTGGGCGAGAAGCTCTCCTCTCGCGGCGAGAGGCGAATGATACGCCGCAACTTGAAGAGACGAAAATCCTGGCGCAGCTGGCAAAACGCCCATACATACCAACTCGCTTGCCGAAACACCAGCTGATGTGGCTCGATCACTCGCTCTGTCTGGCCATCATAGCCAATGTAGTGCATCTGCATGCAGTATTGCTCCTCGATCGCCTGCTGCAATTGCTCAATCTTGTGCTGAACTGGGTGCTCCGCCGCCCAGGGTGCAAAGTTGATAGCATACATCGGCATCGCAGACTGGTCATCTTCGGGGAGAAGCTTGGCGTGTAGGGTGGTGATCGATGATTGACGGGCGACACTCTGGAGACCTGTCAGCGCACTTGCTATGTGCTGCTTGTCGGTAGTGGAGAGAATGCGCCGATCAAGCGTGTAGTGCGGCATGAGGGCGAGTCCACCATCGCGGCCAGCCCGAGTGATAATAGGAATACCTGCCTGGTTCAGCGTCTCGATATCGCGCAAAATAGTACGCTTCGACACCTCAAAGCGATCGGCTAGTTCCTGAGCAGTAGCTTTGTCTCGCTCGCAGAGGAGCGACAGAATGGCGAGTAGGCGCTGGAGTTTCATAATAACCGTACCGGATAATTCGTATAGCAATTATATGCCACTATTGTAGCAACGTATGGCTCGTTATGACAAAGAAAGATGTTTGTGAGAGCAGATTTTAGATAGGTTAGTGGCATATAGACAGTAGGGGTATAGGTATTATTGCAGGATATACAGTCCCGTGTGCTGCGTGACTGCCTGGTAAGATAGCGGAATCTAAATGTGTGAATACGGTATCGCGAGGCTTATAAAATATTTGCTTTGCGTGAAGGGTGCTACCTTGTTTTTCACCTCCTAGCATCACCCGGGTGAAAGGCATAGTGGATTTGGATAGAAATACAGCAGTGTAAAAGCAAAAAATGACCACCCCACAGTGGTCTAGTGTCGGTAAAAAATCTCCACGACTTTTCCACACGGCCCAAGACACTAGATATGGGCACGCTATATATAGCGTAGGTAAAGACAGAGTTCTTGATCATAACAGAGGTAGTGATGGTGTGCAGCATCAAAGTAGAGCTGTATTTAGCAAGCACTCCGCACACCATATGGTATAATTACCTCGATAACCCCATAAACAAGGAGACAAGCAGATGAGTAATTTTCCGGTAGTGCGCGTCGAGCGTGTTGATGTACGGAATGAGAGTGCGTCGAAAATTGACGTATGGGCACGCATCAAGAATGAGTCCGACCGGCAGGTGAAGGTTGTGAGTTGGGAGTATCTGGGAAATATGCGCAACGAATCGCACACGCTCAACCCGGGCAACACAGTGGATGTGATGCTCTATAGCGGTGCGCCCAAGAATTACCCAGACCAAATGTACATTCGCTACGAAGCCGAGCACGATGGTGGCAGGCATTACTTCTTGGCGCGGCACCAGGCGAAATTTGACGAGCGCTATAACAATGACACCAAGTGGTATCGGCCATCAGACTGGATGGAGTTCCAGCGCGTGGACCGTGGTAACTAGCATGGCAGCCGCTCCACGCATCTTCTACACCGATGGCAGCGCCAGCCCCAACCCTGGCCCGGGTGGCTATGCCGTTATTGAGCAGGGTAAGCCCGTGGCGCTGGGCAGCGAGCCAGGCAACACGACGAACATCCGCATGGAGGGGATGGCCCTCATCGCAGCCATGCAGTTAGCTGGGGCTGAGGAATGCGAGATCCATACCGATAGCGAATTTTGGGTTAATGTCCTCACCAAGTGGGCACCTGGCTGGGCAGCCAAGGGTTGGCGCAAGAGCAGCGGGCCCATCAAGAACCTTGAGCTCGTGCAAGAAGCCTATGCGCTTTATACCACCGTGCAGCCGAAGCTCATCTGGGTGCGCGGCCACAACGGCCATGAGCAAAATGAGCTCGCCGACCAATGGGCCAACCGAGCACGAGCTGGGGAGCGGCTTGGAGGAGAATGAACAGCAAGAAACCGGTTGTAATGACCGGTTTTTAGGTGCAGAGGATATTGCTGCGTGGCGGCTTATATAAGAATGCAGCTCTATGTACCAGGCTCAAGCTTGTAGCCAAGCGGCTGAACAATGCGTTCTTCCTCTCATGTTGAGTTAGCTGTATCTTTCTCGTCGCGTTGTGCTGCATCGACAAGGTGGGTATTCCTAGCATAAATATATGCTATACTATTACCAATATCACTAATATCCAGAGTGCGACGAGGGACTGGCCCGATGACTCGCCAGCAACCTGCTCGGGAAGCGAGTAAGGTGCTAATTCCAGCCTGTGCGCAGGAAAGATATGAGACGCGTAAGAGAGCAGCTCCTTTCTCACCTGGCAGTGCAGGATAAGAGAAGGGAGTTTTTATGACAGCAACTACTATAGCATCAGCACAATTTCGCACCGCCGAGAGCGTAAGCCCAGGCCACCCCGACAAGCTGTGCGACCAAATGAGCGACGCCATCCTTGATGCTTACTTAGCCCACGACCCACAGGCACGCGTGGCGGTGGAAGTGTGTGGTGGCCATGACACGGTGTTTGTGACAGGCGAAGTGACGTCGCAGGCGACGGTGGCAGTGGCACCGATTGTGCAGCGTTTGGCGGGGAATGAGGTAGAGATAATTGAGCACATTGCTCAGCAGAGCCCAGAGATTGCTCGCGGTGTGGATGATGGTGGGGCGGGCGACCAAGGCGTGATGATCGGCTATGCTTGCAACGAAACGCCTGAGCTGCTCCCACTCGAAACAGTGCTGGCGCGGCGATTGAACCAATTTTTGTATCAACGTTGGCCCTACGATGGCAAAACGCAAGTAACACTACGTGGTGGGCAGATAACGGCAATTGTTGCAAGCTTCCAACACGCGCCAAAAGACGAATTAACAGAGGCAGTCAAGGAGTGGCTTCAGCAGCAGACGTATGTGAACACATTTTTTAAGGATAAGCAATATGATGCACCAGTGCTGCACTGTAACCCAGCAGGGGACTGGCAGATTGGTGGCTTTGCAGCTGATGCTGGCCTGACGGGACGCAAGCTCATCGTCGACAATTATGGGCCACGCGTGCCAATTGGTGGTGGGGCCTTTAGCGGCAAGGACGCCACCAAGGTGGATCGCTCGGCAGCGTATATGGCGCGGCGCATTGCGGTGGATTATCTACGGCAGCACCACGCACAGGAGGTGCTGGTGTACCTGGCGTATGCAATTGGCCACAACCAGCCCGTCGAGGCGACCGCCATCATCGATGGGGTAGAGCGGCCTATCACAGGCTACGATCTCAGCCCGTATGGCATCATCACCACACTTCAGCTCGCCCAGCCCATCTACGAACCAACCGCCTGCTGGGGGCACTTTGGTGAGGGGTTTGTGTGGGATCGGTAGGGTGGTGAGGTTGAGCTCTCACTGGTAGAATGTGAGTATATACACCTTATACTATTCTTTCTACTTTCACCTCTTGCGCCTATTTAGAAGCTGCCTCCATAGAGATAATTGCATCTTTTAAGCGAGGGAGGCTACCAAGCTGTGCTATGAGTAGTATTGTGCTGCTCGTAGCTCTTGTATACGGCGTCGAGATGAGGAGAGAGTGTTTCGTGCACGTCGTGCCGTAGCGCGCTATAGCCTGATGGGTCACGCAGCGCATCGCTCATTTCATACTGGGCAAGGAGGGCAGACTGGTCTGACATAACACGGTCCACGACTTGCGCCAGTGCAGCTGTGTCGAATGGGTTGATTAGTATGGATGAGTCTTGCTCACTATTACGCTCGTTTATCATACATTGCAAGTCTCGTACTGTGCTGGTGACAGGCTGGTATTGCTCACCGATGAGCTTGCGCAACTGCCGCGCCTTCTGGTGGGCACGCCAATGAGCAAATGGGCCATAGTGGCCACGATCGGCCAACATAGCTCGGCCGCAAACAGCAGCAGGAGTGCCAATCAGTGATACAGCAGACCCAATCGTAAAACCTGTTGTCAGTTCTTGCATTGGTGTACCGTCAAATCCATACGCGTAGGTTGCCGCAGCCATTGCACATGCACCGAGCGTAGCAATGCTTAGGCCAGCATCTGCGTATTCTTCAAGCAATGTCACATCTCGTTCGCCAAACCGTGGTGGCACCTTGTGATTATGAGTGCGAGTGTAGGCGATGGCAGCGTCTGGATCGACAGCGTCGAGCAGGGGCTGTGGGCAATCGGCCCATACATGTACTCCATCATTTATATCCTTGGGGGCGTAGTTGTATCGAGATAGTAGCGCCATATGTCTCTCCTCTCGCTTAAATAAGTAATGTATCTATGGTAGAAGGGTGTTGCTGCTATGTCAAGGTTGTGGACTTGTGAGTGGAGTAGGTATAACCGTGTTTGTACGATTGTATTTTTCGCCCCATTGTGCTTTACTATAATAATTCTATGCGCGAAACAATTGTGACATCCGGATCAGTAGCAACTGCGTATGTGAGTGCGTTTTTTGTTGGTGAGGAGTGCCCAGCAGTACGGCTCGGTATGGTGACCAACCTCACCTTTGATGATAAAGATAATCCAGAATTTGATATAGCAATTGGCAATTATGGGGGGTATTGGCAGCTTGCTCAGCGTGCTGGTAAGCATAATTTGCGTGCACCTTTGCCGCTGTGCTGTGCATATGACCAAGGCATAGCGCGTGGGTGGTTTGATGAAACAATTGGCGGTAATGTGGCGTACGATACATACAATTTGCGCGAGACAAGTATACAGACACCTGAAGAAACGCGGCGTATATTGGCACTTGGTGGCTTGGTAGTAGCACATTTTCTGGATAATCCACAGCAGACACTCCTTGCTCACCTAAGTAGTCGGCAAGCAGTGGCAATGCAGTCATTTAATACAGCACAACTGCAAGCACTTGAGCAAACGCACTACACTCAGCTCATCCCTGGTAGTGCAACATTACCACAATAGATTACCCATACTTTGCCTCTTACCCCACAACCTTGTATACTAGAGCCTATGGATCAGACACTTGCACAGGAGATTTTGCTCAGTGGCCAGAGTGCGCTGCTGACAGGGCCAGCAGGCACAGGCAAGACGTATGTGTTGGGGCAGTTCATCCGCCAGTGTAAGGCGGATGGCAAGTATGTCTCCGTCACTGCCACGACGGGGCTTGCAGCGACTCACCTGGGCGGCAGCACCATCCACGCATGGGCAGGGATTGGCATCCACGATAGCTTGCCGAACAATTTTTTTGATCACCTGTCGAAGACGCGGCGCGATATTATTGCCAAGACAGATGTGCTGATCATCGATGAGATTAGTATGCTACACGACTACCGCCTTGATATGATCGACGAAGTGTGCCGCCGGGTGCGTGAGATGCCGAATCAGCCTTTTGGCGGATTGCAGGTAGTGATGAGTGGGGACTTCTTCCAGCTACCACCAGTTAATCGCGATGGCGGGCGGCAGGGGAGCTTTGTGGTGCAGTCGCAAGCCTGGCGACAACTCAACCCAGCCATTCTATACCTCGACCAGCAATACCGCCAGCAAAAGGGCGACGCCCTACTAGACATCCTAACGGCTATGCGAGCTGGTGATCTGCGCCGACGCCATGCCGAGCAGCTATTAGCTCGCACAGAGGTAGAACCACCTCACGAGAGCGACCTAACCGAACTCCATACCGTCAATATCGATGTCGATCGGATCAACCAAGCTCGCCTCGCTGAGCTGCCTGGCGATGAAGTATTGTACCAACGCAGCAGCACTGGTGGGCAAAATTACGTCGATACCTTGCAGCGGAGCATCCTCGCGCCAGAGGTGCTGGTGCTCAAGCGGGGTGCGCTGGTGATGGCCATCAAAAACGACCAAGCGCGGCGCTTTGCCAATGGGAGCATTGGCCGGGTAACAGACTTCGAGCCAGGCACAGACTACCCTGTGGTGGAGTTTCGTAATGGCCATGTGGTGACAATGCAGCCTGACACCTGGGAGCTGCGTGATGGTACGCGCAAACGGGCCAGTATCTCGCAGCTGCCACTGCGCCTGGCTTGGGCGATTACTGTGCACAAAAGCCAGGGGATGACGCTCGATAGCGCATGCATCGACCTACGCAAAGCCTTTGTCCCAGGTATGGGCTATGTAGCACTGAGCCGCGTCAAAAGTCTCGACAATATATACCTCACCGGCATCAACCGTATGGCGCTTACCATGAGTGATGAAGCGTATATCATCGACACGCAGCTGCGCACTCGTGCCGCCCAAGATGCTGAGCGCTTTGCCCATCTGCGCGAACAGGCTGCTCAGCGTGCTACGATGCCGCAGAAGAAGCCGACGGGCAAAACTGGCAGCACTAGCTGGGCGGCCAAGATCGCCACAATGCGCCAGACCCACCCCAACGCCTACAAACCATGGACAAAAGTTGACGATGAGACGCTCAAGCAGGCCTTCGTCCAAGGTGTGAGCATCCGCCAGCTCAGCCGTACCCTCGGCCGGCACGAAGGTTCGATAAAAATGCGACTGCAAAAGCACTTTGGTGAGGATGCGGTGCAGTAGCGCATTGCTATCCCAAAGTCTGGGGTCGTCTCATATTTCTCGATAATTATAGCAAACAAAAATGAACGTTCTTATAATACGTTCATTTTTTATACTAGCGTTGTAAACCTCTCAGTAGATCCCATAGTTTACTAATTGACAAATCTCCTCGGTATCTTTTACAATAAAGTAATCTAGACAATAAGGAGAAAATATGGCAAATCCAGAGAGAGAGAGAGCCTTAACAGGTAGCACTGAGCAAACCACTGCAGATACTGCAGGGAGTGGTGAGATTTCGCTCCAGTCACTTAGTAACCTGATGAGCGGCAAAACACTGCGCGATATCAAAGCAGTACACCAGGGGGTGACTGCAGACTTGAGCGAAGCACGCCAGGTTGTCGAGCAACTACACCAAGGGACGAGCGAGGAGGTTGTAAACGCACTGCGGACGATCCTCGCGCTAGATCATACAACACGGCAGCAGGAATACCCTGCATTGCAGCAGTTTGTTAACAGAGCCAAGCCGTCGCACTACCACACACCTCTCGTGCGTGCAGCCTTGCAGGCGGATGTACCTATCTGGCTGCATGGCGAGGCGGGGAGTGGTAAGTCAACTGCTGGTGAGCAAGCAGCAGATAGCCTTGGCTTGCCATTTCGTTCTATATCGCTCGGGCCAACGACATCCAAGTCCGATCTCATGGGCTATCGCGATGCGACTGGTAACTACCATAACACAGCCTACCGTGAGGTGTATGAAAATGGTGGTGTCTTTATGTTTGATGAGATTGATAATGGCAGCGCAAGTATTTTGACTATCCTCAACAGTGCGCTTGCCAATGGCCATGGCGAGTTTCCGGATAGTAGAGTGCCACGCCATGAGACGGCGCGCTTCATCGCCAGTGCCAACACAATTGGCCGCGGAGCAACGAGTGAGTATGTGGGCCGGGCACCGATCGATGCAGCCACCATCGACCGCTTTGCCTTCATCCCGATGGACACTGATGAAGATCTGGAGGAAGCGCTGATACTTGGCATGGAGATAAACCGCTCACCACTCGACATCTCGGCTGGTGAGGTGCCTAGCCCCAAAGAGTGGCTGGCTACGGTGCGAGCGCATCGCCAAGCACTGGGTGAGCTTGGCATCCGCGCTATCATTAGCCAGCGTGCTAGCTTGTATGGCGTACGCCTAGCTAAGCAAGGCGTCGGTAAGGACTGGCTGGGTGAGATGCTCCTCTATAAGGGTATGAAGGAGCATGACCGCGAGAAGCTAGCTGAGAATGCCAAGCGGTTGATGCCGAAGGTGCAGGAGGCACTTGACTACAAGACTCGCAAAGCTGCTAAAGGCAAAGAGCTTGATGAACCTCACAGCAAGTCATCTCGAGAAACTCAGCCAAAAGATACTGAAAAGAGAAGTGATAGTGAGTGGTTTACACCACCGGAGGATAAAGAAATTACTATCAGTGGAGCGATCAGTGGAGTGGATATAATAGGGTTTGAGGACTCTCTCGGTCATTCTCTAAACATTCTCTTATCAAGCGGCTACAATATTAATAGGTTAGACACTAGCGACTACGGCACCAGTGTATTTGCCCGAGTGTGTTGGGACTTGGAATCGATGCATTCGCGTGAGTTAACAGACATATTACAAATACCAAAAATCACTAGCGCAGTAGAGCGGATCTTTGGAAACTCCGAAACTTGGACGACAAAAAAGATCCTTATCTCAGATATTGTTGCTGCGGTCAATGCAGCTGATGGATCTTGGCGGGACGGCAGTAAACACATCCCACGATGGGAAACAGGAGATGATGATAACGACATCAAGGTGGAAGTGCATGACCGAATAGAATTTGTAAAAAAACACTTTTCACAATTGAACGACTATGATGTTCAGGATTACGCCAAGCAATTCGAAGCCTGTCATGGTTTTACCCCAGGAAGGTTTACACTTTATAGTTGGCTGAGGCAACATCCTAAGGTGGGTGGTAAGCAGCAAGGGAGCCACTAGATGCGTCACTTTGAGCAAGAGTATGACGGTCGTACGATGTACTTTCGTCAGCTCGATAGCATTGGCGAAATGATTGATGCGATGCAGCATGCGCCTGAGCAGCAAAAGCAGTCTGGCCTCAGAGCAGCGAGCCTGGAGATAGATGAGTGGCGGTGGTCGGATACGAAGACGATGGATGAAGCTCTCGAGTTAGCGCGCTATGGCTGGGAAGAGGGCCGCCAGCATTTGCGTCAGGCGGTGGGGCGTATCGCTCTTGACCAGCTAGTGGGGCGGCGACCAATTGTGGAGTCTCGGCTGGATTTCGCTGGTGATGAGGTAGATATTGGTGCCTACCTACACGGTGAGCCCGAGCATATGGTGGACTACCAAGTCCGCCAGGATACTCACGGGAAGCAGGCAATGATGTACGTTAATGCGTCAATGGCTAGCAGAGTCTCGTCCGAGCGGATTATGCAGCGTGGTGGGGCGCTCTATGCAGCGATTGAGGCACTGCGTACTGAGGGGTATTCACTTGGCCTCACGATGGTGGACTCGACACAAAATAATCGCTTTTCCCATTACACTGAATACCAGATACCGGTAGTGCGGCCAGGGGGATATCTGGATATCGACACAGCGGCATTTTGCTTGGCGCACCCAGCATTCTTGCGCCGCGGGGTATTTGCCCTCAATGAACATGAGCCAAATGACATACGCTACGCTATGGGGTTTATGGTGGGTGGAGGCTATGGCGAACCAACCCGCATGGCCTCAGATCTCCCGCCACACAGCTTTCTCATCGACCAGGGTGAGGGGCTCGACCTTAGGAGCGATGATGACATGCAGCGCTTTGCCCAGAAAGTAGTTGACCGCACACTGGAGACGCTGGGGCACGAGCCAGTAGACAGAGAACGCTAATTAGGCTTTTTTGAGGCGCACTATCCTTACGATATTGTTTGCTGCGCGTAGTAATTCTTGTGCAGTGAGTATGATGCACCTAGCGGGCGTGCCTGTGGGTTATTTGACAGTGTAGAGAGATGTGATGTATTATGAGTTTCTACCTAATTAATAACAATGGAGCCGAGATATGAGTGAGAAAGCATGGCAAGCCCGCAACCAAGCACACAGTGCTGAGCAAACGCCGGGTGAGACGAAACAGGGGCGGTATGGAGAAAGTTGGCAGAAGCGAGAATCTGGGTTGCTTGTACCGGGCCTTGGTGTGGTTGCAACAATGGGTGGTGATGGTGATTTTATCGTCGTTGACAGACGCTGCAGAGCTGACAGGTATCAATCAGCAGAAACGCCTAACCTTGATGATCATTCATTACAGTATGATGAGGGCGGTAGCCGTAATCTAGGCGAAGAAGAGCAGCAGCCAAAGAATCCTGAGCAGCTCGATGACAGTGAGTGGTTTACGCCGCCGGGGGATGTGAAATTTGGTGCCTCTGAATTCAGGCTAATAGAGCAAAGTCTTAAAGATGCTATCGAGTGGGGTGATGATTTGTTGCTTGCGAGACTGAATGCAGATCGTTTCAGCTCACTACTTAAGGCGCTTTGCTGGCAACTTGATCAACATGCGTATATTTTGGACAATGTACACCAGACATCACTCTTGAGAGGTGCCATAGATAGTTGTCTTAATGAAGGTGAAGGTAGTGACCGTGCAATAAAACTATCTGAGATTACTGATAAGATAACAGAGGCCGATATAATTAAGGGTTGTGATGGTGACGCTGTATATAGAAAAACGCTCAGGCCGCAATGGCGGATAGATCCTGAATGTGACGAAAGGTTGAGAGATAAAGTAGAAGAACGTATAAAAGACGTCCAAACACTCCTCGGCGATGAGCCTCCCACGAGCAGTGAGATTGTGGCCTATGCCGGTCAATTTGAGAAGATCCATGGTTTCGTCCCGAGTTGCTTTACGCTCTACAATTGGCTGAGCCAGCATCCCGACGTCGGTGAAAAGCACGCTACTGAGCAATAGGCTTTACACCCCAAATATAGTACACTAGAAACCATGCATAACGAACCAAACACACAAACCCCCACTACCGATACCACCTCAGTAACGCCACCAGAGCTAGCCGCTGCGCCGCAGAGTGATGCAGACGTGGCCGCCCATGCCGAGACTCAGCCAACAGATATTACCACACAGCCTACTGCTGACACGTCTACCGATGCTACCGACATATTCCTCTGGGCCAACCAAGCCGATCGCGACAAAGACCAGTTAGAGGTGGATCTCTTCCTCTTTACCAAGGGCTATACAGTGTATGCTACCAACTATGCAGCTGAGCTCAAGGCACAGCTCAAGGTGCTCTTCCTCTACGATATGATCACAGCGGTGCAAACGGGTGCAGCGACTGGCCTGATGGTGCGGGACTTTGAGGCGGCCAAGGCGGAGGAGAATGTCCTTGAGCGCACCACGCTCGACCGGGTAGTGCACGCTCAGGAAGTGATCGAGCAGATCACCTACAGCGAGGCAGATCTTGAGACCTTTAATGAAGGCGACCATGAATTTAAGAAGGTTAAGGGCATCATTGCACGCTTCCGGATGGGTACAGATAGCGAGCCATTCTTTGTGGCCAAGCTGCTGCCCCAGTCGCAGGTGCTCAAGGGGGCAACCGCCTGGATGTACAGCGGCGGGTCGTTCCAGCCATTTGTGGCTGATGCGGGCTTGCGCATCACGCCGGATAATCAGGTGCTGATCGTCGGGAACGATATCTTTGCCTTTAGTGAGAGCAAATTTGTCCGGCTCTTTGGCTACGATGCCAAGAAGCACGCTGTGGCGGAGGAGAAGATCGCTGCCATCACTCAGCAGTTCAAACTTACCTTGCCTGAGGGGCTCACGCTCGACCGCCTAGTGCGCGATACACCAGCGCTGGTGACTAAACTGCAAAAGCTCGACCCGGCGCAGGTGACACAAGACCAACTCATCGACCACGCCGACGAAATGGGCCTAGGCCTGATGACGGACGACGCGGCAGGGAGCATCATTATCATGGATGCCAAGGATGCAGCCGTCTTCGTCAATCTCCTCAACGACGACTACGTCACGAGCGACCTGACTGGCGTCAAATACGAAATGCGCGGCAAGAAGATCTTGCGCGAGAATGAGCAATTGCCAGAGTAGGGAAGAGATATTCTCTGTGTCTAGCTAGTATCATGCTATTGGACAAGAAAATATCTGGAGGCCAGCGACCAAGCAATCGGGAGAGCTCTGTATTTCGTCATAGGGTGTTGATCTCAAAACTCTCACGTATTCTCACGCTCCACCTCCCCATACTCCCTCCTCCGGAACACTATAAGGGTCGATATTCACTGGATATCGACCTCTTGCGCTGGGCTGAAAACAGATTATTGCAATCTGTTTTCACACTCCATCGGATGAAGTGATGGGGAGATGGAGCGAGCGCAAAGAAAGAGAGATCATACTTCCACCCAATGTTCTATTTTTCTTAATCCTCGGCTGATGGTACAATAAGCATTATGGCTAAGCAACAATCTACGGTGCAATTTCCAAAACATTTCCTCTGGGGCGCTGCGACGAGTGCGCATCAGGTCGAGGGTGGTATGCACAACCAGTGGTCGGAGTGGGAAAAAGCTCAGGCCAAGACCCTCGCTACTCAGAGCCAATATCAATATGGCGACTTGCCCAACTGGCCGCACATTGCCAGTGCCACCAAAGATCCAAACAATTATATCTCGGGCAAAGCCGCTAACCACGCTGAGCTCTACGCCCAAGACTTCGCCCTGGCTAAGAAGATGGGCCTCACCTCGTGGCGCTTTAGCGTGGAGTGGTCGCGCATCGAGCCGGAGGAAGGCGCATGGAATGCCGAGGCGATCAAATATTATAAGGCGTACTTGGCCGCTCTGGCTGATGCTGGGCTAGAGCCAGTCGTGACGTTGTTTCACTTCACATTGCCAGTGTGGTTTGCCGCCCGTGGGGGCTTTGCTAAGCGCGATAATGTGAAGTACTTCGTGCGCTTTGTTGATAAACTGATGGATGAGATTGGTGCCACAGTGCGCTATGTCATTACCATCAACGAGCCCTGCGTCTATGTGACAGAGAGCTATTACAACGGCACTTGGCCACCCAACGTCCGCAGCAAGTGGCAGACCTACCGCGTGCTGAGCAACCTTGCCTACGCACACAACCAAGTAGCCAAAGTCCTCCACGCCAAGAGCCGACGCTTCAAGGTGGCGGTGGCCAAGAATTCGGCCTACACCTACCCGGGCGACGACGCCTGGCTCAGCCGAGCGACAGCGCGGGTGGTGCAGTTCTTCCAGGATGATTATTTCCTGCGCAAGGTGGTGCGGCAGAGTGATTACATTGCCGTTAATTATTACTTTAGCAATCGCATCTATGGCTACCGCATACACAATCCCGAGACGACGCCAAACGACCTCGGCTGGACAATGCAGCCCGATCATCTCGAGCTTGCACTGGAGCGTCTCTGGAGCCGCTACAAGCTGCCTCTGCTCGTGACAGAGAACGGTGTGGCCGACGAGCGCGACCAGTTCCGCAAGCAATGGCTCACTCAGTCTATCCTAGCCATGCAGCGCGCTCTTGGTAGTGGGGTAGAGCTGCTGGGGTATATGCACTGGAGCTTTCTCGATAACTTTGAGTGGGATAAAGGATTTTGGCCGCGCTTTGGCCTCTTTGCGGTCGACTACAAGACGTATAAGCGGACGCCGCGCCCCAGTGCGCTATGGTTTGCTCGTGTATTGCAGCAGCAGAAGAAACAGGCAGAGCGGCCCATTGAGCCACTGCCGTCTGTACCAGCCCGCAAGAAGCCGAGTGCTAAGCCAGCTACCGCGCAGGCGCAAGCTACATCGTCATCGCCGCGCTCTACGCCAGCCGTGCCACCCAAACCTACTCCGCCGACGCCACCCCAAACACCCCAAATGCCACCATCTACACCAGGGCCAGCGGCACGCTCCAGCGGGGTGATTGCACCGCCGCGCCGACCAGCAGTCGCATCACGCAGTCGTTCACGTAGTCATAATAATCGGGAGGAATAATCACATGGCACAGAGCAATGGTGGAGCACGCGTCGTCGTCATCGGCGGCGGGACGGGGAGCTTTACGCTCCTGACAGGCCTGAGGCAGTATGCCTCGCAGGTCACGGCACTCGTCAATATGGCGGATGATGGTGGCTCGACGGGCCAGCTGCGCGACGAGCTCGGTGTTTTGCCACCTGGCGATGTGCGCCAGTGCTTGGTGGCGCTAAGCAATAGCCCCAAGGTGCGCGACCTCTTTAATTATCGTTTCGACGAGGGGAGCTTCAAGGGGCATGCCTTTGGTAATCTCTTCCTTACAGCGCTTGAGAAAATGACCGGCAGCTTCGCCGAGGCAGTGGCACTAGCCAGCCAGGTGCTTAATATCGATGGGTGCGTCGTGCCCGCGACACTCAGCAATGTGACGCTCTGTGCAGAGGGCGAGGATGGTCAGCTTATCAAGGGTGAATATCTCATCTCACAGCAGGCGCTAGCGCGTCGGCCCAAGATTTGGCTCGAGCCAGAAGCTCAGGCTAACCCTGCCGCGGTGGAGGCAATTCGCACCGCCGATATGGTCGTCGTGGCTCCCGGCAACCTCTATGGTAGCTTGGCACCCGTCTTGGTCATTCGCGAGATCCAAGAGGCGCTTGCTGCCACCACAGCACGCTGTGTCTTTGTCTGCAACCTCGTCACCAAACCTGGCCCAACGGACGGCTTTTCGGTGAGCGACTTCGCGAGTGAGATTGAGCGCCTAGCGGGTAGCCAGTTTCTCGACTATGTCGTCTTCAACAACACGCGCCCCAGCCCCGAGCTGATGGATAAGTACGCCCATGATGGCGAGCTGATGGTCGAGTACGACATGGACGAGATGCATCGCCAGCACTACCGCTACCGCGCCGCACCAGTCCTCGCACAAGACGTGTGGGATGGTGCTCAGGCTAGCGATCCACTGGCTAGCACGCGCAGCTTCATCCGGCACGACCCCGATGTTGTGGCGCGCCAGCTGATGCGGATATACTTTGCATAAATACCAAGGACTGGCTATACTGTAATAATTATGGAATACCCATCGAGCCATTACCATATCTACGTTGATCTCGATCGGACGATCATCAACACCACGCAGTGGTTGCGCGAGATAGCGGAGGCACTCGCCCAGCTCTACCCGGCGCAGGTGACCGCTCAGGAATTCTTGGCAGCGCAGCCTCGCTACATGCTCCGGCCTAAGACGAACCCCACCGCGCCGACCTATGTCTTGGCAGCGCAGCTTGCGGCACTGGGTCTCGATGCGGCGTCTGTTATTGAGCAGCTCGAGCAAACGACGCTCGCCGATGGCCACCTCCAATACCCAGGCGTGGCATCGATGCTGCGCACGCTGAGCCACTATGGCACGGTGCAGATACTGACCTATGGTGATCCCATCACGCCGCACTGCAAAGCCCGCCTATGCCCAGCAGTGCGTGCGCTCGTGGCTCAGCAGGGTGGGCAGGTGATTATTACTACCTTGCAAGATAAAGCTCAGTGGCTGCGCTGTGCTGCCGCTGCAAACCCCGGCCAAACAATCTACCTGATCGACGATAAGCCCGTTGCCGTTGCCTTTGCGCCCGACCCCGACCCGCCCATCCGCTGCGTGCAGATCGACCACACCGGCCAGCTTACGCCGCGCTCCATCAATTGGCGCTCGGGAGATTGGCCCATTTGTCATACGTTAGCTCAAGCAACTAATATCATACAAGGAGACATCGAGTATGCAATGCACCAAAGCAATCATCCCCGTAGCAGGCTGGGGGACACGGCGCCTGCCCGTCACCAAGACGATCGAAAAATGCATGCTACCGCTGGGTAACCGCCCGGTGGTAGACTACGCCGTGCAAGACTGCATCGCGGCGGGCATCCGCGATATCTACTTCGTGGTGAGCGAGCAGAGTACGCAGATTCGCGACTTCTACCGCTCCAACGTCGATCTCAACAACTATCTGCGACGCAATGGTAAGGCAGATCTCTTGCCTCTCATCGCTCCACCGAAGGTTAATCTGCACTACATGGTGCAATCGAGCTATGGCAAGTACGGTACAGCCATCCCGGTTAGCCTCGTGGTGCCGCAGCTCGACCCGGGTGAGCCAGTGGTAGTGCTGATGGGTGATGACTGTGTATATAATGCCGATGGCACATCAGAGGTGGCGCGCCTCATTGAGGCAGCGGGGGAGGATCGCTCGGCTATCCTGGGTGTGCACATGCCGCCCGATCAGCTTAGCCGCTACGGCGTGCTGGATGTTGCCGATGATGGCCGCCTGCGCGGCGTGGTAGAGAAACCAGCGCCAGGTAAGGCACCGAGCGAGATGATCAACGTGAGCAAATACGTCCTCAGCCACGACCTTCTGCAGCGCATTGCCGCCCACGCCGACCGCGACGACGTCGCGGGCGAATACTACATCACCGATCCCTTCAACGACTACCTCGCCGCTGGTGGCCACATGGCCGTCGTCCCCACCAAGGGTCACTACCTCGACACTGGCACGCTCGAGACCTGGGTAGCAGCCAACAACTGGCTCCTCGAGCATCAGGGGTAGGAGAGAAATAATAAAAAACACAGCCCACCAACTGCCACGGCCAAATCGGGCTTCCAGGCCCGAGAATACTCTAGAGTACTCAATCAGGCGTGGCGATATGGTGGGCTGTGTTGGTGGGCTTTTAGCCCTCTGTCTCGTAGTAGCAGAATGATACTACAAACCGAGAATTGACATAGGCTGGGCCGTCTGTAGCGTTAACAGCTAGAAACTGGTTTCTATCTGCCGCTCGCTGCATTAATCTCATGATCATGCTGGTTTCTCTAAAAACCTTGCGCAAGACGAAGGACTTGCCATCGGTTGTTGTAATTGCAACCTCGTATTTCGTCGTCATGATGATCTTCCTTTCGGATCCAGAGGCCAAAGAGCTGCTTTCTGCTCTTTGAGACAAACCTCTGTGAGCTAAAAAGCTAATATATATATCAATATATGAGAGCGGCGTCAAGCTATTTTGTCTATAATGCCATAAAATCGGCATACTTTCTATTTTTGTACGTATAAAATAGTAAGATATGTTCGCTATAGGCGCGTCTAAGTCAGAGCAAAATGCCCAGCAATATCGCTTATTCTTATCCACATCGTGCGGTATGAGGAAAACTGCTGACCCCTGATACTGGTTGAGCTTTTCCACAGATTTGTGGATAAGCGCCAGCGCGGCGGGGGATGCCGTGGGTAAAAGGGGTTGCGTGTGGGTGAGAGTGGGTAGTATAGTGGGAGTAGTGGAAGAAAGTGGGTAACCACGAGAAAAACAAACACCACTGCACAAAAACAAAATAATTCATCTGTAAGGATCGCCACACCCCATGGATTACTTCGAACGCAAGCTAGATGACAAGCGTCGGCTCACCATACCGACGGAGCTTCGGGCGGAGTTTGCCAGCGGCGTGGTCCTGACGCGCGGCTTTGGCAGCTACCTCCACCTGTATGCGCAGGATGTGTGGGATAGCCAGGTAGAGCCAGCACTGACAGGTAGCATCCTGGATGAACATGTCGCCGACCTCAACGTCAAGTTCCGGCGCGGCAAGACTGCTGCCACCCTAGACCAAAAGCAGGGCAGGGTAACGGTAGAGCAGCATCTGCTGGATTATGCCGGGATATCGCGCGAGGTTGTGGCGGTGCGCGCCGGCCAGTATTGGCGCCTCATGGCACCAGAGCAGGCCGAGTAGCAAGGCTGTTTTTGTGACGCTCTTTAACAAGTACGTGTAACTGATATCCTCGAGATCAACCATCTGGTAGTGAGCCATGTGGGCACCCGACCCACGCAAAACCTTGTCGGGCGCACCTTCCTCACAAACACCTCCCAAAAAACTCCACCTCACATAATTGCTGCGGCAATTATACACATAAGTCTCTCAAACGATCTTTGGCGGGCTCTCTCGGCCTGGTACAAGCAAAGATCGTCAACAAAAACAAACACATTTTATGCGAAAACAAACAGGTTTCGCTACCAGGTGGGTGATCTCGAACCCGCATCGGACTATCTCGCAGTAGCCTGAGCGGGGCGTATCTTTTAGAATCAATAGCGTACATTGCTTTGGCGTATCGCCTACTGCATTCGGGAACTCTGTAAGGGTCGACACTCCCCGAGTATCGACCTCTTGCGTTGGGCTGAGAATCTGTTGGGACAACAACAGATTCTCACACTCCCTCAGCAGCAGGTCGATCCACCAAAGCGAGAAGCCGTATGCTGTTGCATTGTAGACATGAGTATGATAATAGCGTGCCACCAGGCAAGAATATTATGGCTCACTGTGCTACCATAAGAAACGTATGAGTATCAAAGCACATCCACCACTTCATGTTCCAGTATTGCTGGAGGCAGTGTTGGCCCAGCTCCAGCCACGCCCAGGTGAGCGCTATCTCGATCTGACGGCGGGGTATGGCGGCCATGCCACAGCGATTCTCGAGCAGACCCAGACGTATACCACAGCGTGTTTGGTCGATCGCGACCAGTATGCTTTGTCGCAGCTTGGTAGCTTGGCAGGGCAGGGCGCACGGCTGATGCATTGTGATTTTTTGCAGGCAGCACAGCAGTTGGTTCGCGAGGGTGAGCAATTTGATTTATTGCTACTGGATTTGGGGGTGTCGTCACCACAGCTCGATCGAGCTGATCGAGGGTTTTCCTTTACACACACTGGCCCGCTTGATATGCGGATGGATCAACGCCAGGCGATGACTGCCGAGCAGATTGTTAACCACATGGCAGAGGCAGAGCTCGCCCGACTGATCACTCGCTACGGCGAAGAACCGCCAGTGGTGGCACGGCGCTATGCTGCTGCTATTTGCGCGGCCCGGCCACTGTCGAATACTGGAGAACTCGCGCGCGTCATCGAGCACGCTACCCGTGGCAAGCGGGGCAAGACCCATCCAGCCACGCGTACCTTTCAGGCAGTCCGCATTGCCGTCAATGATGAATTGACGCAGGTAGAGCAGACGCTCCAGCTGGTGCCAGCCTTGCTGCGCACTGGTGGACGAGTGGGAGTGATTAGCTTCCATAGCCTCGAGGATCGGCTGGTTAAGCGCTTCTTCGCGGAGCAGCGCCAGGCAGGCTACGAGGCCGAGCTGCGCATCCTCACCAAGAAGCCAATCGCGGGCAACCATGACGATGCTTACAATCCGCGTGCCCGCAGCGCCAAGCTGCGAGCCGCCGCAAAAATATAAAAAACAAAAAAAGGAGTAGGGACATGCCAGTTCGTATCCCCGTACAAAATCAATCAATCACGACAACCGTATTGGTCCGCCACGGCAAATAACCCTTGGCTTAAGACCTCGCGCTGGGGCGGCGCGCTATCCGCCCCATCTAGACCTAGAAACGACCCCATACCAACGCTAAACAACACAAACACCACCACAATGACAACCTACACACGGACAATGCAATTTAATAGTCGACGCCAGAGCACCTGGAAGCGCAACCGCAACACCGTTGCTTTTGCTTCGGCTATCAAACTTGGGCCAATCACCCACACAGTGCTGATTGCCCTCCTTATCACCATCCTTGGCTTGATATATCTAGCGCAGGCAACACACACAGTCAGTTATGGCTACGAGGCCAGCAAGATTGACGACAAGATCTCCTCTCTTAGCGAGCAAAAGAAGGACCTGGAGGTCGATAACGCCCGCCTGACCGCCCTTAAGGAAGTGCAGGGTAGTAGTGTGGCCAAAACGATGACAACACCAGCCAATACAGCGTACGCCAGCGAGTAGCCCATGCTGCAGCGCCATCTTGCTACGCCACGCGCTCAGGCGCTCGCCACTGTGCTCGGCGGGCTACTTGTGGTGTTTGTGTTGCGCCTGGGGTATGTGCAATTGCTGCAGCACGACTACTATGTGTCGCAGGCTGATAGCGAGCAAGTCAAGCAATTTCGTCTGCGCGCCCAGCGCGGTGAGATATACACCATGGATGGTACTACTCCCGCCAAGCTCGTCATGAATGAGACGGTCTATACTGTATGGGCCGACCCGATGGCCGTGACAGATGTAGATAAGATCGTGACGGTCCTCAACCAGGTGGCTGGTGGTAATGTGCGTGAGAATTTTCGCCAATACATCACGCGTAAGCCAAGCCGCTACCAAGTGCTTGCCACCAAAGTGAGCCGCAAGCAGGCTGAACTTATCAAGAAGGAAAATCTCGCTGGGGTGGGCTTTGATGCGATGAGCCAGCGCGTTTACCCAGAAGGGCAGTTGGCCAGCCAAGTGCTGGGCTTTGTTGATGCCGAGGGTAAGGGGAAGTACGGCTTCGAACAGGCCAATGATGATAAACTGCGCGGCACAGATGGGGTGCTTAAGACGGTGACGGACATTCGCTCGGTGCCGCTGACGATTGGCCGGACGAATATCAACCAGCCTGCTAAGAATGGGACCAACATGGTACTGACGATCGATCGCAACATCCAGACGAGGGTAGAGCAAGCGCTTGTCGATGGGGCTAAGCGCAGTGGCGCTACCGATGTCAGTGCCGTCGTGATGAACCCGCAGAACGGCCAAGTCTTAGCCATGGCTAACCTCCCCACCTATGACCCGTCTAACCTGAAGACGATTAAAAGCGTCGCCGCACTCAACAACAACACCATCACCACGCCATACGAACCGGGCTCTGATATCAAGACATTCACAGTGGCAACGGGTATCGACAAAGGGGTTATCACGCCGCAAACGACGTACAATAATACCGATAGCATCAAGGTAGACGATATCACCATTGGTAATGCCAGCAAAGGCCAGACGGGCAACATTACCATGCAGCATGCCCTCAATTGGTCGCTCAACACTGGTATGGTCACCGTTGCGCAGCGCCTGGGCAATGGCAGCTACATCACTCGCCAGGCGCGCGACACGATGTATGATTACTTCCACAAGCGCTTTCGTCTTGGGCAGCTGACGGGGATAGAGCTGGCTGGTGAGGCTAAGGGTAATATCGTATCGCCCACCCAGCAGCAGGGCAATGCGGTGCGCTACTCTAATATGTCCTTTGGCCAGGGGATGGATGCGACGATGCTGCAGGTCTCGGCCGGCTTTAGCGCGATTATCAATGGTGGGACGTACTATAGCCCCACCGTCATCGCGGGGACGATTGACGACAATGGCACCTTTGCCAAGGCGGCACGCAAAGCTTCGTATGATCATGTTATCAAGCCGCAGTCATCCGCCACTGTGCGCGAAATGGTACACCAAGCGCGCCAGGCCTTTTATGCGGGTGGTGACCGCACGGGATTCTATATTGGTGGCAAGACGGGTACATCGCAAACCATCAAGGACGGCAAGTATATTTCCAACCAAACCATCGGCACCTACCTCGGTTTTGGTGGGGAGGTTGGCAAAACACCAGCGTATGTTATTATGGTGGAGGTTTCGGGCAAAGGGCTGAATATGCAGGGGGGTCGAGATGCTCACCCGATTTTCACGGATATATCTAATTGGTTGCTCGACTATATGAAGCTCGAGCCGAAAGGACACACACCATAATGAACCTCACCACACTCGTTCGCGAGCTCAACGCGACATTTCTCCTCAGCGTCGCGGCCTTTTTGCTGGCGATGGCCCTCACGCCGCTCTACACCTACTTTGCGTATCGGTATAAGTTCTGGAAAAAACAGCGGGCCGCTAGTACAACGGGCGAGGAATTGACGGTCTTTACTAAGCTGCATGCCGATAAATTCACGCGCGATATCCCCACTATGGCAGGGATGGTTGGCATTGTGGCCATTGCTGTGGTGACGCTGGGGTTTAATCTCGACCGAGCCCAGACCTGGCTTCCACTGGCGGCATTACTTGGTGGTGGGGCAGTGGGGCTGCTGGACGATGTGATCAATATCAATAGCGATGGCTCGGGCTCGGCGGGCTTGCGCGCCTGGCTGAAGTTCTCAATGATCGCGGTGATGGCGGCGGTACTGGCTTGGTTCTTCTACGTCAAGCTAGGCTATACAACAGTGCATGTGCCATACCTTGGCGACTGGCAGCTCGGCCCGTGGATTGTCCCGCTCTTTATCTTTGCGGTGGTGGCAACTGGCAATGCAGTGAATATTAGCGATGGCCTGGATGGCCTGGCTGGTGGACTGCTGGCAGTGAGCTATTGCATCTTTGGGGTGATTGCTTTGCTGCAGGGGCATTTGCAGCTGGCGGGCTTTTGCTTCACCGTAGTGGGGGCGCTGCTAAGCTACCTGTGGTTTAATATCTATCCGGCACGGTTCTTTATGGGCGACGTGGGGAGCTTTGCCTTTGGGACGAGCCTAGGCGTCGTGGCGATGCTGACGAATACGCTGTTTTTGCTGCCGGTCATTGGTGTGCTGTTTGTGGTAGAGGCGGGCTCGAGCCTTATTCAAATCCTCAGTAAGAAGTTCTTTCACCGCAAGGTGTTTATCTCAGCACCAATTCACCAGCACTTCCAAGCGGTCGGTTGGCCAGAGGTGAAGGTGACGATGCGTTTCTGGGTAATCTCTTGCGTGACGGGCTTTATTGGCCTGATGATGGCACTGGGTGGGGGACACATCTAGAATGGCTACTGCTCGCCGCACTCGTGCTGCGCACCGATCGGCTTCGGCTCGGTCGGCTCAGCTGGTGCGCCGCGAGCAACGTAGTGCTGCCTCCGCTCCATCTGTCGCTGTGCCGCGTTTGCACCGGCCGGACTATCAAATTATCCTCTGGGTGGGGCTGCTCATGCTGCTTGGCCTGGTGGTAATGTATGCCATTGGCCCGCAGCGTGCCAATGTACTCAACTCTGCGCACAACACCAACTACTACACCGATGGCTATTTCGCCATCAAGCAGACGGTGAGCTTGCTGCTGTCAATTAGCGCCTTTGTGGGGTTGTCGCTCGTGCCCTTTGCATGGCTGCGCCAGAAGGCGGGTACGCTGCTAGCGAGCGGCTTCGTGCTGTGTGCACTGCTGTTTGTCCTTGGCAATATGCTGCATGTCTCGGCGATTGCTCAGTGTAGCCTTGGGGCGTGCCGCTGGTTCTCGCTGGGGCCACTGGGGAGCTTCCAGCCAGCCGAGATGCTGAAGTTTGGTATGCTTATCTATATGGCACTCTTCCTTGGCAAACGAATGCGTCAGGGGGTGATAAACGACCTCCACCAGACGATCATCCCCATGGTAATTATGATGTGCGCCGCGCTCTTTTTCGTGATATTTTTGCAAAAGGATATGGGCACGGGCCTGGCGCTCACTGCCATGGTGGCATGCATGGTAGTGATGAGCGGCATGAGCTGGCGCTGGCTGGCTTACCTAGCGGCGGGCTGCGTGGCGCTGGTGCTGCTGCTCATCGTCATTGCGCCGCACCGCATGGAGCGGGTGGCGACCTTCTTCCAGGGGGATGACCATGCCACTAGTAGCAATGATGATGGCTACCACATCAAGAATGCGAAGATTGCGCTGGGTACAGGTGGGCTATTTGGCCTGGGTATTGGCAACAGCATCCAAGCGACCGGCTATCTCCCTGAGGCGATTAATGACTCAGTCTTTGCTATCATTGGTGAAACGTTTGGCTTTGTGGGGACGGTGGTCGTGCTAGCGCTGTTTGCAGCGCTGCTGCTGCGCCTACTGAGGATTGCCGAGCGTTTGCCTGATGCAACAATGCGCCTGGTGGTAGCTGGAGTCTTTGGCTGGCTGGGCGCACATGTTATGCTAAATGTAGCGTCGATGATTGGAGTCTTCCCACTGACGGGTATTACGCTGCCATTGCTGAGCTTTGGTGGTACCAGTATGGTATTTATTGCTGGTGCGCTTGGCCTGGCCTTCCAATTATCACGCCAGGCAGCTTACCAACCAATCAACGAAAAGGAGACCTCTCATGAAGCTACTGGCAGTCGGCGGTGGATCGGGCGGGCACGTTACGCCGGTCGTCGCCGTCATTAATGAAATCGCAGCCCTCCAGCCCGATGTGCAAGTGACCTTCGTCTGCGATAAGGCCTTTGCTAGCCAATCGCGCGGGCTCATGCAGCACGCTGCGGTGCCAGTGCAGGTGCGGACGATCGCCGCGGGCAAGTTCCGACGTTACCAGCACCTCAGTATGCTGCGCCAGTTGCTGATGCCAAGTATTGTCCTAGCTAATGTATGTGATATCTTCAAGATCCTGGCTGGCGTGTGTCAGAGCCTCTGGCTGGTGCTGCGCTGGCGGCCAGATGTGATCTTTGCCAAGGGGGGGTTTGTATGCTTGCCGGTTGGTATTGCAGCGCGCTGCCTGCACGTGCCAGTGGTGATTCACGACTCTGATGCTCGCCCTGGCCTGACTAACCGCGTGATGGCGCGCTGGGCAGCGGCGATTACCACAGGCTGGCCACTCAAGCATTATCACTATCCAGCATCGCGTAGCCGCTATGTGGGGGTGCCGATTGGCGCTGATTTTCACCCGCTCACTCCGGCTCAGCGGCAGCAGGCACGGCAGACCTTCTCGCTTGATCCACACAAGCCATTAGTCGTTGCTACCGGTGGTGGTCTTGGCTCGGCTATTATCAATCACGCGGTGCTGCGCGCTGCCGATGAGCTGCTGGCTGCTGGCATGCAGGTCTATCTGGTGGCGGGCAAGGGCAATTACGATGCCGCCCAGGCCAAAGCGCCGCAGCACCCCGATTTTCACTGCGTACCCTTCGTTTTCGAGCATATGGCACAATTGCTTGGCGCAGCCGATGTAGTAGTATCACGCGCCAGTGCCACCTTCACACAAGAGCTCGCTGGCCTCGCGCAGGCGGCTATCTTGGTGCCGGCCCATCACCTGGGCGACCAACGCAAAAATGCTGCCATCTATGCCGAGGCCAAGGCTGCTCTGGTCTTGCAAGACGACGCCTTGGAGCAGAGTGATGCCCTTGGCCAAGCCATCCTTACCCTCATGCGCGACCCTGCACAGCGCGAGCAGCTTGCTCAGCGTCTCCACGCCTATGCACGCCCCCACGCCGCCCGCGACGTTGCGCAAATGGTGGTGCAGGCTGCTCGATGCCAGAAGTAGGGTAGGGCATTCATGTCATATAGACAAAAACAAAACCGGTTAGAATGACCGGTTTTAGCGATTATTTCTTATAGTTCGCGCACTCCACCCACTGGACGAAAGCATATCTAGAGATTAGCAACTAATGAGATGCGTAGGGCTGTGATCAGCGCTGTTGAGGTCACTCATCGCAGCGTTGCCAAATTCTTCGCGACTAGCCCCTGGGATGTCGCCACCGTGTTTCTCGTAACCATGGTTCATGATTCCTTCGATGGCGGCAAATTGGGCATCACTGCCCGGCGTCAGATAGTCATTTACTGAATACAATTATCTCATCTTACTTGGATAGTGCGTTTACGGCCTTGACAATTTCATGAAACTTATCCAATATTTCGCCAGATTGCTTAAATGGAACTGGCATAGCAACGGTGTCCCAGAGGAATTTGCACTCTTGTCGAAAGGCTCCGTGAAACACTTCAATACCTAATGACCCAATAAGGCGAAGCTCATCTTTCGTTAGTTGAACAGTTGCCCCTTCCTTCGTTGTTTCTAATACTTTCATCGTAGTTTCTCCGATTATGTTGATAATGCCATTAGTATGGAGAAAACTCGGATACAAGTCAAGGGTGTGTCATGTGTGAGCCTGTGGGAACTTCTTGACGATGGTACCCCAGATGGGATCGAAAATGAAGTGGCGCAGGCTTTGCCAACAACCAACCATCTACGGTATAATGGCCTGTAGCATCATGGGCTTTCGCACAAAACAAACACCACCAGCGCGCCGTCGAGCTGCCAAGAACAAGAGGGAAGAGCAGCCCCAGCGCACCGCCTATACCTACCGGCGCAACCGGACGCTGACCGGTAGTTTGGTGAGTCGTGTCCCGAGTGCGGGCGAGCCCAAGGCGCAGCTGCGGTCGCCGCGTATGCATGCGCATGATTTGCGCCGGACGCGCCGCCGCGTGGCGCTGTCGCTTGGAGTGGTAGTGGGGCTGCTGGCTGCAGTGTGGTTTGCGCTTGATAACGTCATTGCGACACCAGTTGTTGCAGGCAATCTCACCAGTAATCATCAGCTCTACCAAGCCAAGATCAACGACTATCTCACTGCCCATCCGCTGGAGCGTTTTCGCTTTGCACTCAATACTAGTCGGCTGGCGGCCTATCTCCAGACGCATGATTGCCCCGAGGTTGCTGCAGTGCTCCCAGCCACGCAGCAAGCTGGCTTGGGACGCAGTACTATCACTCTCGCTATGCGCCAAGCGGCGGTGGTCTGGACGGTTAATCGCCAGCAACTCTTTGTTGATACCGAGGGCCATGCCTTTCGCCGTGCCTATGGGCCACGGCCAAGCATTGAAGTGGTGGACGACAGTGGTATTGGCACGCGTAATAACCAAGTCGTCGCGAGTAACCAATTCCTTGGCTTTATCGGTAAAGTCGTTGGTGCCGTCCGTCGCCATCAGCTCACCGTCCAAAAAATCACGCTGCCAGCTGGCACGACGCGTCAAATCTATGTCTGGTTTACAGGGGTGGAGTATCCTGTTAAGTTTTCGGTCGATCGCTCGGCTGGTCTGCAGAGCGAGGATGCCGCCCGGGCCATTCGCTATCTGGCGCAGCACCACATCACTCCCAAATATCTCGATGTCCGCGTCAGTGGCCGAGCGGCGTATCGGTAGGGAAACTGTTGATAACACAAGTGCTAGCCTTTAAATAGTGTGGATATTGAGATATCCGTTTTTTCTTTATAGGTCCTTCATTTATCATTGATGGGGCGGAAATCGATTGCCATGAGTAACACCCAATGGAGTGGCGTAAGAGAAATTAAGAAATTACTGAGGTTATAAAGCATCGGTTTCATAGCTGACTACAGCACATCCAGCAAAGGGCAGGGGAGCTACTCTGTAAAACAAGAACAAATTTACAACATTTTATGTAACAAAGCACGAAAAGTGCAAATATTATATCTATACTATAAAAACCAAAAAATGCAAAAAAGAGTAGGAGAGATGTTTTTTGCGAAAAAGTCAAATCATGATATCGTATATTTTTTAATCTCGGTCAACCCAAGCAGGGTAGAAAACATAGCAAAAGTACCAAGCAAACAAAATGTCAAACAAAGCAACTATGGCTAAGAATCTGCGAGGCTCGTGGCTCGTGTCAACACCAGCATGATACCAGGCAAGCACGAGACCGGAGTATGTATGTGCTTGGGTATTTGCAGTCAGCTTATTCGATAGCAAGCCAATGCGCACACAGTCACAAACTGCGCGCAAACACATTCACACGCTAACAAACATACGTAACTTTGCGTACGTATGAACTGTATGAACATATGCGCAGTGTGTTCCCTCCAATAGAACAAGCGTCTGCTTTTACTTTTGCAGGACGTATAAGTGCCCACGGCTCTATCCTTACTCTCCCCATTGGATGGCGCACAGATATCTTAAGTGGAACCTACTGAATGAGAAGCAGGATCGATCAATAATTGAAGACATGCGCTCTTGAAATACGTTGTATGCCCATAAAGCCCATGTAGTGCTAAACCCAGCCCAATTTCAGCCATATCTAGGGTTAAATAAACATATGCATCGTAAAAGGATTATTGTGCGAAGTTATATTACACTCCTAAAGATGATCAATGATACATCTTTTGCATCTACCCCACTGCTGCGTGGGTGTGAATTATTGTGCATGCGTGGATTGCAGCACATTGCAGCTTATCATTCCCTTGTCTAGTAACGCTGATGTTTATGCTTATGCTTTGCTTCTGGCCGCTACTTTGCTATGCATAATCGCTTGCTTTATTGTGTGGTATACTAATCGGTACTGTGGGCTCGTGAATGTCCCAGCATATTTGGATAGCTTATAGTTAGTCAAATCTAGGCTTCGTGCTGCTGTTTGGCTGTTAAGGCAATGATATGTATCTGTTATGTATCTGTAAGGGCAAATATGACTCTGGCTAACCTTGAGGAATATATAAGCATAAGAACCGGAGGTAAGCAGAGAGCTACAGCTGAGGTGAGGTATGTCACGAGAACACAGCTTCAAATATGAGCTTATCAGTGGTAGAGACTGGCAGAATGAGGTAAAAACAGGGGTAGGGCGGTTGCCAGGAATTTTTGGCGAAAGGGTGGCAGACTCCCCTGCCTTGCCCTGCCCTTTTTGATTGCTAGCTGCTGCGCTTTTGCTGTGCACTTGGGATCCTTCTGCAAAGGAATGGACGCAAGAGGCGTATATGAGCAGATTGTGGCTGTGGGCAGAGTTTCTTGCACGCAAAATGGCTAATAAACAAGCCTATGAGCGCAAAATCACACGCAAATATCCGCAGTCATCATGTGTATACGATATTTGTCCACGCAGCAAATTACCTCTGTTATAGCTGAGTATATGTAGTGTTCGGAGCGGGAGGGGAGGCCACTTCCCTATCGTTATTTCTCTCAACCTGTATACTCGAGCTCTCGCTTATTTTCAGGCTGTTTGTGATCCATCAAAACAAAGACTTATGCTTTTGTGAGGATGAGTACTGAGATGCGTTTGGCTCGCCCAACACCAATGTGCTCAGGCACCGAGAAATCCGATACCGCTAATCCTGCCTCTGTGGCCGCAGCAATATACTCTTTCATTGGCCGATGAAAGAAAAGAACTCGCTCTGGATGCGCGTCCTTGCCATGAATCCGAAACGGGATTTCAAAGACGTAAGATGTTTGCATGTTATAGTCAGATACATCTACATCGCTTCTTCCTGGCAGATAGGTATCTGGGTTGGGCAATGTTGCAATAAACGCATCGTCAGCCGCAAGAAGCCGAGCTGCTGCGGCAAAGAATGAATAATGGTTTGGCACACAATGCAACACCATATTTGCCACGAGTGCATCAAAGGAAGCCTTGGGATGGTTGTAGGCATAGTCTTCAAGAGATGTGGCTTCAAATTGAAGATGAGGCTGCGTATGCGTGGTGGAGGCAATCTCAATACCTTGATCAGCTGGATCAATTCCAACTACCGTAAAACCAAGTGATGCAATATGGCTAGACAAAAACCCAATGCCACAGCCAACATCAAGTACGGTACCATGACCGTCCGGTAATAATCCGGTCAGTTTCTGCAGGATAAGATGCGAGAGCGCCCGATACGATGGGTCGTCGTTTGATCCTAATTCGTGCAGACGTGCTGCGGAATTAGCGTTCCAGCGGGCTGCTTGGTCGGTGACGGTGTAGGTATGAGATGAATGGATTGTCATAATGGCAGTATTCTAGCATGATATATATATATATATATTCCACCTGTTATATCAAAATTGAATAAGAAACTGCGCTTGCTATGACCAAAACCAATAGCCAATACCCTGCCGGGCGCTTCATCTATCGAGATGAATTATCCTGGATAGACCTCGTACCATCATTGTAGCCATACCTATTATAACCAAAAGAGACGAAGCTCTCATTGCTCCGTCTCTTATTAGTGTATTGCTTGTCTAGAACTACGCTGTTGCGACCGCCTCTGCTTGCTCCTTGGGTGGTTCGAGGGCGTAGGTGGCTTTGGCGACGCGCTTGAAGAGCGGTTTGCTTTGGAGATTAAGAAGAATGGTAGTTTCCTTGACTTGGCGACTCTTGAGGACGCGCTTGACGATCTCGTCGCGGTGCAATGGGCCACCCTCGTCGCGCAAGATACCGGCAATGATATCTGCCACAGTACCTTGGCTATAACCCCAGATGTCGAGCGCATAAATGCCGCGGCCGATGAGGATGAAGCGCTTGTCTTTGATGAGCTCGTTGTGGATGGCTTGCTTGGTGACGTTACGGCGCTTGAAAGTGCTTTCCTTGATGCGCTGAGCAATCTCGCTAAAGTGCAGCGGCTTACCCTCATCTAGTAGGACGACGTAGATCTTGTCGCGGATATTCTTGGGATTAACGGTTGGCCACTTGCTCAGACCCCACATGTCTTTGAGGTGGGCCAGCTGGGTAGAGAGGCTGGCGAGGCCGCGCACTTGGTTGGGGTTCTCGTAGGTGAGTTGGTCATGCAGCGCTTCGAGGCTGATAGGCGCGCCATGCTGCTTAATGGCGGCAACGATCTCATCCACACGGCTCCGCACTGCCTTCTCGTCGCCGTATTCGGCAATGGCCAGGCCTTGGTGGTATTTGTCGGTCTCGTTGATGGGGGTGAGGCGGGCCGAAACTTCGCCGATGAAGGCAATGTGGGCGCGCTGCTGCACTGTGGGTGTCTCGACGTCTAGCAGGCGCTGTGTGATGTCTGAGACGCGTCCAACGCGGCCATTCTCGGAGAGGTCGCGGATGATGAGACGCTCGGCGTCGTGCAGGCCCTCTAGCTCGCCTGCTTCGGCGGCAAGCTTGAGGCGCACCACGATGGCTTTCTCGAGCTGGCGGACGCGCTCGCGCGTAATACCGAGCAGCTCGCCGATCTGCTCGAGCGTTTCGCGGCGCTCTTTGAGGCCAAAGCGACGCACGATGATCTCGCGCTCGCGGTCGTGTTCTTCGCCGACTGCATCAAGGATGGTAGCGATCGACGCGGCAAAAATTTCGGTTGGTTGTTTGGTTGATTGGTTCATGATTCGGTTCTCCATTTCCTTCTCAGTTGCTTGCGAATGCCCACTCGCACTTCTTACATTTGATTATAGAATAATAGGTGATATAAGTCAATCGTTTCATCATAGAACTATTATAGCACACACTTTACGCTTATGGTAAACAATTTTTTGAGGCTTTTCATTTGCAAGTGATGTGGCAAGCATGACGGGGCAGTTGACGGGCTCGCAGCAATGCGGGCTGGCATAGAAAAACCAGCGGCCAGTACAGAGGAGCCGCTGGTATATGAGAGGTCACCGGGCTAGGCGGTGCGCTTCTTGCGTGTGGTGGTGGTGCGGGCTACGGTCTTGCGCCGGCCACGTTTGGGTGGTGCGGCGGCCAAGATTTCGCGGGCTTGCGCCTCATCCAGAGTTGTTGGATCAGTATCCTTGGGTACACGTGCGTTGGTCTTACCGTCAGTCACATATGGCCCCCAGCGTCCCTTGAGGATCTTGATAGTGCCAAAATCGGCAATGTGCTTCTCTGCCTCAGCCTTGAGCTTGGCGGCGTAGAGCACGCGAGCCTCGGCCTCGGTGATCTCGCGCGGGTCGTGCTCCTTGAGGCTCACATAGAGCTTGCCTACCTGAATATACGGCCCAAAGCGCCCGACGTTTGCCTTGATGGTCTGACCATCCTCAGTGGTGCCAACAGTGCGCGGTAGTTCGAAGGCCTTGAGGGCTTGCTCGAGCGTGACGGTCTCGATGCGCTCACCCTTGGGGAGTGGCGCAAACTGCGGCTTAGTTGTCTTATCTTCGCTACTGCCCAGCTGTAGCATCGGCCCAAAACGTCCAAAGCGGGCAAAGATCGGCTTGCCAGTCTTGGGGTGGGTACCAACCTCGCGGTGAGCACCAACGGTGCTGCGGTCGATGTCGCCAGATTTTTCGATGAGCTCGTGGAAGGGCTCGTAAAATTGGCGCAACATGGCATTGCGCGCAAGCTTGCTGGCAGCGATGTCGTCGAAGTCGGTCTCGACGCGGGCGGTAAAGCCATAGTCGATGATGGGGTCGAAATGGTTCGTCAAGAAGCCAGCGATCAGCTCGCCCGCTGGGGTGGGCAGTAGCTTGCCCCGGGTGGCGCCGGTTTTTTCTTGGACGATGCGGCGAGTGACAACAGGGGTATTGTCGCTCGGGATCTCGCCCGTACGCTCCAAGACGATGACATCACGTGGTTCGCCCTCGCTCTCGCCTCGCTCAGCATAGCCACGAGTCTGGATGGTGTTCATGATGGTGGCGTAGGTGCTGGGCCGACCAATACCAAGCTCTTCAAGCTTCTTGACGAGTGTCCCCTCGGTATAGCGCGCTGGTGGGCGGGCAAAGACCTGCCGCGCCTCGGCCTGTGCAAGCTCAAGGGTGGTGTGCTGGCTGACTGATGGCAGGATGGTCGAATCCTTACCGCCATAGACGCGCAAAAAGCCGTCAAACAGCACTGTCTGACCCTTTGCCTCAAAGACGAGTGTTTTCTCTAGCCTCAGCTGTGTGCTGTCGATGCTGATGGTAATGGTGGTGTTCTCTAGCTTCGCAGCGGCCATTTGGCTGGCTAGGGTGCGCCGGCGGATGAGGTCGTAGAGCTTTTGGTCGTAGCTGCTGCCAGTGACGGATTCGCGGGCGATGTCGGTCGGGCGGATAGCTTCGTGAGCCTCTTGGGCACCAGCTGACTTCGTAGTGAAGGTGCGACTGTGTGAATAGTCGGCACCAAAGTGCTGAGTAATGTATGTACGGCTTGCGGCAATGGCCTGACGGCTGAGATTGACACTATCGGTACGCATATAGGTGATGAGCCCCTCTTGGTAGAGCTTCTGGGCGCTGGCCATGGTGGCGCGGCTGCCCATGCCGAGCTTGCTATTGGCCTCCTGTTGGAGGGTGCTAGTAGTAAATGGTGCAGCGGGGTTGCGCGTGCTGGGCGTCTTGGTAATGTTGCTAACGGTGAAACGAGCGCCACTCAGCCCTGCCAAGAAGTCGTGGGCGGCTTGCTCGCTGTCGAAGCGCTGCTTGAGCTCGGCCTTGAACTCCTCACCTTCTACCGCAAAGTGTGCCGTCACACGAAACTGCGCACTACTGGCAAAGTCGCGAATCTCGCGCTCGCGCTCTACAAGCAAGCGCACCGCTGGGCTTTGCACGCGGCCAGCTGATTTGCCACCCGGCACCTTGCGCCACACCACAGGGCTCAGCTCGAAGCCCACAATGCGGTCGAGGATCTGCCGTGCCTGCTGCGCCTCCACGAGCTGCATATCCACAGTGCGAGGTTGCTTGATGGCCGCTTCGATGGCGGGCTTGGTGATCTCATGGAACGTGATGCGCTTGGTGCGCTGTGGATCCAGGCCAAGCACTTCGCACAGGTGCCAGGCAATTGCCTCCCCTTCGCGGTCTTCATCGGTTGCGAGCCACACATTATCCGCTCCAACCGCCTTGACGGCCTTCTTGAGCTCGGTGATGACCTTCTTCTTGTCTGGATCGATCTCGTAAACGGTCTTGAAGTCGTTTTTGATGTCGATCGGCGGCTGTCCATCCTTGGTCTTCTTGGGGATGGCGCGAATGTGCCCTATGCTCGAGAGCACCTGATATTCCCCGCCCAGGTAGCGCTCGATTGTCTTGGCCTTAGCTGGGCTCTCGACGATGACTAGTTGTGTGTGTTTGCTCATTGATTATCTACTCGCTTGTTATAGTTATATGCTTGCCATTAACCTATCTAATCAAGCGCCTATGATACCGCAAAGTAGAATGGAATGCAAATGGGATACATTAAGAATACCCTCTCCCCCTCCCCGGCCTATAGGTAAGGGTATTGCTGATAGCGCGGCAAATATATAAGAAGTCTGGCTGTCGATAAAGAATGCTGCACGAATCATCAATCGCACTACCCACGCACGCGGCGTGTGCGACGCATACGGCTGCGAGGTTGCCGTGGTGAGGTGTTTGCTGCTGAGGTGGACTTGGTAGATTTGCTGTAGTCTTTAGCTTTGGCATAGTGGCCAGTGAGGTAGTCCTTCGCAGCGGCAATACCAAGGACAGTACCTACAGCAAACGACCCTAGTGCTGCTACACCAGCATAACGCTCAAGCTTACTCCCCTCAGGAGCGAGCGACTTGAGAAAATAGGCAGCAATTGCTATATTATCTGCTGCCATACTGAACTTGCCGGATTTTGGCGTACGGAAGGCTTCATCATTTGTGAGACCATGATAGACGGTCGCGCCGGCATTGACGGCATTCTTAGCGGCAATTGTTGCTAAAACTGATTTGGGTACAACATAGAGCTTGCCTGCTATTACACCAATCACTGCCATACCGAATTTGTCGCAAAAAGCATCAAACCCTGCACCAAAGTCACTTTCTTGGCCAAAGAATCGCGCCACTGGACCATCTGCTAAGTCACATGCACGACCACCAAGTATCATGAGTGCGCCAATGATCTGGCCAGCTTTGTCGTTCTCCTTTGTCGCAGTGTCAAATTTCTGAGCACCGGCAGCTACTAACCCTAGCCCAGTAGCCGAGATGGCATTTGGCACAGTAGGAATATCTCTCATGTAATATTTGCGTTTGCGTTGTCTTGGGGGCTGCTCTGCTGTCGCCATAGTATATGGTACTGTACCATAATACTAAGCCAATGTCCACTGGTTGGCACCAAGTGAGCGGATAACGCCGTTAATCTCCAGCATTGTCAGCGCAATGGTAAACTCGCTGATGGGCGTGCCTAGGCGGCGCTGCATTTCTTCGCCATCGCGCAGGCCTTGGCGTAGCAGCTTGATGATGGCAGCCTCGAGCGGTGTGCTACCCAGTGGCAGGGTGGCATTCTCGCTCTGCTGACGCTGGGGTGGTGTGATGGTCATAACGGCGAGGATATCGGCTGGGCTGGTGGCGGGTAAAGCACCTTGCTTGAGGAGGTTGTTGCAGCCCTGCGAGAGTGGGCTGGTGATGTTGCCTGGCACCGCAAAGACGTCCTTGCCTTGCTCGAGTGCATGGGCAGCAGTGTTGAGCGTGCCACTGCGCTCGGCCGCCTCGGTAATGATGACGACGTCAGCTAGGCCAGCCACGAGGCGGTTGCGCTCGAGGAAGCTCCAGCTACCAAAGCGGTAGCCATCTCCTGCCAAGTGCTCCGAGACCACTGCCCCACCCTTAGCCACGATGTCACCCGCAAGCGCAGTATGATTAGCCGGATAGATCCGTGGCAGGCCATTGCCCAGCACAGCAATCGTCGTGCCACCCACCGCCACGCAGGCCTGATGCGCAATACTATCGATGCCCAGAGCGAGCCCACTGATGATGATCACCCCTTGGCGGGTCAGCTCGCGGGCAAATTGCTCCGTCACTTCCCGGCCATAGCGCGTGGGCCGGCGCGACCCAACGATCGCCACGCTCGGGCGGCGTTCCTCAGGTAGTGTACCGAGATAGTGAATCTGCTGCGGTGGCTTGGCAATATGGCAGAGTGGATTGAGGTATTGGTGGGCTTGTGGTGTGGTGTGATTGATCTGTTGCATGATTTGTGCTGAAAAGTGTTGACATTTTGTCAAGCGGGTGCTAGTATCATAAGTGATTGATTGAGCGCAAGCTCGTTCAAGTACCTTATACCCCCTATTTTAACATAGTTACCCCAGTGTTTTCACGAAGGTAACGTGTTAGGTTGCACACAATCTGTGCTGTAGTTATCTACCCTCCACTGCAGCACCGTTAGACAGGGTTGTGTGCTTACTAACCCCTTTGTCCAGCGGATCTCGTATGTGTGAGTAGATCACGTATACCCTGATTGGGTGGGACGAAGGGCAAACCAAGCGCTCATAGTGATGCCCACCCTTACTATGAGCGCTTTTTTGTTGGGGTGAGTTGGTGATGAGCTGGTCACACATTAGTTATTTTAAGCTGATTTACTTTGGTGTGCGAAGACGCTATGAATTGCTCTGGTTTGTGGCACGCGCTACCAAGGCAAAGATAGCTGGTATCTGTGGTAGTAGCCACGATCCTGGCGGATTTGCCCTGCTTGTAGAACTTACTGCAGGGACTGTGAGACTTACATGTAAAGGTTTAATAAAAGGCCTTCTCCGCGCTGCTACGCTCTCTGGTGCAGCTTGTGTGTTGATAATTTTTCACCCTCAACTACATACTTCTCAATGAGAAAAACGAGCATCAAGAAGTATAGTTGCTATAGCAACATCGTGGCTTGCGATGGGCGCACGTATGTGCGCGGCACAGACAAGTAGAGGTGCAAGCCGAAACGCTATGTGATTGACACACGCTTACACCAGGCATACCTATATAGCCCAGCACGCACAAAATCTATGACTGAACAATACTTTTCACCATGTTTTTCTCTGTTATTGCGCAGTGAACTTATTATTTATTCAAGTAGATGATGAGTGAGAGGGATACTCGCTATTACTATAATAATACATATCAGAGGTTAACTATTATGTTGATTGCTTTTACTTGTTCAGCGTGATACTGGGCGATATAAATATATTAAACTACTTTGCTAAATTTGTATTTAGTTCCGCAAAGCGCTATAATGGCCAAACCATGACAGAAATGGCAGTTCGAGAACATAATTTTGACCCGCATTCTCGGCCAGAGACGCGGATGGAGCGGCAACAACAAGAGCGGGCAGAACGACGTCAGCGATTGTGGCGAGCAATTGGTTGGCGAGCATCGTGTGCGATGCTTGGCGCTACGCTTGCGGGGACATGGTCGTTCGTAGGTGCTCGACTCGAGGCACTTCAGGCGAAGGAGCCATTGCCAGCCTGTACGACACTGGATGAGTCAATGCTGAAGCCGCATCTGGGGCAGCCGACAGAGATTACACGCCGGCCCTCGGTCACGATTGCTGAGGCGCTTGGCGATCGCACGGCCCTCGAGCGGCATAAGCAAGAAGTGTTGCAGGCAGTGCAGCCTTCGGTCGTTAAGATTAATGTCTATGGCAGTGAAGCGACAGACTCTGGTGGAGACTATGGTGGAAGTGGGTTTATTGTTGAAACGCCGGGTGGTTGGTCTGCGGTGTTGACGGCTGGGCATGTTGTGTCGTCTGAGCGCCAGAGAGGTGATATCGCAGTAGAAACGACCAAGGGCCATCGCTATGCCGTCCAGAGCGGTTGTTACACTGGCAAAGCAGACGGGCCGCACAGACCAACAGTGCCCGATGTTGCGGCATTAACATTACGTCACCAGAATTATACGCCTGCTCCTGCACTGCAATTTGCTACCCCTGATGAAACAAGGGAAATTATACAACAAGGCCAACCAATGTATGCGCTTGGCTTCCCTATCAATAGCAGTAATAACAGCCCGGCGCAGGTCACGCGCTGGCCGGCTAATCAGCCACGCCTCAACGTCCTCCTCCCGGTAGCGCAAGATGGCCCTGAGGGCAAAATAACTGCGGTGGCAGGAATAGAGAAGGCAGTGGATGAGAACGAACCGTATGATCCTGCGCGCGAGGATTCTGTCTTGCCTGGTATGTCTGGTGGCATTGTCGTAGCGCAAGTCGAGACAGCAACAGGCGCTGAAGTGAAGATCGTTGGCATAACACAGGCAAGTAATACGGTCGTGGCTGATACAGATACCCTGAAGAGCTATGGTATTATTGCTGACGAGAAAGAGACAGCGACATACAAGCCGCGTCTGACATATCTTGGGAGCGTGAGTGAGATGATGGGGCCGCTTGCTGCGATGGATAAGCAGCAACCACTGTGGCGAGCTGTGACATTCGCCGCAGACATGGTGCAACCTTCCTGATACATTGATGTATGTGCTATACTAAATCACTATGAAACATCTCTGGCATTCTCATCACCCTTTTCGTATTTTTTGGTTTTCGGCGCTGCTGACAGTGCTGCTGGGCGGGGCGATTTTTGGCCATTTGGGGGTGAGCGGCTTGTGGCTGTTTACCATCCTGGTGCTGCTAGAGGTGACCTTTAGCTTCGATAATGCCGTCATTAATAGCCGCGTCTTGGCGAGCCTGAGCCCACTGTGGCAAAAGATTTTCCTGACGGTGGGGATCTTTATTGCAGTGTTTGTGGTGCGTTTTGTGCTGCCGATCGTTATTGTGATGGTGGCAAGTGGACACGACTTCTCAACAGTGATCGATCTCGCGCTACATAAGCCAGCGGAGTATGGGCACATCCTCCACGCTGCGTCGCCAATGATCGATGCCTTTGGCGGGGCGTTTTTGATCATGATTGGCCTAAGTTACTTTATGGACTACAACAAGCGGGTGCACTGGATGCGGCACGTTGAGCCATGGCTAGCCAAGGCGGGGCGCTTCGAGAACCTCAAGGTATGTGTGATGCTGGCGGTGGCAGCGGTGCTGTACTTCACGGTGGAGCGGCAGTATGAGTCGGTGGTGCTGATCTCATCTATCCTAGGAATCTTGCTGCATATTGGACTGGAACTCTTTGGCTCGTTCTTTCATGACGATACGGCGCAGTCTCTCAAGGCAAAAACAGGCTGGGCGGCCTTTGCTAGCCTGATGTACTTGGAGGTGCTGGACGCGAGCTTTAGCTTCGATGGGGTGATTGGTGCATTTGCTATCACTAGTAGTATTGTCTTGATTGTAGCGGGCCTTGGGGCGGGTGCCATCTGGGTGCGCTCACTCACAGTCTATCTACTACGGACGGGTGCACTGGGTAAATATAAGTATCTTGAGAATGGTGCACACTGGGCCATTATGGCGCTGGGTGTGATGATGATCGCCAAGCTGTTCCACGTGGAACTGCCTGAATGGGCGACCGGTGGGCTGGGCCTTGTCTTTATTAGCTTGGCAGTCGGCAGTAGCATCCTCGAGACTCGTGCCATTAACCTCCAGGCTGCAACCGCAAACACCGTCCACCACGCTGAGCAGCGCTTCAAGCGTGGGGTGAAGAAGATTGTGAAGCACTAGATGTTGCTCTAAACAAAAGCTACAAACTCACCACTGATCATATCATCGAGAGATGATAAAATACGCTCGAAATAATGTACTATACCGACGGCTGGTACGTCACACTCGTCGCTGCTATGTCTCCCGCAAGGAATTGCGCAATGAGAGAGGCTGACTGCTCAGCTGCCCACTGTTGCAAAAGGGCTCGCTCATCTGAGGTAAAGTTACTCAAGACGAAGTCAACATCACCGACTTGCTGCCGCATTTTATTGTCTGTGCCAAGGCGAATGTGCCAAAAGTTCTGCCCAATATGCTGGTGGAGCGACTTAAGTCCATTGTTGCCTGCGCTCTCGCCGCCTCGCCTAACGCGAATTTTGCCAAAATCGAGTGTCACATCATCGTGAATAACGAGCACATCGTCGAGTGATAATTTATAAAAATCCATAATTGCCCGCGCTGCGACCCCTGTTTCGTTATAAAATGTGGTCGGCTTGGCGAGGATGACCTTCTCACCGCCGTGCGAAAACTCGGCCAGCTCAGCATTAAATCGGCTCTTCGGGGCAAACTGCACCCCCTGCTCTGCTGCATAAGCGTCGAGGATGATGAAGCCGGCGTTGTGCCGGGTGGCGGTATAGCGCGGGCCAGGGTTGCCGAGAGCGAGGAGTAATTTCATACGTATTAGTATAGCATGGATAAGGTTTTGTCGTGGCTGTAGTGTGAGGCTGTGATTATAAAGGCATTAGCACCATTGCTATATTAGTGGTGCTATAGCTGAACCGAAAATGTTCCGGCCAGATTGTACTACAGCGATCATCCGCCTGCTGTATGGCTGGCCTCCATATATTTTCTTGTTCAGCTATAGCACCGTTACCCAGCAGCCTTACTCCTTAGTATAAGACCATAATATCCTCTGTTAGAGCGAGCGGGCATGCCCTGCCATGCTATACTAAACCCATGGCCCAGCGCGATAATGATCTTGAATTTAGCCTCAATGCCGCCTTTGACGAGCAGCGCACTCAGCCTGGCCTAGTGCCGCTCTACCTCATTAATGGCTCGCTCGGGGCGGGCAAGACGAGCGTGCTGGAGTATCTTTTGCGTCAGCCGGAGTTTGCTGGCTCGCGCGTGATTGAGAATGAATATGCCAACGAGAATGTCGATGGCTACCGGCTAGAAGGCCTGGCGGAGCTTGTAACGACGCTGGCGGGCGACTGCGTGTGTTGCTCGTCTAAGCATGCCTTGACGCGCATGCTGCTGGATTTTTGCCAGTCGTCCCCTGCCCCGGTTTTTATCGAGGCAACAGGGGTCGCGCGGACGATGAACTTGGTAGAGAAACTCATCAATGCCCGGATCTTCGACAAATACGAGCTGCTGCAGAGCTATTATGTCATCACGGCGCACGAGATTTTGCACGGTATTGAGCCAGCCCACGAGGTGGAGCTGCAAGCCGCCGATACAATCCTTATTACCAAAGAAGATCTCCTGCGCGGCGATGATCGCACTACCTATGATACCAAGCGCCGCGCCCTGCCCTATACGCGGGTGTTGTCTGCGCCGCATGGGCGCTTTGACCTCAGTAAGATCACAACGCCGTCGAGTCTACTCACCTTCTTCGACACCTATGATGGCGAACTTGCCGTCCCAGATAACCCGACCTACAGCGTCATCGACATGTCGCAGCTCACTGCTACCGAGGCGGCCTTTGAGACGCTGTGGCTGCAGCTCTTTGCGACGTATGAGCTGCGCCGGCTCAAGGGGTGCTTTATTGATGAGCATGGCACGCGCCGGCACATCGAGGCTACGCCCGAGCAGATTCAGATCACCACTGGCCAGCCTGGCGAAGCACCCAAGCTGGTCTGCATTGGCACCCACGCCAGCAGCATCACCCGCGATGGGCTGGTGGCGCAGCTGATGATGTTTGGGTAGGGTGATTAATTGCCAGCTTGGGTGTGAGAACCTCTTATTTCTTTCCTTTGTGTCGTATTATGCCTGTGGCTTGGTACGTTTAGTGGGAGGGCTACCACTTTTTTGGTGCTGGCTGCTGACGGAGTGCTTTATGGATCATTTCGAGATAGAATTTATTCGCTGACCCATCAGTATAGCGGGTCTATAGAGCGAACTGACAAGCAGGAGAATATGCGCAGCAGCGTAGCCGCTGGTAATTCTGGCGGCTTGTCAGCTCGGAGTCTTCTATACTGAGCGAGCATGTTCAAGCTCGCTCAGGGCGTAGAAGTCAAAAAACGGGCAGGTTTCCAGAAGCGCGTCAAACTCGCGCGGGTCATCAACACATACTGCTGCAGTATATGCAGTGAACTCAACGCACGCATACAGGTGCTCACCTGCACTCAGGCAGCTCCTAGCCTGTTTGTAAGTCCAGACGTTATGGAGGCGTCGTCCGACACGCCCGTTGATGACATCGATGCCAGGGTTGTAATAAGTGCCCATGGCACTTCCTTTCTCCTCATCCAGGCGGAGCGCCTGTGTCCCCTCTCGAGGAAACACTGCTCAGACGCCCGGATGGCGGCCAGCAAGATGAGGTTATCGGGCGCTATCATTGTATGCACTACTATTACCTAGACACTAGCGCCAGAGAATCTCACCTTGCTCTATTCTCAACTGCTTGTCAAAAAACACTTTTGGTCAAACACGATAGGTTTGTCAACAAAAGCTAATATATATATCAATAATTGATCACGCCGTCAACCTCTCTCTGCATGATAGTAGCATTATGTATGCTTCGTAGTACACGCTTGTAGGCTTATAATTATCGCTTGGTGGATCTTTCGGCGTCTTTGGCTTGCTTATATGCTTTGGTGACAGGCTCGAGGCCACGCTTGACGCGCTCGCGGTTGGCTTTGAGTTGCTTCTCGTCGCGGAAGGAGAGCTTGATGGGGGTGCCGGTATAGTCGTAGGTGTCGCGGATGCGCCGCTCGAGGTAGCGCTTGTAGCTCCAGTGGACGAACTTGAGGTTGCTGCCGTAGATAACAAACCATGGTGGGTTGGTGTCTGTCTGGACGATGTAGCGCAGCTTGGGGTGGGTGTTCTTGAGGCCGGCTGGTGGGTGCTTCTGCACAGAGCGCTGCAGGAGGTCATTGAGAGTGCGAGTGGTGGTCTTTTGCTGGCGATGGGTAGCAATACCAAGGGCAAGGTCGAATAGCTTCGTTACATTCTGGCCCGTAACAGCACTGGTAAAGATGAGCGGTGCCCACGGTGTGAAATCGAATTGGGCAGAGATCTGCGGAGCGAGTGCATCACGCGTGTAGGCATCTTTGCCTTCCACAGCGTCCCATTTGCTCACGACGATAGCCATGCCCTTGCCTGCCTCGGCAATGATGCCAGCGAGCCGCTGGTCGAGGGCGGTGTTGAGCTCATTTACATCCATCAGGAGGAAGCAAATATCGGCCTCCTCGATGGCAGCCAAAGTGCGCAAGACGCTAAACTTCTCGATGCCCACCTCCTGCTTGCCTTGGCGGCGAATGCCGGCGGTGTCGAGCAGCTCGATGGTTTGCCCCTGGTAGCGCAGGCGGATGCGATTGACATCGCGTGTGGTACCCGCTACTCCAGCCACGATGGCTTGCTGCTTGCCTGCCAGGGTATTGAAGAGGCTGGATTTGCCTACGTTTGGCCGGCCGATCAGCGCAATCTTGAGCACATCGCTCGGCTCGGCTTGGCGCTTCTCTGGGATGTGCTGGCAGATCTCATCCAGCGCATCACTAATACCACTGTTGTGCTCGGCACTGGTGCGGATGATACTCTTGATGCCAAGGCGGAGGAATTCACTAGTGGGCAAGCTGCCCCGCAGGTCGGTTTTGTTTGTAATGAGAATGACAGGCTTGCGGCTCTTGAGGGCGGTTTTGGCGACGCGCCGATCTTCATCACTGGGGTATTCGGTGCTGTCCACCACCACGAGGATGACGTCGGCTGCATCGGATGCATCAGTGATTTGCTCTTGAATACTTGCCTCAAACTCGTCTTCGGCTGGCTTGAGGCCAGCGGTGTCGACCAGCCAAAACTCATGCCCATGGTAGGCTGCCTTGCCTACCACCCGATCGCGCGTCGTGCCAGCCTCGCGTGCCACGATAGCCTGCTGCGAGTGCATCATACGATTAAACAGCGAGCTCTTGCCAGCATTGGCACGCCCGATGATTGCAACGGTAGGAAGTTTGGTAGCCATAATGCTCTCATTATATCACGAAAGCGCGCGAGTGGATTTGCAGTGCCCTACTGCTCAGTCACGTCCTGCCATTCGCCTCGTGGTAGCTTGCCCAGGCTATAGCTGCCAAAGTGTGTGCGATGTAGGCGCACCACGGTGTATCCCAGAGCGGCGAAGGTGCGGCGGATCTGGCGGTTGCGGCCCTCACTCATGCTAATGTGCCACTCGGTGCGGCTATCGGGCCGGAGACGCGTGAGGATGAGCCGGCTGGTGCCATCGGCCAGCTGGATGCCGTAGTCGCTAATCATCTGCTGGTGGAGGGGTTCGAGTGGGTGGTCGAGCCGGACGCGGTATTCTTTGACCTTGGCAAACTGCGGGTGGGTCATGCGGTAGGCAAAGTCACCGTTGTTGCTGAGCAAAAGCAAACCCGAGCTATCGGCATCGAGCCGGCCAACGGGCTTGAGCGTGTGCAATTCTGGCGGCAAAAGGCTGTAGATGGTCGGCTGCGACCCCTGTTGCTTGCGCGAGCAGACGTAGCCCACTGGCTTGTTGAGCATGATGGTGTGGTAGGCAACCTGCTTGGGTAGTGGCGCGCCCTTGACTGCTACCAGGCTGCCTGGCTGGAGGCGCGCACCGAGCACAGCTACCTCGCCATCAACCACGACATCTCCAGCGGCGATTAGGTCATCCGCCTGGCGGCGCGACAGGCCCAGCACAAGAGCAATGTGTTTGTTAAGGCGAGTAGTAGACATGCTTCTATTATATCACCCAGGACGTGCTGGCCGAAGACTCGGCTCTGCGCTCATAACTCTCTCAATTAATGCTGATGGGTATGACGCGACCACGGCCGAGTAACCGCCGAGACAACGCTCCGCGCGCCGCGGAGAGCAGCCTGGCCAATAGCACGAATGCGAATGAAAAGTGGGCTATGTTTGACCTCTGGCACATCAAGTGGGATACTCAAGCGATGGATGCTGGCGGCTATCAGCTTGTAGTGGATCGTTGCATCGCGCAGCAGGGCCAGTGACAGGGTCATCGGGAGGTTGTTCATGGAATGGGTAGTTGGATGGTGATCGATCAGGCATAACAGACTCCATGCAATGATGATTACCTAGTATAGCACGTGTGGAGCGATATAGATACGCTTTTTAGTGCGACCCGGCCGATGATGCTGATGGCGTTGCCCGCTCAGTCTCTTCGAAACTGAGGTCGTCGTGGCTATGCTGAATGGCTGGTGCTGGGCGCGAAGGCATGGCTGCTGGCTGAGGCTGAGGCATTGGCGCGGTATGGTGAGTAGCTTGTGGCCGAGCTGGTGCTCCAGTGGTGGCCTGTGCTGGAGCAGAATGCGCTTCAGCAACGGGAGCTGGGCGGATGGCATCGTAGAGTGGATGATCGACTGGCGAGACCGATGGATGAGCGGCTGCACTACCCTGGAGCAATGCCGCGGCTAGCGCATCAGACGGGTCTGCAGCGATGGCCTGTGGGCTGTGCGGCGTAATAGCTGCGCTATCAGCAGTAGGATGAGCTGGCGAATCCTCGTGATGTTCGTGGTGAGTAGCTGGTGGCTGCGCTGAGGCTGCTGGTGCTGGATGGCTTGGCGCTGATGTGTTATGTGCCGTGGTGGCTGGCGTTAGCGGCTCAACAGGGGTCGGCATGGTATCCATCTGCTCGGTGAGGTTGGCCACGGCGTCTGTGACGAGCTGGTTTTGGCTTGGCTGGTAGGCGGCTGCATCAGTGACTGTCTCATCATCGGTTTGCTGCGTGCTCATGCGGAGAGCTTCGGCCAGCTCGGCTTCGTCGTCGGCTGGAGTGTGGGTGTGGTGTGGCGGTAGTGGCGGTTTGTTTGCCGCTGTCTGATGCTTAATCTCTGGAATACCTGATGGTGCTGTGCTATGCGGTGCAATAATATCGTTAATGAGTGGCTGCGTAGCGGGAGCATCGCTGGCTAGCGGTGTGTGCAGATGTGGAGCTTCTGCTGGGCTTGGTGCACTATGAGCAGGGGCTGGGTGTTCATTGTGATGTGTGATGATCTCGGCCTCTGGTGTTTCCGCGGCTGGCGGCAAGGTGAATGGCTGTGGCGTAGTGGGCTCGGCTGGCGGCTGCGGCGCTGTGGGCTGTGAAGTACCATTGGCGGCATCGAGCTCGTCATCTATTAAGCTGGCATAATCTGGCCTCGGCATAGAAGACTGTAGCGGGTGGATCACTCGCTCACCCAGGCTAGCCGGCCGTGGTGTAGAGAATGGCGCTGTGGGCTGCGGCAGTGTGGTGGGCTGGCTGGCTGGCGGCACGGGCATAGCTGGTGCGCTTGGCTGAGGCTCAGGAGTGGTGTGTGCTGCCGGCCGGTGGCTCACCCCTGTATCACCAAGGACATCGTGTACGGCGCGCACCACATCTTCAATGCCAACCTGCGATTTGACGAGGTAGCGGTCTGCTCCCAGTGCCTCGCCGCGCATGCGTTGGTCTTGGCTAGAGAGTGCCGTCATGATAATCACCTTGATGCCACGCGTCTCGGTGGTGCTGCGCAAGATATCGAGCATGTCGAAGCCACTAATCTTGGGCATCATCACATCGCTGATGATGAGCTGCGGACGTTCTTTGATAGCCATGGCGAGTGCTTCTTCCCCATCGCCAGCCGACACGATGTCATACCCCTCGGCCAACAGGCGTACTCCGTATATTTCGCGCAGGCTTTTGTCGTCTTCGACAAGCAGAATCTTAACCTTTGTCATATCACCTTCTATTGTACGCAATTATCAGCAAAAATACCATAGTGCTTGTGGTTTTTTTGAGAGAAAGTGATAGAAAGAGCCGCCTCAGTGGTGGTGTGGGCGCACAATTGGATTTGCATAGAGAGATTGGAAAAACGTATCTGAAGGCCAGCGATGCAGGAAGCGGGAGCGGCTCTGTGTATATCTTCGGCATGGGTACTGTGAGTCTAGCTATAAGTATGAGAGATTTGGAGGTTTTGGGCGCAGATATGTAACTATTGACTATAAATATATACTGTGGTATCATATTGTCTCTAACAGAGGAATATGAACACGACAAATGCGACATGCCGGGGCACGGCACAAAAGCGAGAAGCCAAGCTGGGTCACGCGTTTTGCAGAAAAATTGCAATCGCCCGAGCGATCCTCACGACGCGAGAAAGTTGCGCGGGCGTTGGGGATGCTGGCCACCATTGGCGCCACTCTAACAGCCGCAACAGGTATTAGTCTCTATCATGACAGTGGCAATATGGAGCCAGTGGGTAACCTGCTTAATCCAGTTGCTGAGCATGTGATGACGACGGATAAGGACATTGCTGGTGCCGATGGACTCTCGAACAGTATTGCGCTTGAAGGTCGCCAGATGGAAGAAACAACCATGCACTGGGTAGCGCGTGGTACGGAAGCGATGGCCTTTAGCTCTATCACGCTATATCTGCTCAATGAGCTAGCGCACAGATCTTCACGCAAGAGGGCTCAGTCATAAGCGTGTGATGGACAAGAGTTTTACCCTCAGTATTTGGTAGGGCTCACTCCTCTTCTCGCTTTTTGCTGCAGGAGAGGCGCTGGCGGCGCGTCTTAGTATAAAAAGGCCGGTATTGTGGAGCCATATCGGCCTCAGTATTATTTTGGAGAGAGACACGCAAGCTACCGCACAGCCCGTGGTGGCGCAGCAGAGCGTGGCGTGGTGAGGATATCGCGGACGCGAGTGGGGCTACGCCGAGGCTGACTGGTGGCAATGATGTGCGCCGTGGGTGATGGTTGTGGCGTAGATGGTGGTGTGGCGCTTGAAAGAGTGGAAGGAGCAGCCTGGGCAACGGTAACAGTGGTAGATTGGACGTTTTTTGCTGCGGGTGGCGCAGCTGTATGGCTGCTCTTTTGGGCTGGGCGCTGAGTGCGAGCAGCTGAGCGTGACTGTGGCAAAAAGCCTTGGCTCTGGAGTGCGGCTGCGGCAAAAGCTGGTACTGGGCGAGGCGGAGCTGCCTTGGCGGCTTGTGCTGCTGCCTTGGCTTTGGCAGCGAGGGCGGTTTGAGCATCGTGCTCACTCATACGTGGGAGCTCAAGGAAGAAGGTACTTCCCTGCCGGTACGCACTCTCCACCCACAAGCGGCCACCCATCACCTCTGTAAGGCGGCGACTGAGGTAGAGCCCTAGGCCAGTGCCGCCAATCTCGCGCGTGTCCGAATTATCCACCCGGTAGAACTTTTGGAAGAGGTGTGACTGATCTTCCACTGGTATGCCAATGCCAGTATCGGCAATGGCGATCGTCACGCGCCCACTACCACCAGTTACATCCACCGTTACACGCCCGCTGGGAGTGTACTTGATAGCATTCTCTACCAGATTATCGAGCACCTCACGCAGTTGGTCTGGGTCGACATAGACATAAAAGGCAGGGCTAAGCGTCCGGCTAGTAAAGGTAGCGCTGTGCTCGCCACCAGTTGTGCCAGGGCGTGGCTTGAAGATAAGCTGGAGCTTTTTGTCCTCGGCCTTGTGGCGTAGCCCCTCTACAATGTCACTGACAAAGGGGACGAGGTCAATCGCTTCAGGATTGCTCTGCAAGCGGCCATCGTCAGCTTTGCTCACGTCCAGCAGGTCTTGAAAGAGCCGGCCGAGGTGCTCGGCCGAGCGGTGGGCTTTGGTAATGAAGTCGCGGGCGCGCTGGTCGATGGTGGCAGTGGCGGGGTTAAGGGTGAGGCCAAGGTAGCCTTCAATTGACGCTACAGGGGTACGCATCTCGTGGCTGGCGGTGCTAATGAACTCGGCCTTTTGGCGCTCCTCAGCCTTTTCCTTTGTCACGTCACGAAAGACGACGATAACCCCACTACCTGGCTCGTTGCTAACGGGCGAAATGACGAGTGAGATGATCGGCGTCTTGCCAGAGCTCGTCACGAGGCGCAGGCGGTCGGTGGTGAGGGGCTGGTTATCGGCCAGGACAGCGGCGATGGGGTCGGTATCATTGGTAATGGGGTCATTCTTGGCGTCGATAAGCTTGAGGACGGATTGGTAGCTGAGGCCCAGAGCATCTTCATCGCCCCAACCTACAAGGCGTTGGGCTGCTGGATTGATGAGCTCAATCATCCCATCTGCATCGAGCGCCATCACGCCATCGCCAATCGCATTGAGCACGATATCCGACTTGCCTGCCACCCGGCTGAGCGTGGCGGCAAGCTCGCGGTATGAAGTGGTACGAGCCTGTGCGGCGCGATCATCCGGCCCCCAGAGCAAGCACCCCACCAAGATGGGGAGCTCACCCGTCAGCATAGCGCTGGGGATCATCGTACTTGTAATATGCCCCGCTAGCACCCCCCAACTGAGGTAGGCATTGACCAGCAGCAAGACCAGTGCTAGCCCTACCCAGCCAAAAAACATTGCAAAGACTGCTACCAAGAGCCAGGCTGCAATAAAGGGTGAGCTAAGCCCGCCAGTGCCAATAATAAGCGCACCGGTTGTGGCCACGGCGCAGAGATACACCACCAGACTCGCCTGCCCAAGCCGCTGCTGCGGTGGCCAGATGTGAAGCACCGCTGCCACGACCCCTGTTATACCGGCCAAGATGACGGCAATGAGTGGCATGCCAAGCACGAGGTTGTATTGATCTACCCCGCCAAAGTGCCGCCATGCCCACAGCGCCACGATGATGACGGCATAGAGCATACTTGCCTCGCACAAGCGCCGGTGCCAAAACCGGCTGATTTGTTGCACCCCCATTGGTTATCCCCCTTATGCTTTGTGTGTATTATAGCGGATTGCCTGGGCGATGGCAATGGAGTGCTGGCCGAGAGCCGCGCTCGCTGTCAGTCACTTCTTATAATCCGAGTAGTAATTTATTCGCCCATTTTTCTCTACAATGTGCTACAATAGTGCCAGAAAACAAAGGAGGCCATATGGCAAAAAAATCAACCAAAGCAGCGGCCAAAGCAGCCGCGCCATCAACAACCACCACTAAGACGAAAGTAACGGTATCGACCGCTCGCAAAAAGACGCCCAAGCAGATGCTCGACATCTTGCTTATTGCAGCCTGCCTGGTGCTCAGCGTTATCGTAGTGGTGCTGAGTATCTCGCACAGCATCGACCCGCACACCGCCATCGTCATGCTTAGCATTGGCCTGGCCTGCCTCAGCGCGTATGTACTTAACCACGCAGCCAGCCGGTAGAATCCTGCTCTGCTACTCTTACAAATAACCCGCTCGCGATTGGCGGGTTATTTTGCTATAAAGCTGCGGCTATGTAGAGGACGTGAGTGCGCTGTGTGCCAATACCTAAGGTGCGGTGCTACGTGCCTGGCACATACACCACAAGTGTGCCGTCCTTGCCAGTGCTAGCGATGAGATTGCTGCGGATGGTGAGGCTGCGCATGTCGGTTCCTTTGATGGTGAGGAGGGTTGTACCATCGGCGACTTTGACGATCTTGAGGCCTTTACTGCCGCTGGCTTGAATACCGGCGGAGTGGAGGTTGCTGGTGAGGAGGAGTGAGCCATCCAGACTGGCGGAGACAATATTGCCACCGTCGGCCAGGGTGAGTGCGCCGCCACTGGTGCGGCTGTAGGTGGCCTGGCTGAGAGCGAAGTCTTGGGTGTTTTGGCTGGCAATGCGCAGAAATTCTCTACCTTGCCCATCCACAACGACGCGCGGCATATCTGTAGTGAGAGCCTCTCGAGGGTAGGTTGGCACAGTGGTGCCAGCGGGGTTGGTGAAGGAATTGGCGGCTGGACTGAGCTTGTAGGTGCTATTGACAGTGCTGCGGCCGCGCGGCTTACCATCGATGCCATAGCTCTCGAAGGTCTCTTGCCCGCTGGATTGGACGGTATTGCTGCCAGCAGTGCCCTCCAGCCAGCCATCGCTTGCCAGCGTAACGTTGCTAGAGCTGGCTGTGCGCTGCACTTCGCGTGTGCCGCTCGTGATGTCGTACACGGTGATGACAGTGGTCGATTGGTCTGCGGTCGTCGCCTGGCGCTCATTTGTGATGACGACACCGGTGGTGGTACGCGAAGTAGCATGCTTACTGGGTGACTTCTGGGAGGGCTTAGCGCCGTGGTCTTTCTCGGTATTGCGGCGGCAGAGGAGTTTGTTGCCGCCTGCTATCGTGCAGATGGCGTTGGGGTTCTGAAAATTGCCACTGGTGATAGTGCGCAGATTCCCTGCGGCGGCGTAGAAGGTGGCGGTGGCGCTCTCGCCAATAATGTCTTGCTGTTGGCTATCTGTGCCGTAATATGTAAGCGTAGTAGGCTGGGTAGCTACAGGGGTAGTATAGAGAACCTTGGTGGTAGTAAGCTCTACCGCCGTAATGACTGAGCGCCCCCGCTGTTGGCTGGCGCAATATACCACCCCACGCGGCGTCACGCTGCTGCAGGTACTGGCTGGCCACGTAGCGACTGCCTGCTTGCGCCCAGTATCCCAAATGCGGAGCACTGGTGCGGTATCCTGCGTACCCTGCCCTGCAATGGCAAGCCGCGAGTGGTCGACTGTGCTACCCAAGAAGCTCAAGCCACCCTGCCCTGCCGCAAATCGCACTGCGCGCTGGCCTGCTCCATAACCATTAGCCAGAAACACATCGGTGCGCGATGGCGCGGCCGATACCGCCGCTGCTTGCATGCGCTGCGGCGAGGAGAGAAGGGTTACTGCCGCAGCAATGGCCGAGAGCACCACAGTAATGGCCGCTGCAAGCATCACCCACAGCGTGAGCTTATTGCGCCGCCGCTTGGCGGGACGCTGGGGTGGGTGCTCTCCCAGCACAGATGTCGGAACAGGTGAGATATCCATAAGTAACTTCGTTGTATTACACAATATTGTGTCATTAGTATAGCAGATATCGCCGCAGCCAGAGCATGATTCTCGGCTCGCGCGGCAATAGAGCGGTATTATGGTGGACAAACCAGCGAGTTTTTCGTATAATGGCACACAGCACTGCTACGTGCCTGCACGGCCTCATCGTCTAACGGTTAGGACACCAGGTTTTCATCCTGGCAATCCGGGTTCGATTCCCGGTGAGGTCACCAGTATAGTATGTTATGATACCTTGCCTGGGCAAGGTGTTTTTATTTGCGTGTTGTTTTGAGGTATATATTTGGCGTGATGCGCCTACGATGTGAGGGAAAGCTACCCCAATAAGCTTGTTCGCTATTGCGTTCTACGCAAAATATAAGTAATAATAATCACATGGCACTAGAGAAAAGCAAAAAAATCATGCCGCACCCTGCTGAGTATGTAGCGCGGCAGGATAGGCTGAAACGGTCGCTGGAAGGTATTTTTGGAATCGTTCAAAGTCCACAAGGATATGACGTTTTGGGCGAGCATGCGGTACGCTTGGCTAAAGCTGTTGACTGTGCACGTGTGCCTAGTATCGGTGTTGATGGAGTGATTGCCGAAGTGCCAGACTGGCATAGGCAGCGGATAATCCCTATTGTATCGCTGCACCCTAGTGAAGTTGCGTATACAACGATGGATGGTATAGCGCAAGAGCAGTATAATGCGGTTCTTCATGAACCAGACCTAGACAATGCGGTCAAATGGGATCTTGCTGCAATGTATTTTCGCAATACAAAAAAAGAAAATCATCATAGGAGAGAGCTAAGCATACCTGCACAAAGGAGTGGAAAAACAACTTCGTCAGTTGTAAATATGACCCGTGGAGGCCAAGAAAATATTGCTGTTGGAGTGATAGGTCAACCCAGTATTGTTGTTAATGAGAAAATTCTTCAACTGGTTGAAATGATTGATACGCTGGGTCATGAAATGATACATGCGGCAGATTATCTTGACTATCCAGTATGGATGATGGATAGAGACGGCATGGCTGAACAGCATCGCTTGTCGTACGAATTGCGTGCACATGCAATAGGTTGGCGGGTAGGAAGGATTGCGCTAGATCAAGGCTATAGAATGATAGGTGGAAGAAGTATGCTTGCTTCGTCTGAAGCTGTCGAGAGTATTCGCCAAAGGGTTAATGGCGACTTTCTATCCCCCAATGCTTTTGATCCAAATGATGAGATCATCAAGGCGCTCGATGATGCTGGATTAAGAGGTATATACAGCAGAGAGGGCCACTAGCCCTACCCCATCCCCGCAATAATCTCCAGCAGTCGCCGTGGGGTGATCTCGGCTTTGATGAGGTAGCCGTCTACGCTGGCTTGGAGGGCGAGGCGGGTGGATTCGTCTTGGTCGAAGTTGGTCATGATGACGATCTTTGTGTCAGCGATGTGTTGCGGCTCGGCGCGCAGTGCCTCGAGGATCTCGCTGCCGCGTTTCTCGGGGAGCATGATGTCGAGCAGGATGAGGTCGTAGTGGTTGTTACGTGCTGCCACGAGGCCGTCTGCCCCATCAATCAGCCAGTCTACCGTATAGCCTGCTTTGCGGAGGCTACGCACATACATCTCGCCGATGAAGCGATCGTCTTCGATGACGAGAATCGTTTGAATTGTCATAATTTCTCTCCTCCTACCTCTGTTATCCCTTATACATCGTGTGGTTTTTTATCCAGCCGCTGCCATTGGTGATGAGCTGGCTATTGCTACCATCAGTGATTTTGTCTGCTACGCTGGCGTAAGTGGGGATGGTGATCGTGAAGGTAGAGCCCTCCCCTTCGCGGCTTACCACACCAATCTGCCCACCGTGCGACTCGACGATCGCCTTGCTAATATACAGCCCAATACCCGTGCCAGCTACGGTCTCGCGGCTGCGGTGCGAGCGGTAGAACTTATGGAAGAGATTGCCCATGACATTAGTGGGGATGCCGATGCCGTGGTCTTGCACCTTGATAGCGACAAATGCACCGTCTTGCTCTGCCAAGACGGCTACGAGCCCGCCTTCGTTGCTATATTTGAGCGCGTTATCAATGATATTGCTTAGTACCTCAGACAGACTGGAGCGATCGGCCGCAATAGTGGGCAGCGTGGCGGGGATATCCACCGTGAGCTGGCGACCTTGGGTGGTGGCACGCAGCTGCATGTCGTCGCGGATGGTATTGTAGATGCTGCCGACCGACTCTTCTGCTAGGTGGACGCGGAGGTGGCAGCGGTCGAACTTGCTGGCATTAAGGATGTTGTTGATGTAGCCACTGAGGCGATTAGCCGAGACAACGAGCCGCCCTAGCAACTCTTGCTGGTCGCCAGCCAGCGCTGGGCCAACCTCCTCAGTGAGGACATCCAGATAGCCACGAATAACAGTGATGGGCCCGCGCAGCTCGTGTGCGGCAAAGGCGATGAAATCGAGGTCATCATCCTCGGGCTGGTAGAGGGTGGTGCGATCGTGCAGCACCAGTATAACCTCGGCACTGCTGCCCTTCTCGTAATTGGCCGTAATGTCGAAGATACGCCGCCCAGGTTCACCCACCAGCTTGTTTGCAATGCGTAGCCAGGTCTTCTCGGCATGGACGGCACTGCGGCGGCAGTGAGCCAGCCACTCCGTCAGACCATCGCCTGGCTCGAATAGCAGCTCGAGCTCGGCCGTGTCATCATGGCTCTGGCGCAGTGGGGTGTGGCGGTTGTGGTAGCGTACTTGCCCCTGGCCAGTGAGGATGGCAATGCCAGCACTGGTTTGATCGAGCGCGGCCTCGATCTGGGCAGTCAGCGCTTGAGCCTGGCTGGGCTCGGCCTGGCCAGCAGTGGCGGCAGTGTGGTAGATATATTGCAACAGTGGCTTGAAGCCATCGCGCTCGAAGTGGGCTGCATTGGGGTTGGGCGGCGTGATGGTACTGGGCTCACCCGCCACGTGGCTGAGAGCATGCGTGAGGTCTTTGAGCGGGGTGAGTAGCTGCACCAGCAGGAAAATATTGAGTGGGATGCTCGCCAGCACTACCACCATAATAACCAGCCAAAACTGCAGTTGGCTAGGGCTCAGGCCAATCATCCACAGTGTACTCGCCACGAGCCCGGCAATGGTACACTGCATGAGCATACTCGCACCAATAGCACGGCGGCTATAGCGCGGCCAATACTGCTTAATAAGGGTGGGTGGACGATGAGGTGGCAACGGCCGAGCTGGGCCTATTGCTGCCACGACACGCTCCCTGCGCCGCCAGGTACTGCTGCAATCCATGTCTGGCCGCGGGTGAGAGCGATTGCCTTGCCATTGGCATCGAGCAGCTCGAGGGGGCTGGCGCGGTTAGCTTTGCGCCATATTCCCTCCACCACACTACCGTTTTGGAAGATAGTTGCTTTGCCTTGGCCAGTGGTGATGATATTTTCGCGAATGCCATCCTCTTGCACGGTGGTCTGCTGGACGGTCAGTGCCACCACAACGCTGGGCGCAATCTGCCCTTCCTCACGGTCCAAACTAGCCTCGCCACCAATGCTACGCTGGTAGGTGTTGGTGCTAGCATCGTATTGATAGCGCGTGTTGTAGCGGGCGGATTTGCCAAAGTTGATAACGGCCACAGTGGCGGTGGCAGGGTTGGCTGGCTTGCCATCGGCCCGGGCAAGTGCGATCTTGACAACAGACTGCTTGTAGCCTTTGCTGCTATTGAGGTCATCCAGCCGCTCGGCACTGGTGTAGACATTGTGCGGGGCACGGCGGTCGGTGGCACGCCAATAGCTGCGCTCATGAAAGAACTGGTCGATATCGCGGTAGGTACCATTGCGGATCTCTTGCAAGGCATGTGAGCTACCCCCCACATGAGCTACGCTAGGCTGGTATGGTGCGAGCCAGTCTATGTAGTATGGCCGCAGGCTGCGCACTGGGCCAATCATCGTTGGTTTGTTTTGCTGGTACAGCGCGAGAAAGCGAGTGATACCTGCCTCGGCAATTGCCTCATACACCACCTCAGCCTGCTTGACGCCCGACTGGGGGCGAGCACTGGGGCTATTCTCGAGCATCACTGCAGTAACGGGCTTGGTGGTGGCCGCTTGGTCGGCTACCTTGAGGCCAGTCAGAGGCGAATAATACACCTCTGGGGCTTTCTGCGTTGCCACAACAGGGGCGGGCTTGGCCTGGCGCGGCTTATTGAGCAGAGAAAATGACGCCATTGCTCCAGCAAATACCACCAATGCCCCACCAATCACCATCACAGGCATGCGGTGTTGCCCCACAAAATGCCGCAGCCCCATAAAGTGCCGTCCATGCCGCCGCAAACGTCGACGCTGCGCCCGACCACCAAAGGCTGCCGGTGGTGTATTCTGTGGTGAACTCATCTTATGGCCATTATACCATGAGCGGATAGCGATGAATGAGGAATTTTGCGGCAAAAGGCTACCTTGGGCTTGACCACTGTACAGTGTGAGTATTCTTGCCCTTGCCAGAAGCGCACGCTTCTCTGCTTATACTCTATGAGTAAATGGGTCTTGGTTATTGACTTCGTGTGCTGGATCTTTTTGTGGCAGTGGATGATGAGGAATTGCGTAAGAGCTGCATGGCGAAGATAGATACATCGACACCTCGAGCGCAATGCGATCAATTACCCAACAAACCCCTTGGCAAATCCGCAAAAATAGCCTACAATGAATAACCACTAACGATAATTTGGGTGAGGAAATATGACACGACGACACGATGGCCCTTTGGCAGGTAGTACAGATAAAGGTGGAAATACCGATACAGTGCCACCGGTGCGACACGATAATGAAGCTCAATCACCTCAATCGCCACAGCAAGCGACCAGCGGAGATTGGCGTGTGGGGCAGGTGCGAGAAAGCGCACGCCAGCCGTCGTCTGATGTCATGAGGGCCATGACGCTTGCTGCCCTCGGAGGCAGCATAGGGATTGGCTCGGGCCCACAGGGCGTTGATATATTCGCTTCCCCTGTTGCACGCGATATCATTAACGGCAGCGCAGACTCTGTGAGTGGTATGGAGCCAGCGCCATAGGTCTGGCTGGGCGACATACCTCCAGCGGAGTAATTGTGCGGCATCCCCTCTCTCGTGGCACGAACATCGCTTGGCAAGGATAGCAACACGCCCACCACAGCCAGGCTACTACCATACCAGCAAATAGCATAATATTTTGAGGTAACAGTGAGCTACTGCCTCTGTATCGTTGTAAATAGCGCAGCAATAGGGCCTTGACAGATATATATATAATTTCTTTCATATTCTCTCTACAGATAGAAAGGAGAAGAGAATATGTTCCTTGAGATTTGCTGTGGTTCACTCTACGTTGACGGAGAGTTTGTCGGCGATGTCGGCAGACCTATCTTTCGATCTATATGGGTTGAGGGTGTCACACGAGAGGAGGTGACAGACCAAGAAAAGTTCCCCTTTGCCTTTTTCTGGGCATGGAGAGGGGGCAAGTCTAGCTGGAGTACCCACACTAACCAAACACGAGCTGATGCACTGTCGGATGCTCGTATAGCGGCAATATCGGCGTTGATTGCTGCTTTTGGTGGGTGTGGCATGGTATATAGATGGTCACTCTGGTGGCTCATCATTGCCCTCCCCGCTTTGGTGTTTGTAGCGTTTTTTGGCACTGCTTCGGCCAAGGCGTGGCGAGAGTATAAGAGGTTACACCAGCGTCTTGAATCAGACACACCCCGTGCCATTGAGCTCAACGAAGAGGTTACCCGGTTTATAATACGCCGACTAATTAAATCGAACCTCTCCAAGGGCTCACGCAAGATGCTAGAGATAGGATACTACAACGGTAGTATTAAGGAGGTGATCGATGTTGATGATGATTCGGTTGCAAGGGTTATTTCTCGCAACCCAGAACTCATCAAATTCATCGGTGATGAGTACAATGCCGAGCTCCCCTCACCTGAGGAATATCGGCGTCGCGCCTTCGATGTCCTGTATGGCTACATACAGGATGAGATCAACCGCCTTGAGGCTAATCAGGCTATCGCTGCTGAGCAGCAGCGCATTGAGGCTGAGCAGGAAGCTAGCCGTCGGTCTCGCAAGAAGCGAGAGGCTGAGGTGAAGGCTGAGGCCGACCGCGCTTCACGGGTGTCGTCCCTCCCCTTCATCCTTGGTGAGTCCGAGGATGAGGTCATCGCCTGGGGCTCGCTGTCTCAGGCGATGCTGGAGGCAGATAGTGACTCGACTTGTGCTACCGATCGCAAGGAACCAAAAAAGGCTTGATCTCTCAAGCCTCACGCCGGCCTATGGAATAGCATAGGCATGGCCTTTCTATCCACCGGGGCTGCCCGCTTGAGTACCGTTGTGTATTCGCGGGCAGCCCCCTACCCCTGTTATTGCTATTATTTTTTTGCTCATGACGCAATTATTTGTTCAAGCAAAAACCGGCTGAGAGAGCCGGTTTTTTGTGCAATGTGGAGCACGTTATTACCCAAGATACTGCTCTATTCGTGCCAGCGTCCGCTCCTTGCCAAGCAGCGCCAGCGTGTCATTCAGCTGGGGGCTAAAGGGTGCCCAGGTGGTGGCGATGCGAATGAGGCTAAAGAGCACGCCAGGCTTGTGGCCAGTGGTCTCGAGGAGCTGGTTGAGAGTGTCTTGGATAGCGCTTGACGTCCATGTGCGCTGCCGAGCTAGGGCGGCATGGGCCGTAGCAAGGAGCTCTCGGCGCTGTTCATCCGTCAGCTTGCGCAGTGGTTTGTTGGCGGTAATGAGTTCTTCATTGATAGTGGGCTCTTCGAAGAAGTAGCGGCTCAGCATTGGCAGCTCGGCCAAGGTCTTGAGACGGTCTTGCACCAGAGCAAGCACTTGTTTTTTGTACGATTCGTCGGCGCTAGCGGCACTGGCTGGCCAGTAGTGCTCGACCCGCCCGTAGAGGTCATCGAGCGATAGACGGCGAATCCATTGGCCATTCATCCAGAGGAGGCGCTTTTCGTCGAAGCGGGCACCACTGCGCTGGACACGCTCGAGGCTGAATTTCTCGATCAGTTCCTCCTTGCTAAAGATCTCTTGCTCGGTACCATCATTCCAGCCCAGCGAGGCGAGGAAGTTGAGCATTGCCTCGGGCAAAATACCATCGGTGCGGTAGTCGGTGACGCTCTTGGCACCATCGCGCTTGCCAAGCTTTTTCTTGCCATCGGGTGCCATGATGTGTGGCAGGCAGGCCAATACTGGTGGCTCAAGCTCCAGCGCATCGTATAGGCTGAGGTAGCGTGGAATGCTGGAGATATACTCCAGTCCGCGGATGACGTGGGTAATGCCCATCTCGGCATCGTCGACGATGTGAGCGAAGTTGTACGTTGGGTAACCATCGGCTTTGATGAGGATGAAGTCATCGAGCGCTTCTGGCCCAGCAGAGAGCTCACCCATCACAGGATCGTGCCAGGTGTAGCGTTGGGGCTCGGCTACCTTGAAGCGCAGTGGCTGGGTGCCATCCCACTCTGGTGGATTGGTGGGGCGATAGTCGCGGTATAAGAAGGCCTTTTTGGCAGCCCGAGCTTCCTCACGAAAACCTTGGACTTCCTCTGGGGTGTAGGGGTCGGCATAGGCGAGCCCTTTGTCGATGAGCTTTTGTGCCCAGCGGTGGTAGATGGCGAGGCGCTCCGACTGATGGTATGGCCCAGCCTCACCGCCAACGCGTGGGCCTTCGTCCCAGTCTAGCCCAAGCCAGTCGAGTGTGTCGAGAATCAGATCCTCCGCCCCAGGTACAAAGCGAGCGCGGTCGGTATCCTCAATGCGCAAGACGAATTTCCCTCCCTGCTGGCGCGTGAGCAGCCACGGAAAGAGCGCTGCGCGCACATTACCCACATGGATGTACCCTGTGGGGCTTGGTGCAAAGCGGGTGCGAATGGTAGTGGCATGCGAAGATGGTGTATCAGATGATGTGTCGTTACTCATATGGATAAGTATAGCAGATGAACCACATGACAAAGAACAGCATGATTTTGGTTATACCCTGCGCTTCTCCCATCACTTCATCCGATGGAGTGTGAAAACAGATTGTAATAATCTGTTTGCAGCCCTAGCAGCAAGAGGTCGATATTTGGGAAATATCGACCCTTATAGTGTTCCTGAGGAGGGAGTGATGGGGGGCAAGAAGATGGTGTTCTCAAATGAGATTCACATACTCGCTGCAATCCGCTCCACCTGCTCGCTCGACAGGGGTGCGTTGCCCTTGATGGTGTAGAGGATGCCGCCATTGACCCATGCGGCGGCATTGTGGGTGCTATAGATAGTGAGGCCACGGCTGGTGGTGGTGGCGAAGTTACGGCCAAAGCTGGGCAAAACGTAGTTGGCCAGGACAGCGCTGGAATCCCAATCTGACCGGCTCTGCGTGAGAGTAAAGGTGCCTGGGCCAGCGTTGGCGGCGAACTTCATCAAGACACTCCCCTGCTGCTGCGATATGCCGCCCGCCAAGCTATAGCCACTCGGCTGATACGACGGGAACGATGCATTAATGCCAGCCTGAGCGGCAGCCATACGAGTAGCAATGGCAGGCATGTTGTGGTACGTCAGGTAGCCGCCAAAGGCAAGCAATGCCACCATTGCTCCAGCAATGCTGAGGCGCCTCCCCCAGTGGCGCGCCGCTGGCTGCCGAGCCGGTGGTGGTGCGACGCTGGTGGTGGGTTCGTTGGTGCGGCGTTTACTAGCGAAGAGCTTGCGATGTTTGGATCTGGGCGCGGCTGCCGGCTTCTTGCTCTGCTCGGTGAGGACGCTGCGTGGCAGTGTGCCGACGGGGATATTCTCTGTAGTGGTGAGCTCTGGCTCGGCTGGCGGCCACCACACCTCACCCTGGGGCATTCCAGAAGGCTGCGCCACTAGTGGTTGGGCAGCAAGCTCGGCGAGATTGAGTGTGGGTAGGCTAATTGGTATAACTGGCTGCGTGGCCTGGGTTTGCGTCTGCTCGACTTGCTCGGTGGCAAGCACACGTGCTAGTTGTGACGGTGGTGGCGTGTTATAGCGCTTAGCGGCACTGGGTGGTTCTATCTCTGATGGTACGAATACAAAATCCATACTGCGTGGTGCGCCAGGCTGGGTGGACGTCTGCTGAGCAGTGCGGTGTGGGGTTTGCGCATGGGACGATGAGGGTCTTGTTGGCTGAGCCGAGAGTGGCGATATCGTCACGGGTTGCCGCTTCCGTAGCTGGCGCGGCGAGCCAGGTCGAGATGATGTGATAGGCTGCACCGCCACTGGCCGATGATGCTTGGTGATGTGCGCAGTTGGTGTTGTAGTGCGATGTAGCGCCGTTGTTTTTTGCGGCGTGGCTGGCTGGTGCGCGGGGTGCGGTGGAGTGGTTTGAGTGTCCCTCGTAGATATCCGTGGCTGGTTCTTTACGAGTGATTGCGGCGTCGCTGTGGCCGCCTGAGTTATCTGTACCGCCTTGGTTGCCGGGATGATTTCTGAGATATGCTTCTGAGTTGTCTTGACTGCTGTAGAGCGAGCGCGCGGGGTATGAATGATCTTTAGCTCAGGCCCGTATAGTACAGGCTGCCGCTCTGATTTGCTCGTACGATGCTGCTTTGGCCTCTGTATATCTTGACGAATGGCAGCCTGCCCAGCTGCCTGCTTAGACACTTGTCCACCACGTGTGACCGTCGTATGACGCATAATAAGTATATCCCCCTTGTTCCCTCTTTGATCGTATAATACTCTAAGCATAAGGGGTTTTGCAAGAGGTGGGAGTTGTTTTGTATAAAATCCTCGGGACAAAATAAAATACATGAGCCTGCTGCAAGGTTAAGCTGGATAGGCAACGCATCCTACTTCCCTCCAGCCATGGTATAATGTTGTCATGGATACGCAACAACGAAAGCGACGCCAACGCGTCCATCTGACATTGATTTATAGCATGATGGTGCTGACCGTTCTCTTCACCGTCGTGATTTTTGCTTATGCAATACAGGGGTACCGGCTCAATTGGTCGAGTGGTAAGGTTGTGCAAGGAGGGCTAGTGCAGTTTGACACTCACCCTGATGGTGCCCAAGTGACGGTAGACCAAACCCGCCTCAGCAACGAGACGCCTAGTAAGCTTACTCTCTCGGCTGGCCAGCGCAATATTACCATCCAGCGTGAAGGTTACCATGATTGGCACAAGACGGTGGATGTGAAGGCTGGCAGCGTGCTGTGGCTCGACTATGCTCGGCTCATCTCCAGCAACCCGAGTCATAAGGATGTTGCAACCGCTAGTGGTGCGTCAAGTGCCATTGCTTCGGGTAGCAATCGCTACCTCGCCTTCACACCTGCTGCGCACAAGCCCACCGTTACTCTGGCTGACCTCAGTGGCGACAAACCGCAGACCACGAATATCACGCTCGACAGCGCACACTACACTGTGCCAGACAGTGCTGAGCACCAAACTTTCACCCTCGACTCGTGGGATAAGGATAACCGCTATGTGACAATCAAACACACCTACAATGGTGATAAAACCGAGTGGCTCGTTCTCGACACGCAGGGTAGCCACAAGCTCGAGAATGTCACGCGGCAGCTTGGTGTGGATGTTGATGCTGCTAAATTCTCGCAGGGCGACAGCCGCAAGCTCTTTGTCCTCACCGGCGAGGGCGACCTGCGTCAAGCAAGTCTCGGTGACACGACGATCACAGGTCCGCTCGTTAGTAATGTGGCTGAGTTTGCGCTCTACAGCGACACTACCATCACCTACACGACCAAGCTTGACCACACCAGCAAGCAGCGCACTGCTGGCTACCTCACTATTGGCACTACCAAGCCTCGCACTATCCGCAGTTATGCCGATGATGGTGTGGCGCCACTCCACTTCCGTATCGAGAAATATTATGACAAAGTATACTACGTGATCGCCTATGGTGAGACGGCTGAGATCCTCAGCAGCACCTCGCATGCCGCGAGTGATTCGCGTACGGCAAGCAGCCTTAAGTCTGTTGCTAGCCTCAGTATGCCAGGTGGCATTAGTCATGTCGATTTCTCGCGCGGTGGGCATCGCTTCGCCTGTGTGTATAACGACACGAGCCTCATGACGTACGACCTCGAGCTACTCAAGTCCTCCACCGTCAAGCTCCCCCAGCCACTAACGCGCGACATCAACTGGATTGATGGCTACCACTTCACCTTCACACACGGCGGTGTACATCTCTACGACTTTGATGGCGCCAACCAGCAGCGCATTACTACCTCAGCACTTGACCTCCCCGTTGTCCTCTCGCAAAACCAGCGTTACCTCTACAGCTTCGTCAAGACGAAGGATGGTGTGACACTACGCCAAACGAAAATCGTGAACGACAACTAAGCGTTACCACACCCCTTGATAACGTCGGCGATAAACTTATCGTTGTTGAATAGTGTGTATAATTAACAAAATCAAAAAACATAGCCCACCAACCATACTCAAACTGAACCGGATTAATTACTCAATCCGAGAGTGCAATAGAATGGCACTGCAATCAGATTGAGACATGGTTTAGTGAGCTATGTTTGGTTGACTAGGAGCCCACTTGTCACATCCGCATCAACTCTTGCCGCTTGAGCTGCTGAAAGCTGAATATTCCAGTTGCGACTATACAAACATGAGGAGTATGCTCATTGGCGAGCTACTCGGCATTGCATATTCTATGAAGAGGATACAATGCTTGACATAGCTAGTAGCCATCTGGCTGTGCGCTTGCTTGTTTCGTCTATGAACATGAGCAAAGTATACATACATACATCCTCGTCTTTATAGACTACTGCACCAACTACCAGAGTAACCAGTGAGAAGTATCGCACCTCAAGCGTAGATACCACACTGGTTTATAGAGCCAGCTTACCGTCCCGAAAACAGGTTGCCGACCCGTTGGACAAAGGTTGGTGAGTTGCCTGGCATGGCACTCTTGCTGTTGCTGCCACTGTTGGTAGTGGTTTGAGATGCTTCTTTTTTGGCAGAGGATGGGTCGGGGCTGACTTGCTCGGCTGTGACGAGTAGGCGGTTGAGGTCGGTGCCAAGTGGCACACAGGTGATAAGCGTCATAGTTGGCTTGGTGGCGTTGGTTTGCAGTGCGTGCACATCGGTCGGCTTGACGACTTGTGAGCCAGTGACGGTATAGGTGTAGCGCTTGCCGTTGTAATTAACGTAGATATTGTCACCCTTTTGCATTTGCTCGAGCCGTGCGAAAATAAACTTATACTTGCCATTATCGAGCCAGTCGTTGCTCGAGTGGCCTGAGACGACGAAGTTCCCTACCTCACCAGGCTTCGCATTGGCACCAGGGATGTTGAACCATACCACACCCTTATCCATCGCGGCATTAAGCGAGGCTTGGCTAGCGGCGTTGGCGTCCCACACGATAGGTACGTCCACTGCGATCTTAGGAATGATAAGCTTGGGGTCTGGGCCAACGTTGGTCGAGTCGTATGGGCTAATAATATAGCTCTGGGCATCGAGGTCGCCTGGTGAGGTATAGGCCGCAACGTATGAGAAAAAGACCCGGTTGTACTGCAAGGCCAAGAATAATACCATGACGGAAATACCAGCTACTGCGGGGATGAAGTGTCGGCTATGGCGGACTTTGCTCGCGCCGTTGCGGATCGAGCTCAGTAAACGCGAGCGCAGGTCGCCCATGGCTTGGCTTTGGGTGAGCTCTTCTGGCTCATCGGTGGTGGCTGCGGTAGCGTGAGGCGTATCGGCGTCGTGAGCTTTGGCTTGCTCAGCGAGGCGCTCCTCGGCCTTCTTGACTTGGCCTAAGTAGTAGCGCTCATAATACTGCTGATAGTAGTTTTGCCAGGCGCTGTGGTACTGTTGCCAAGCAGCCTTTTGGTTGGCGGTGGGCTGGCGTGGTGCGCCAGCAGGGCGCTGGCTGTCTGGTTGCTGCGGCTGATGCGCGCTCGCTGCTGGCTGCTCGGTATGGTTATCATGAGATGAGGGCTGCTGCGCGTGAGCTGTTGATGAAGCGGCTGTGCGGGTTGGCGTGGGCTTGGGCTGTGGTGATTGTGTCACTTGGGCTGATGTGCCAATATAGTGTGCCTGTGGGCGGCTGCGCGGCGTTATGGACGAAATGTCGCGCTCACGGGTGACAGGTGCTGAGTGAGCGTTTGACGCTGCAGCTGCTTGGTTCTGGCGCCATGCTTGAGCACCTGGGCGGTAAGCCGTCTGGCTGTGCTGAACGCCACCCATCGCATGCCGCACCACTGGTGCATGGCTGGCTGGTTTGCTGGCGAGGTTTGGAACTGAGAAGGTAGCCGCCTTGGCGCTCGTGCTGGGCGCTGGCTGGCGAGTCGGTGTACTGCCAATGATGGGCTGCATGGTGGGACGGTTTGCACTGTCGCTACTATTCGAGGTATTGTATAGCGCATCGATTTGCCCACGCACTTCACTAAGCCGTGCATCGCGGCTCTGCGACGATGAGTGCCCTCGTGATGTTGTGCGTGACGGATCTTGTGGCTGCATAACTACTTCCAGTATACAATAATAGCTTTGATATACCAATATATCGCTTGCGTTTCAAGGCCTATTTTGGATAAGAGACTGCTTGCCCGTGCCCACACTCTCGAGACAGGCATAAACAGACAGCAAGAGTTACCAATAAAAAATAAGCCGACACTTACGGCTTATTTTTCGGAAAACAGCTGAATAAACACTGGTACCGCGGGCCGGACTTGAACCGGCACGTCCGAGTGGACATCAGATTTTGAGTCTGACGTGTCTACCAATTCCACCACCGCGGCGTGAGTATGATCATTGCAGCCCTACCCTGCAACTTTTGTCAGTATAGCAGATTGCGCTGTCCTTGGCTAGCCTCTCGTGCAGGGCTCTACGGAGATATACCTAAGCCGGTCGCTCTATTCATTCAACACGACCGCTCGCCCATCCTAAGCTACCGGATAACCAGCCATGAACGATCAAGAAAAAATATGGCAAAAAAGCCGAGCAACATCACATAGCTGCGCAACAGGCGAAAGCACTGAGCGTGCGATGTATGTTTGATAAGTACAACACCATCGAACATCGCTTGCACGCAACCACGATATAACAGTGGCTATAATCATAATTTTGTGGTAGAACAGCAGCCACAAAATATGGATTTAAGCATAAGCACAATATATGAAAAAGTAATGTTGACAAAAAATAAAGGACATGATAATCTCAACACATAACGTCTAATAATGACGAGGAGGAAAACAAATGAACAAACTAGCAAAATCGTTTGTTGCACTTGGCGTTGTCGCTGGCGCAGCAATCGGTGGCCTGTGGGTAGCGCAGCCAGCATCGGCAGCGATCTCATCAGGTTGTAGCAACTTTAATGTTGTAGAGTGCGGCACAAAGGACGTGCAGACCCTGCGCAGCACCTACACAAAGCGTACAGAGATCCGTCAGCTGTACAGCCAGTTCGGTATTACCGAGCAGATGATCAACGGTGCCAACATGCAAGAAGGTACAGTTGATGCGAACGGCAACGTGACTGTTGGTGGCCGCGTCGTCGCTACTGGTGCCCGCACCCTGCAGGCCAAAGCTGGTACAAAGCAAAAGCAGCCAGAAGGTCAGCGCACCGCTGGTGGCCACACCTACTACCAGTACCCAACCGGTGATAGCTTCATCTTGGGCAAGACAACCTTTAGCGTTTATGCATGGTTCGACAACAACGGTAAGTTTATCGCTGGTGTTATCAAGGACTGTGGTAACCCTATCTGGGGCACCCCAACTCCCCCACCAGCCAAGCCAAGCCTGACCTGCGACGCGTTGCAAGCTACCCAGATTTCGCGCAACGAATACCAGTTCACCGCCAAGGCAACTGCTAAGGAAGGTGCAAAGGTCGTTAACTACATCTACGACTTTGGCGATGGCAAGACCACCAACGGTGGTGCAACTGTTCGCCACACTTACGCCAAAGAAGGCACATACACTGTTAAGATGACTGTGGTCGGTAGCGAAGGTGGCAGCACCAACGTCGAGAAGACAAGCAAAGACTGCCAAGTGACCATCAAGGTTACACCTCAGCCAACCATCCAGGTATGTGAGCTGAGCAGCAGCACCATCATCACCATCAAAGAAAGCGAATTTGACGCTACCAAGCACTCAAAGAACGTCAAAGACTGCGACAAGATGAAGGTCTGTGAGCTAAAGACTGGTGCTATTGTCACCATCAAGGAAAAGGAATTCGACGAGAAGAAGCACTCAAAGAACACCGCTGACTGCGACAAGGTCAAGGTCTGCCGCATCTCTGACAAGAAGATCGTCGAAGTTCGCCGCAACGAAGTAAGCAATGACTACACCACCGACATGTCGAAGTGTGAGCAAACTCCTCCAACTCCAGTAGCTGAGTTGCCACACACCGGCTTGGGCGGTACCCTCCTGCCGCTGGCTGGTATTGGTAGCCTCACTGCTGCAGGTGCCGCTTACTACGTAAGCCGCCACCGCAAATAAATAACCGTTTGCGGATAACCCAAAAGATCACCCGTTTTGCATGGACGGGTGATTTTTTATTTGTTTGGGTTTTGAAAGTAAATCATTGATCCGATATAAGCTGCGTGTCCTCTTTTCTTTTTGATTGGTCTCATTTGTGAGATTGTGGAGTGAGAGTTACTCTGATGAGACGTATTAAGCTTCTCTACCCTTTCTCTCGCCCGCTCTTTCGCGCATTGTGAGTGCAATCTGTCTGTTCTGGTGGTGCTCTATGCTAGTCAGTGGTAGGATATATTTTGCTGGAATAATAGAGAAAGGCGGTGTAAATATGTATTTCACATCGTGCCTTCTGAATGGTAGTACGAGTAGTTTGATCCCAATAGAGGCTTAATATAGGCCGTAGTTAGCTTCTGCAGACATAGTTTAGTCAAAGATGACGGTGTCCAAGATCTCCTCAAGATATTCCATCTACACCTCCCCTACTCTATCCCACTACGCTCCTAGCCAGGAGATGCCTCCTACGCGGTATGGACCTTTATACAGGCTGGGGCGGTGGCTTCTCCTTGCTAAATTAAATAAGGCAAGTGATGAGACTAATGTAGGGGCACGCAAACCTACCCTTTGCTAAGAGAGTAGTATGATGATGCACTGAACACGCTCATTACTCACGTATCATGGTTGACGGAGCGCATAAACTAGGGCGAACAAATATACTACTCATCTGCTTTTCGCCATATAGCTCAAGAGAAGATGGATGATTTGCCATTACCGATGAGCTAAATATTACCGCAAAACATGATATGAGTACTTGATTTCCGGTAGAAACGTGCTATTTCCGTTCTATAAATAAGATATATAATACCGACATTCATGCAAATATAGCACACCATGCAATAGGAGAGGTTTGGTATAGCGCTTGGTAGTGTTTTATGCTTGTGCTACTTTTTTGTCCAGCAGAATATCAGAGGTCGTGGGCTCATGTGACGCAAACATTTGTTCATGATTTGTGCTTCGTATGATCTGAACACAAAAAACGAACAACATAATAATAGTGCTGCACATCGCGTGCAAATCTCTTTTCTCGCCCTCCCTCTATTGACTTGGTAGGATATAAAATCCCATTGCTTTGGATAGTCTCATGGGTATATTCATCGTGCTTGAAGATACCTATCGTTTGCTGCTCTAGCAAAAAAGCAGATCACAGAAATGCTGCTCGTGCTCTAGGGGTAGAATGACTCTTATGCTTCCCTTCACTAGCTAAAGAGATGAAGAAGAAAATACAAATAGCTATAACAAAAGTTCCGGAGCCGATACCTAATACCTAATACCTAATACCTAATATCTACTCCTTCCCATCTAGCAGGCTAGCTGTAGCTGCCTGGAGGGGTGTCGCTGGGTTCCACATCGTGTAGGCGGCGATGCGCGTTGGCACCGTGCCCTGCCAGAGTGCCATTGGCTGCGACCATGGTGTTGATGTGACAATGCCGTGCTGAGCGATGAGGATAGTGTCAGCGTGGAAGGTGGCTATGGTAAGTGGATAGGTGATGGTAAACTTGTGCAGCACCTCGACCAGCTGGAGGAGCGGCATGCGGAAGGTGAGGATCTTGGGGTAGTACAGCGTGCGCAGCAGCTTTTGGACTTGCGAGAATGAGGCGACAATGAGGATGTTTGACTGACTGGCAAGCTGCGGGGCGCTTGGCATAAGCAAGTCGACCGCATCACGGCTAATGATGAGTGGTATGGTGGTATGGCTCACGAGCTTTTCGTAGACAATGGCAGTCTGACTGTTGCGGCCAGCGTCGCCGATGAGAAGAAGCGTATCGGCCCAATTGCCCAAGGCTTGCAGCTCTGGCCAGGCTTCGTTGCCCAGGCTGCCGCTGCTGTTGCTTGCGGCAAAAATCGTATCCGTCACGCTGGCAGGAATAGTGCCACGTAGGGCATCTGGCAACACCACACGTGCCTGGCCTACCCCTGTAGCAAGTGCAGTGGTATAGCTGTGCTCGATAGCACGAAAGCTTAGCCGGTTACCGCCAATAATACCCAGCTTGCCTGCTTGCGCCCGCTGCTGCGGTTTATTCCAGGCGATGTCTGGGTAGAGCGGTTTGGCCGGCGTTTGCTGCTGCCAGTAAGGGGTGTTCATGTGCAGTCACCTTGCTCTGATGGATGGAGATAATACAGGGAAAAAATACTCAGCATAGAGCTATTATACCGCGAAGTGGGAGTGTGTGCTATGTATCTCTGCCCGGTAGTATCTCCCCTGCTGCTGAACAGTGGAATGGACTGAGCGACTTATATAACTGGGGTGGATGACGAGCACAGCCTGTGGTGAGTGAAAAACGCGAAAAAGAAAAAGCCCAACCTAGGAGCTCTCCATACTCTATGAGAGTAAGTGCTGACGACTAGGTTGGGCAAGAAGGAGACGGGAGGATTAGAGCGCAGAGGGTGCGCAAACGTGTGCTTGCGCACCCTCTGCTGGTTTTCTATCCATCGATCATGGAGATCACCTCCCTTCTCTTCTGGACTCACCTCTCGCTGGATTGCGAGAAGCTAATATATATATCAATATATGAGAGGTGCGTCAAGGCTTTGTTGTGTGCTTATCACGGTCTTGGCTATACATTAACCTACGCTACAGGCTCATCCAGCGTAATACTAACCGGGCAGTGGTCGCTGCCCATTTGGCTGGCGTGGATGTGGGCGCTGGTGATGCGTGGGGCGATTGCCGCCGAGGCTAGCCAGTAGTCGATCCGCCAGCCCACGTTGCGGGCCCGGGCGTTGGCCCAGTGTGTCCACCAGGTGTAGGCATCGGTTTGGCCGGGGTGGGCAGCGCGGAAGGTATCCACAAAGCCAGCGTCTAGGTAGTGCTGGAAGCCAGCGCGCTCTTCGTCTGTAAAGCCGTGTTTGCCCCGGTTAGCGCGTGGGTTGGCAAGGTCTATCGGCTGGTGGGCGACGTTCATATCCCCGCAGTACAGCACCGGCTTCGCCGGACCGTACTGGCCAGCCTCCAGCCCCTGTAGGTAGGCCAGCATACAGGGGTCCCAGGCCTTGGCGCGCAGGGCCAGCCGGCTTAAGTCCCCCTTGCTATTGGGCGTGTAGCAGGTCACTAGCCAAAAGCTGGCAAACTCCGCTGTGATGACGCGGCCTTCATCATTCGGGCTGCCATAGCTATCTGCCGCCAGCTGGAACTGCTCTACCAGCTCGGCCGGCAGGCCATCACGCCACTGCAGCGGTGCGGTTTTGCTAAAAATCGCCGTGCCGCTATAGCCCTTCTTGGCCGCGCTATAAAAGTACTCGTGGTAGCCTGGCAGGTCGAGCTCCACCTGCTGGCGCTGCGCCTTCGTCTCCTGCAGGCACAGAATATCGGGGTTATGCGCCGCCATAAAGCGGGCAAATTCACCCTTGTTTATCACCGCACGAATGCCGTTGACGTTCCAGGAATAGAGATTCATAAGGATAGTATAGCAGATAGTGATATACTCGTATATTACGAGGTATGTAATTACACACAGGCGCAAGGTAGTCTGATCTATTGTGAACTTTACCTAGAAGCACAGACGTAGGAATATGATTGAGAGTATGTAAGATGGCAATAGATTGGTCGTTTAATAGTAATATTTTGTATAGCTGAAATGATAGTATATAATAATACAAGGCGTGCTCAATCTACTAATGAGGACAGCCTTGACTATTGTTTTATCTCAAGTAATAACTCTTGTTTAAAAATATCTGTTATACTACATACTAAGGTTAGGTGTAACGGATGAATTCTCTCTAGAAGTTGAGTCGATAGAATTAATACTCCATATTTAGCCCTAAATATCAAACTGTATCATGTAAGCGTGATAATTATCAGCATATGAAGATTCTTATTGTAACAGAAGTGTATCGCCCTGGTGTTGGAGGAATCCAAACAGCAGTAGACACTCTCATAGAAGGTTTGATCGCACAAGGTGATGAAGTGACAGTTATAACAGGGTCACCCAAGGGGCTGTTTTGTCGTACCTATCAAGAGATTGATACTACTAATGGTGCAACGGTAATCAGACTTCCTGCGGTAAGGTCATTTGTCAATAAAGAGAATAATCGACTAACATTATTCCCGAATTATATAGTGAGGAATTATTTTTATCAGCATCACCCGGATATTATTCATTTGCTTATACCGTCTACTTGGCTGCATGCGTCAGTACTACGCCAAGCGAAGCGATACCATATTCCGATTATAGCAACAGGACACGCAATTGCTTTGAATTTTGAGATGAATATGAAGTATAAGCGACTTGCACGATGGATTGGCCAACGAGCTGAGAAATACACAGTAAGACAACTTAATCGAACGAATTTTGTAACAGCACCAACACAAACAGCGTTGGATTATGTATCAGGTATTACCGTCCCTACCCTTCCAATATCGAATGGTGTTGATATTAGTATTGGTAAGCCAGAGGGAGAAAATATTAGACTGAAGATTATTGAGCAGTTTGGATTAGATAGTAAAAAAAAGACAATAATTTATGTTGGGAGGCTTGATGGTGAAAAAAGGGTTGATCTACTTATCAATGCAATGTATGCTCTTGACAGGAGAGATACACAGCTTGTTATAGCTGGCAAAGGGTTAGAGATGGAGTCTCTCAAGCTTCAGGTTGTTCAGCTAGGCTTAGATGATAGTTGTATTTTTACTGGCTATGTAACTGATAGTGAGAAACGTGTGTTGTTGCAACAGGCTGATATTTTTGCGATAGCAAGTCCTGCAGAGTTGCAATGTATTGCAGCACTTGAAGCTATGTCATGTAAGACACCAGTAGTTGTAGCAGATCAGGTAGCTTTGCCTGAGTTGCTCAATGGTGGTCGGAATGGCTTTAGTTTTTGCTATCCTAGCAGTCAGGATCTCGCCGCTAAGATAAACATTTTATTGGATGATGATAAGTTGCGCCAAAAAATGAGCCGGAATGCACAACAGTGGGTTGTGCATTATCATTCGAAGGAGCGCACGATTAATCAGTATCGAACAATATACAGAAGGTTAATTAATGATGTCGTAAATCAAAAACCATGATAAGCAGAACAAATACATTTCAACATATCGAATCATACTTCTCTCGACGGTTTTTAGAGTTAGCTGACGGTAATACAGTTGCTTATCGAGAGGTGCAACCAGAGGAGAGTAACCAGGTGTGTGTCATAATACATGGCTTGACTGGAACAAGCTACTCGATGCTATTGTTGGCAGATGCTTATCGAAAAAAAGGTTTTCAAACAATAGTAGTTGATTTGCCTGGACATGGTGGCTCTACTACCATCCCCGTTGAGGATATGAGTAGTCTCGCTCGGTGGCTTCATGTAGTACTACAAGAAATATGCCCAAGCCATCGTCTTGCACTACTTTTAGGCGATTCATTTGGTGCGAGTGTAGTATTGGCCTATGCACAGAGATATGCATTATTGCCAACAACAAGCATTATCCTTGCTGCTCCAATCCCTCTTATCCATCCTGTACTCAGTATTGTCGATCGTCTCTTTTCGCGTGTGCCAGATACTATTGCTCGGCAGATATACTATACAAATCACTTTTTACTGAGTGTAAGAATCCGTTTTTTGCTTGCACAATGGCGGAGGCCTGATTACCGTTACTACGTAGCTGAATGTATAGCTATCGAAGGAGCTCAAGCAAATCACCGATATGCTGAAATGGTACTTATGCCTGCAAACATGCGCAGTAATCCTTTTCTTTCCCCACTTTCTGAACAGCTAGCTAATCAGACAGTGATTATGTATGGTGACACAGATCGGGTAGCTGGTTCACGGGCAGCCCGATATCTCCGAAAGTGGGGGAATTCAGCTCACATTGTCCAGGTGCCGCAATGCGGACATCTCATACATATCGAAGGAATTTCGGATATTATTGATGCGAGTGTCGGCAAACAAAACCACTGATCATCTCGAGGCTATGGTTTTTGACATAGCTCCTCGATCAAGCTGGTTGCAGTTGACGCATAGTATTTTGGTGTAAATATCTTTTTTGCTTCTACTGCGGCATGAGATAGCGTAATAAGTTGTGTGGGGTGATTAATAAGTTTTTTAATGCTCTGAGCAATAGCTTCAGGGGATGGGTCGTCTGTAAGAATACCGGCTTTTTGTAAACCTTCAGAAGTAAGTCGTTCATCGCAATAGAGCACTGGTCGATAACGACAAATAGCTTCTGCAATAACCATTGGCTGATTATCAAAGTGATACGAAGAGAGTGCGACGATATGCGATTGATCAATAGCTGAAATTACTGCAGTATTATTGCGCGATCCAACAATGTCAACGTGAGGCAATTGATTGTATTGTTTACGCATGTCATTCAGGAGAGCACCATCACCAACCATTGTGCAATGCATATGCTTTGATGGGCACTGTGCAAGCGCTGTCAAAAACTCTAAAGGGCGTTTTTCCGGAGTGCATCTCCCTATCCATGTAATACGAAGCTTATTATCTGGAGGCAAGGAGTCAATGGTGTGGGGTGCTGTAGTAGCCTGGGGGAAAAAGGGGTTAGGAATGTGATAAAGAGGAAGGCTGCTGTTAAGTGCGTATAATGTGCGATATTGATGTCGTGATGGTGAGACAACTGCGTCTGCAGAGGCGGCAACAGATAGTGTGAGAGATTTTAGAGTTCGCTCAATTAAAGTGCCAGTTGTTTTTCGATGCAATGATACGCGTCGGCGACAATACATGCGTATGATATAACGCATAAATAAAGCTGCTACTCTTGATAGGGGTACTTTTTTAATTTGCCAGAAAATAGAGTGTACTGTGAATAAGACAGGGATATTAATACTGCGAGCAACATCCTGTGTAATGCAGGCTAATGTAAATTCTGACTGCAGCCAAACACAGTCAATATCATTATCAAGTAGTAGCTCTTGGATCTTTTTTCGACGTTGAGCTGAATTATAGTAGCATGGTAATGTAAATGGAGTACCTGGTACCCTAAGGGTTAAGGACGGCTTAAGAGGAAGATTAATTGCACCATTAATTTTTTGATCGCCTAATATATATACTGTATGCCCTGCTTGATTTAGGGCTTGAACTTGGCTTATTGTAGAAGTAACTACGCCACCCATATTGCTAATGGGAAAGTCTAGCACGAAACAAATTCGCATATGACATTAGTGTACCATATTTCATACATAAAACTATAGATTTGTCAGTTTTTCTCTGTTGCTGTATAATGGCATAAGTATGAAAATCGGAATCTTTATTGATGACTATTTGCCATCAGTCCATGGCGTGGCGACGTCCACGGTTAATTTGAGGCAGGCGCTTGAGGCGCTGGGCCATGAGGTGTACATTGTTGCGCCAAAGTGTGAAGGCTATGACGATCACGACGATCACGTCATTCGCCTGCCATCATCGAAGAATTACGTCTTTGATAAGCGCGAGACGGCTGTCATCTACCCTGGCCTAGCCAAGAAGCTGGACGACTACCAATTCGACATCGTCCACAGCCAAATGCAATTCTATATGGGTGTGCTAGCCCACAGCGTAGCCAAGCGGCAGCGGATCCCCCATGTCACGACGATCCATACGCTCTATAGCGAGCTGATCGACGACTACCCGTTTATGGTAACAGCTGGGGTGATTGCGCTCTCGGTCGCCTTCCCTGTTGTCTTTCGGACGAAGCCGATCTTGCCAATTACCTCGCGCGAGCAGCTCCATGGTATGGGCAAGAGTGCAATCCGCGATATGCTGTCTCGTCAGGGGTGGCGCCTTACTGCGGCGTTTGCTAACCAGTGCGATGCTTGCATATCACCGTCGCAGCACCTAGCCAAGATATTGGTGGAGGATGGTGGTCTCACCACGCCATGCCACGTTTTTCCCAATGGCATTAACACCCAGCGCTATCACGATGCTTCGGCGGCAGATTCGCCTATTACGAAAGGCCCGAACGATAAATTTATTATCTCAGTAGCGCGCCTGAGCCCTGAGAAGCGCCAGCAAGCACTTGTCGAAGCTTTGCCGCATATTCCAGATGAGAACGTCAAGCTGGTGCTGGTGGGCGGTGGCCCATACGAGGCAGAGCTGCGCGCCTGTGCCGAGCGGCTTGGCGTGGCAGAGCGGGTGATCTTTACCGGGATGCAGCCAAGCGAGGCAGTGGCGGCGCTGCTGAAGCAAGCTGATGTCTTCTCTCTCGCATCGTACCACTTTGACAACCAGCCGATGACCTTCCTCGAGGCGGCATCAAGCGGTCTGCCGATCGTCTACTGCGACGAACGTATGACTGAGGGTTTGACCAAGAAAAATGCCATCCTGACCGATGGGATTGAGGGTGAGGACTTTGCCAAGGTCTTTAATGATCTCTTTACTCACCCCGACAAGCTCGAGCAACTGTCTCGCGGTTCATTGCAGGTAGCGCGCCAGTTTGATTCTGTGACGATGGCGAAGAAAGTTGTAGCGCTGTATGAGTCGCTCATTGCCAGCCATAATGCGCTCGAAGAAGAGTAGATGATAGGATGATGCCTATCAAAAACTCACTACTGATCATGTAGTGAGTTTTGTTTTCTCTTTAGTGTGTATGATTATAACAATCTGAGCATCGAGGTTTTAAAAAGCTTAGCCTAGGTACTCTCAAGATTCTACTAGCGGTACTGCCGCACTGCTCGTCGCTGCTCTCGCTCGACATCGCGGCGTTTGATGGTTTCGCGCTTGTCGTAGCGTTTCTTACCCTTGCCGAGGGCGATGACGAGCTTGATGTAGCGGTCGCTGGTGAGGAGTTTGGTAGGGACGATGGTGTAGCCGTCCTTCTTGCGGGCGGCGAGTTGCTCGATCTGCCGCCGCTTTGCCAGAAGCTTACGTGCGCTGGTGCTGACTGTCCGGGCATTTGGTTGGCCCTGCTCGTTGTGACGCAGCGAGAAGCTGGCGTTATTGAGCCACAGCTCGCTGTTGCGAATCGTCACATATGCCCCCTTGAGCTGCACATGGCCCTCACGGGCGGCGCGGACCTCTAGGCCAGTCAGGCTTATGCCGACCACTATGTCGTCGCTTAGTTCATAATCAAACCGCGCGCGGCGGTTGACAATAGCTGGTACTGGTGGCTTAGTAGTATGTGATTTGCTCATACGTCTCTTCTATTGTAGCAGATGAGGTGGCATGTGAGGACACGAAGATGGTAATTTGAGCTCAGGCAAGCCAAGAGATCATCGTCTAGCAGGTAGCATACCCTCCGGGGGGTTATACCTACTCGTAGTCGTTGGGAGCGGTATCGATACCAAGATAGCGAAAATACTGCTGGACATCCGCGAGTCCTCCGCCCGACTTAATAATAATGCGGCAATCTTGCAAGAGCCAACTCGCGTTGTCGTACCCGTAATCGCATAGTGGGTTGAGATGCTCGTTGATGTAGCTCATCGTGAGAGGAGAAAACTCTACGGCAGGGCTCTCTGGGCCTTGCTGGTCGAGAATGGTATTGGTCGTGTCTAGCAGTCTATCGCGTTGGCGGTGTGGTGTATTGAACTGGGATATGAGCTTGGTGTGCATATCTTCGGAGGCTGGGCTTGGGTTGCTCTTTGCCGCAAGTGCAAAAAGTGGTTTCTGAGTATATGCGTCAGTACCCTCTTGTGTGCTTGCTAAGTGTCTCTGAGAATTTTCCATGTATGACAAAACTAACAGTCCTTCCTATTTGTTTCTTTTCTAGCGTGCCTGCAGACCATTATACCGCTAAATGTATGGAAAGAGTGTCGTAAAAATAACAGAATAATAATGCGGAGTATTCAACTCGCTCCCTTACCCGCAAAGGATATAATTCGCCATGCTATAATATCCCCTATGATTGCCGATATTGCCATTACCGAGAAGTCGTTTGGGGCGAAGATGCTGATGACGGATGTAAAGTTTAGTGTGAATGATGGCGAGAAGGTAGGCCTGGTGGGGCGCAATGGCGTGGGCAAGTCGACACTGTTTGGTATGCTAACAGGGGTAGATGATGACTATAGTGGCTCGATTATTTTCAAGCGTGGCAGTGTGGTAGTAGCGACGGCCCAAGAGCACCACGACAGCGGCGATATCACAGTACTCGAATATATCTTGCGTGGTCTGCCGGAATATGCCCGCCTGCGCCATATTATCACTATCTACCCCGAGACGATGGGCGATGACATGCATAAAATCGAGGCATACACCGCGGCGCTGGAGCGCTTTGGCCAGAAGGGCTTCTACCAGATCGAGGAGCTGGTGGCGGAGGAGCTAAAGAACTTCCAAATGGCAGGCTATGGTGAGCGGCACTTGGCGAGCTTGAGTGGTGGGCAGAAGCGCCTAGTGGAGGTGGTGAAGATCATGCACGCTCAGGCCGACCTTGCACTGATCGATGAGCCAACGAACCACATGGATTATGTCGCCAAGAAGCAGTTTGTCGACTGGCTCAAAGGCGCAAAGCAAGCAATGCTCGTCATTACCCACGACCGAGATGTGCTGGCAGAGATGGATCGGATCGTTGAGATAAAAGACGGCACGGCCCTGAGCTACCGGGGCAACTACGATGCCTACCTCCGTCAAAATGCTTCGGCGACGGGCAACGCGATGCACGAGTATGAGCAGGTCGAGCGGCGGATTGCTAATGTGAAGGATAAGGTAGTGCAATTTCGCCGGATGAAGGAGCGAGCGCGCGACCCCGGCACTATCAAGCAGTTTAAGCAGCGTGAGCAGCAGGCTATGGCCGAGCTTGAGGAGCTCGAGCAGATTGAGAAGCCGACGTTTTGGATTGATCGCGACAATGTGGCGCAGCTGGAGTATAAGATGGCCGATCGCTACCAGAAGTTTAAGGCGCGAACGATTCGCCTCAGTATGCGCGATGGTGCAATGCGAAGCCAGCGCACGCTAGTAGCAGTGCGAGATTTGGCGCTGGGTTATGGCGAGCGGATTTTATTTGAGGGGGTAAATATCGATCTGCGTGAGGGTGAAGCTGTGGAGCTGCGTGGCCGCAATGGTGCGGGCAAGACGACACTTATTCGAGAACTACTCGCCGCGCAAAATTTAGTACAGGACAGAGGTAGCGATACACCTATTATCTATAGCGGCTCGCTGCAGCTCGATAGCCATATTCGGATTGGCGTGTATGAGCAAGAGATTGCCCCGACGTATCTTGGCCTCACACTGGCTCAGGCGATTGAGCAGATGCATCTCGACCGTGGGCTGCCAATTGGCCAGACCAAGCTCCGCCAATTGATGAGCGACTACCTCTTTGCTGAGACGGATCACGATGTGCCGCTCGCCCGCCTGAGCGGTGGCCAGAAAGCGCGTTTCCAGATTATTAGCATGCTCGCTAATGAGCCGCAATTGCTCATTCTCGATGAGCCCACCAACCACCTTGACCTGCCCAGCATCGAGGAGCTTGAGGCGGCACTGGAGCGCTACACTGGTGCTATCCTCTATGTTAGCCACGACAACTACTTTCGGCAAAAGTTGGGTGGTGAGGTGGTGCAGATCGGGGCGCAGTAAGAGGCAATTTCATCGTAAAATATCAACTGTTTCTAAGCCCCTTCTCTCAAGTACATATCTTTCAGTATTATGGGAGATCACATGCTTGGTAGACTCACCTCTCGTAGTGGTGAACGTGAGCATTACAACAAGTCTCCACTTCTCTACTCTACACCTTTCTATTTACTACTTCACGTCGGTGGAGTGTGTATTGATTAATTTTAGGATTATGTAAGCTTCGGACATGAGAGCTTATCATATGCACACTATACTGTGCATAATTTTGTACCAGCATATTGCTTACGGTTGCAATCTACGCTATTGTAGAAGCAATGCTAGTGAACAAAAATAGATCAAGTGCGGGGTTTGCTCTGCCAACAGTGATCGTGGCATCGGTGGTGGCAATGATGCTACTTCTCGTGGCGGCGTCTGCATCGACGGCGATTCGCGAGGGACTCTACGCTCAGCACTACCGGCGCTTGGCCCGTGAGGCGGCCGAGAGTGGTGTCGTCCTTGCCAGCAAATGTCTTGAGCTTAATAACGACCTTGCTCAGTGGTCAGATGCTGCAAAATTGCGGCCTAATACTGATTGCAAAGGTACAATAGTCGCTGGCCGCACCCAGTATGTTCAGCAGGACGGCAATGTGCGCACAACCTTTGAGGTGGGTGAGCCAGAGCGCCGTGAAGGGAGTATTCAGCGCATTACAGCGGTGGGTCGGACGGAGCTTATTCGGACGACGGATGGCGCAGTGTGGAAGAGCTATGAATATCGCCTAGCGGGCCAAGCGGGCCTCAGCGCGCTGCTCGATAGCGTCTCATTTGGTTACGCAGCTGGCGGCGGCTTTACACTCAATGGTGCATTCTTTACCGTCATCGACGAGTTTGGGCGGCCGCGCTCAGCAGGATTCAATGGCTTTGGCCAGCTCGGTGTTGGCTCGACTACCGACACCCTCACGCTTAAGCAGTTTAATGTCCCTGCCAATAAGCGCGTGGTACGTACCTACACCAACTTCCTCTCTCATGGCCGTAACCTGTTTGCGCTCACGGAGAATGGCGAGGTATGGGGTGCGGGGCTGCATAATTTTGGGCAGATTGGCAACCCGAGCCAAATTATTGCATGGGTAACAAACCCCATCCAGTTTGTACTGCCTGGCAATGACAATGTTGCGACCTTTGTATCACCGCTGGGGATTGTCACCTTTGTCGTAACATCTCAGGGGAACGTCTATGTAGCTGGCTCCAACGACAAAGGTGTTGCCGGTATTAACTCGACCGCTCCGACAGTAAAGATGCCAACCAAGATGCCCTTCCCTGAGAAGATCCGGGCTGATGCTCACTCTTGGGCAGTCGACAGCAAAACAGCCTATGCGATTGGTGAGAGCGGCGCGGTCTATGGCTGGGGCAATAATGAGTTTGGCCAGCTCGCTCAAGGTGACATCAATGAGCGGCGAGCACCTGTCCGCCTAGGTGATTTTGGCAAGCCTGGCAAAACCAAGGCAGTGCAGCTCGCCTTCGACGGCGATACGGTCTATATTCGCGATAGTGCAGGGGCAGTCTACTCGGCTGGCAAGACAAACTATGGCCAAGCTGGTGTGCCGACCTTCCGGCTGCGTGCGGGGGTGTCAGACCGTTGCTTGGCGGCGGTGGGGGCAAATCTCAGGACAGAAAAGTGCTCGGGTGCTGCTGCAAACCAAAAGTGGCACTTCGACCGGACGAACAACGCCCTGCAAGTCGAGTCAAACCCAGGTGGAGGCCAAAACCGCTGCGTCGAAGCAACCGGCCATAATAATGAAGAGACGCGTATGCGGTGGTGCGCTTGGTGGTCTGGCGGCAAGCGCTTCGACTTCCGCTACCCAGCAGGTGCGTGGAGCCATGTCTACCTTAGCAATAGCACCGACATTGGTGGCCGAGGCCTGTGTGTTGCTGAAGTCAATATCGCAACTGGTGGCGAGACGAGGATGAATTCGTGTGAGTACTATGCAGACAGAACATTCTTGCCATATAATCCAACACTCGAGCGTGTCGCGCCGTCTGGAGTAGTAGACATCACAACAGACCAGTACTTTACCACTATGGTTTATGCTAACGGTGAGGTCAAGACCTTTGGCCTCAATAACGGTGCGCTGGGCAATGGCGTCTATGTCGACACATCCAATCTAGATGCTTACAAACGCCACGTATATAACCCAACTCCAGTCAAGTTCATCCTTCCCCCGGGGGCTAAGGCAGTTTCGTCGTGGACAACCTCCAATGGGCTTAACCCCAAGAATGCTAACACCTTTGTTGTCACCAGCGATGGCCGTGTCTTTGGGGCGGGCAGCAATGTGACAGGCCAGCTAGGTATTGGGCATATTGGTGGCGGCACTAATGGCATCTACCCCACCCCGCAGCAAATGCTCGTCCTTGGCACGCAGGGCAACTTAGCATCGTATGTGCGCTCGGGCTATGGCACAACGGTGGTCTATACTAACAATCGCAAGGTCTTTACGGTAGGCAACAACTCCAACGGCCAGCTCGGCGATGATACGACTACCACCAACCCAACGCCCCGTGCCAACAAAAACACAAATGCCCAACGCCACGTGAAGTTCTACTAGGCAGGGCATGGCTGCGAGAGGTACAACATCTACCGATTGCTAGTACGAGAGGCTTATATATGCACAAAATAGCGATGTGGGTGAGAGGTCTCATCTCTAGTCAATATCTTTTGAGTGTCAGAATCACATGATGAGTATCTACAAGTAAGAATAAAATAGAGTAACGCCTGTTAGAGACAATAAATCAGTAATATGTATGATTGTCCAGGATTCTCTTAATTGAGTCAAACAAAAAAGCATGAACAATATATGTATATTACCCATGCCCCTCCATTTCCCTCGTATGCGAGCAGCTAATAACAAAACTCACTGCCCTTCCCGAGCAGTGAGTTGAAATGTGATACATAGCCAAGCTATGCTTCTGGCAGCAATCCCTTTGCTGTAAGGAGCTCATCAATCCGAGCTCGGTCAAAGCCATAGACGATCTCGCCAGCAATGTCTGTGACTGGAATACCCTGGGCTTTGCCGCCAGTTTTGGCAGCGAGCTCATCCTGAGCACCAGGCGTTTTCTCGATGTCTTTGACGGTGTAGTGTACGCCCAGCTTATCGAGATATTGCTTCTCTGTTTTGCAATAGGCGCACCACTCTGCGCTATATACTATGACTGATGGTGTTGTATCCATACTTATCCCCTTTCGCTCTTGTTAGTATAGCATGGACGGTAATGGAGTTGGCAAGCGTACTGGGCGTAAGGTAAGGCGCGAAGCATCTTCAGTGGTAGTTCTAGTAGGATGGGAAAGCTAACCCTCTGTAGTGTGTTGGCTTGTCAGATACCAGCCACCATCGTGCGGCGATTGATACGCGCGTAACTGCACATCCAGCTGATATTTGCGTAGCTCGGCAATGGCGCGCAGGGCGGCTGCGCGGCTCGGATAGCGCTTCTTAGCTGCTTCGCTGCGCGGTGGGCGGTAGGGCTGGTGTTTGGGCGTTTTATTGCGGCGTGGCATAGCTTTAGTATACGCGGCTTTGCAATGCGACGCCAGTTGCTTTACGCGCACGCTTCTTGAGGAATGGTTATAAAAGTTAATGCAATACCCAACTGCCGCTTCCCTCTTTACGTCTGCCGAGCCTCCTGGTACAATAAGGCTATATGAGTACGGAGTCTCGTGAGAATGCCCGCTCGCACGGTAGCCAAGTGGTTAGTGTGCTGTGGCGTGCTGCACTAGGGACGACCTGGCGGATGGCGGTGCCAACTGTTGGGTTATTTTTGCTCGGAGTCTGGGCAGACCGGCAGTTTGCAACCAAGCCGTGGCTGATGTTTGCTGGTTTGGTGGTCGGCATTGCTCTTGCAGCGGGGCTCATTACGCACCAAATTAAGGGAGGTCATCGCACATGATGTTTTTTGCGGCAGTGCCACACATCTCAGTCAAGGCAGATGAGGTGTTTTCGATTGCTGGCTGGCCAATTACTAATGCCAATCTCGTTGGCCTATTGGGCCTTGTCCTCTTGGCTTGGCTTATGTTTCGCACCCGTGCTGCGGTGCTGGGCAAGAAGAAGGCTAATTTTGCAACTCGTTTGACCGTCTGGTGCTTTGAGGGGCTGTACAACACCGTTGGGCAGGTCATCCCCAGCAAGAAATGGACGCGGCGCGTTGCTCCCCTTGTTATTACAATGTTTTTCTTTATCGCCGCGCAATATTGGCTGGGGTTATTGCCAGTAGTCGGGCCAGTGATGGTTGGCCATACACCACTGTTCCGTGGCCAAAATGCCGATCTTAATATGACCTTCGCCCTTGCGGCCGTTACGATCGTTATGGCACAGGTATACGCAGCACGCGAGCTTGGCTTTGTGGGCAATCTCAAGCGGTATTTTGTTAATCCACTGCGTGATCCGATCATGTCCTTTGTCGGGATTCTCGAGATTGTGGCAGAGTTCTCGCGCTTACTGAGCCTGTCCTTCCGTCTGTTTGGTAATGTGCTGGCGGGTGAGATTTTGATTGCGATGATCGCTTACCTTACCCAGGCGGCAATGCCAGCGGTATTGCAGCCGTTCTATATCTTTGAACTATTTGTTGGTGGCATTCAGGCCTATATATTCTTTATGCTTTCAACCGTGTTTATTTCACTCGGATTGGCGCATCACGGCGGTGATGAGGAAAAAGATACGCACTCAAGCACTTCGACTTCTTCAGACGCGAACCTCGTGACCGAAGGAGCAAAATAACATTGGTAACAACTAAATAAGGAGAAATAATTATGAAAGATATCGCATTTACCCTGACGTATGCTATCCCAGGAGCGTTTGCCGCGATTGGATGTGGCTGGATCGGCGCCAGCGCTATGAAGGCAGCTGGCCGCAACCCAGAAAAGATTAACGACCTACGCACTATGATGATCCTTGGTATCTCGTTTATCGATGCTTTGGCTATCATTGGTTTTGTGGCCGCGATCGTCGGCAAGGTGATGTAAGGAGTTCGCACTCGTGAATACCCTGCACTATTTTGCATCGACAGAGGCGGGTGGTGGCGATTTATTCTCGTCGCTTGGTCTTGATTGGCAGCTGTTTGTCCTGCAAATGGTGGCATTTGTGGTGCTGCTCTTGGTCTTGAAGAAGTGGGTCTATCCACCGCTGCTCGACATGCTCGATCAGCGCGATGCGAAGATTCGCGATGGCCTCAAAGCAGCTGAGAAAGCCCAAAAGGCAGCTGACGAGACCGAGGAGCGCACTGCTGCAATGCTCAAGAAAGCCCGCCACGAGTCGCAAGAAATTGTGACCGCTGCCAAGACTGAGGCAGCGAGCATGGTAAGCGATGCCAAAGACGACGCCCACACGCAGGCCGAGCGCATCTTAGCGTCGGCTCGCACCCAGACGCAGACAGAGCTGGCTGAGGCCAAGCGGGCACTGCGCCGGGAGATGGTTGACATGGTCGTTGAGGCAACGCGTGCAGTAACCGCTGAGACTGTTGACGCGTCGAAAGATCGCCAGCTGATTGAGAAGCATCTGACTAAGCTTGACAAGGAGCAGCGCTGATGGCGGCCGGTTTTTCGCGCCGCCGCCTCGCTGCGTATGTCGCTGAGCAGATTGCTGCTGGCGCTGAGGTGTCTGCCGTGCTGCGCCAGGTTGCGGCCTATCTTATTGACACCCGTGCAACGCGTGATGTCGATGTGGTGGCAGCAACGATTGAGGAAGCGCTAGCTGAGCGCGGCATCGTTGTGGCTGAAGTTACGACGGCGCACGAGCTATCGGCCGCCCTGCAGAAGCAGCTCACAACAGAGGTCACGGCACTTGCTGAGCAGAGTGGCACTGCGCTAGTTACGTCAGTACAGCTCCGCCAGGTTGTCGATCCGTCGGTGATCGGTGGCGTGAAGATTGCTCTGCCGGGCCAGCACTATGATGGCACTATCCAACACAAACTAACCGCCCTTGCGGGCACGAAATAAGAGGAATTATACATGGCTGAAACAACGGTTACAGAGTTGTCCGAGAGCTTGCGGCAAGCGATCGCAGGCCTGGAAGCCTCTGAAGGACTAGAGCAGGTCGGTATCGTGACCCGAGTGGGTGATGGTGTGGCCTGGGTACATGGCTTGCGCCACGCTGGCTATAGCGAGGTGCTCGAGATCGAGACGAAAACAGGTGTCGTTGAGGCATTTGCCCTCAACCTGATGGAAGATGAGATTGGTGCTGTGCTGCTTGGCAGCGACCAAGGTGTGGCTGCTGGCGACCGCGTTAAGCTCAAGGGCGAAGTGCTGAGTGTGCCGGTCGGCGAGGAGTTGCTTGGCCGCGTGGTGAACCCGCTCGGTGAGCCGCTTGATGGTGGCCCAGCTATTACTACTGCGCAGCGCGGCCTCGTAGAACGTGAGGCGATTGGTGTGATGGGCCGCAAGAGCGTGCACGAGCCACTGATGACCGGTATTATGAGCATCGATGCGATGTTCCCGATTGGCCGGGGCCAGCGCGAGCTCATCATTGGCGATCGCCAGACCGGTAAGACGGCAATCGCACTCGACACGATGATCAACCAAGCCCGCCAAAAGACTGGCGTGGTGAATGTCTACGTTGCCGTTGGGCAGAAGCTGAGTAAGATTGCTCGCCTGGTTGAGCGCCTCAAAGAAGAAGGTGTGATGGACCAAACTATCGTGGTAGCGACGAGCCCAAGCGACCCAGCTTCCCTGCTCTATCTTGCGCCATACGCTGGTACCGCCATGGGTGAGTACTTTCGCGACAACGGTGGTCATGCGTTGATGATCTACGACGACCTGACTAAGCACGCCGTCGCTTACCGCCAGATGAGCTTGCTGCTGCGTCGCCCACCAGGGCGCGAGGCCTTTCCAGGTGATGTGTTCTATTTGCACAGCCGCCTACTCGAGCGCAGTGCTAAGCTAAGTGATGAGCTTGGGGCAGGTTCGCTCACTGCCCTGCCGATTATTGAGACCCAGGCGGGCGATATCTCCGCCTACATCCCCACCAACGTGATTTCCATCACCGACGGGCAGATCTTTATGGAGACAGATCTCTTCTATCAGGGTATTCGCCCGGCCATTAGTGCTGGTCTCTCGGTGTCGCGTGTTGGTGGTGCCGCGCAGACTAAGGCGCTCAAGAGTGTTAGCGGTAACCTCAAGCTAGGGTTAAGTCAGTTCCGCGAGTTGGCAAGCTTTGCTCAGTTTGGAAGTGACCTTGATGCTGAGACCAAGGCACAGATTGGTCGTGGTCAGCGCCTGACGGAGCTACTCAAGCAGCCACAGTACCAGCCAATGAGTGTTTGGGAGCAGGTGGTGAGCATTGTGGCGGTGAGCCAAGGCTACTTCGACACCGTGCCAGCTACGAAGATCAAAGCTGCTCAAGATGCCCTGCTGAGCCGTCTCTGGGCCGAGGCTAAGGAACAAATGCGCACCCTCAACAAGGGTGACCAGAAGTTTGGTGCTGACGAAAAGCTCAGCCACTTGATAGAATCAACCGCGGGCGAAATTGCCAAGGAATTTGCGGAGTAAGCAACGGAGGTCGCTATGCCCAATACGCAACAGCTCAAAGCACGGATTCGCTCGGTTAAGAGTACCAAGCAGATCACCAAGGCGATGCAGATGGTGGCAGCGAGCAAGATGCGTCGTGCTCAAGATGCAAGCCGCACCACTGCGCCGTATACCACGGCAGCACGTGGCCTCTTGCGCTACCTCTCGCGCCAGGGTGCGACCGACGATCACCCCCTGTTTGCTCAGCGGACGGTTAAGCGCCGCTTGATCATCGTCATTGCCGCCGACAAAGGACTGGCTGGTGCCTACAACAGCAATGTCCTCAAGCGCTACGTCCAGCTCCTGCGCGACGACGACGCGGCCGGGATTGACAACACTACCATTGCGGTGGGGCGCAAGGCAGCGCAGTTCGTTGCTCGCCTTAAAGATACGCAGGTGGTTGGGGTGTATGAGGATGTGCCAGATCGCCCAACTGGGCCAGCCTTCCGGGCAATTCTCGATACTGCACACGATATGTTTGTCAGTAAGCAAGTCGATGCGGTCGACGTTGTATTCACCCGCTTTTATAGCAGTATGACGCAGCACCCTGACACAATCCACCTCTTGCCCGCTGGCCTTGACGCCGAGCAGCTTGATGCGGTGGATGACGATGAGGCAACCCCAGATGATGAAGCACTTTTCGAGCCAAGTCCGCAAGCAGTACTCGACACTATCGCTGCGCGCATGGTGAGTGCCCGGCTCTACCAAGCTCTGCTCGATGCTCGGGCGAGCGAGCATAGCCAACGCATGCTTGCCATGAAGAACGCTACTGATAACGCTACCAGCCTTGTTGATGACCTTACACTCGAGATGAACAAGCAGCGCCAAGGTGCCATCACGCAAGAGCTGACCGAGATCAGCGCTGGTGTGGAGGCAATGGGATGAAACACTACGGGCGTATTGTAATGGCTGCACTTGCCATGTATGCGCTCGTATGTGTGGTGTTGCTTCTTGTGGGCGGTATTCTGATGCTGTCTGCTAGCCGTGGTGAGGGGTTACTCCTTGGCCTTGCGCTTATGTTGCCGTTTGCTCTCGGTGGGCTGTGGTACTGGCGGTATGGCCAGCGGCACGGCACAAGCTTTGTGGGTGCTACGACTGGCCTGCTGGTTATCATTTGTGCCGGGCTTGGCTCGTATGTTGCAGGCTTTCTTGCCTCCTTTGCTGTGCATGGCGTAGAGGCGCAGGCCAATGATGTTGCTCGCCTTGCCTGGCCAGCTCAGCCTATTATGGCGTTTGTCGAGCTGCCAGCTGTGAGCAGCCTCTTACCGTATGTGCCAATTGTGATATTGCTAGCTTACTGCGGCATTGCAGCCCGTGATGGTATGCGGTATATACAGAAGCATCATATTAAAATGTTAGTCAGTCAGGATGATCTGCAAGCAAAGAAAGTGGAGCCAGTGGAGGGAAGAATATGATGAATGAGAATCAATCAACACCTCCCGTAGATACAAACCAACACCGAGGCATGCTCCCAAGCCGTAGTGCTCAACTAACAGAGTCTCAGTGGTACGCTAAGACGTCGTCGGTACTGCTGATCGTTGGTGCTATCTTGAGTGTTTTGACGTGGATTACTGAGGCCATACAATCGTTTATCCAGGCTCGTGCACATTATGCACTGATTGAAAACGGTTATGTTGCGGGTGGTCATGTTCATTTTTCGATACTCACACCTCTCGCTGCAGTAGTTATGGTAGCTATCTGGGTTGGTGCGCATACGGATAATAAGTATCAAGGAAGAAGGAATACTCTTGCAATTGGCATTGGCACATTTGTTGCACTGCTATTCTCGATTATTGAATCGCTTTTTTGGTCTTCGCTAAGTAATTGGGCATACACTACTGGAGGTTACTATCCCTTGATCAGAGATATAATGGAAACCGTCCAAGATGGTATCGGGCTTACGGTCCTCGTCGTCTTTGCTCTATTGATCGCATACATCGTGTGTTACATCAATGAGCGAAGACGAGAGAGTCTGTTTCAACAACAAGTAGTAAAAGGAGAAATGAATGAGTAAAAACCAAGGAAAAATCATCCAGATCATGGGTGTGGTGGTGGATGTGGAGTTCGACCGCGAGGTGGAGCTGCCAGCTATCTACGACGCCCTGCACGTCGAGCGCGATAGCCAAACGCTGACGCTTGAGGTAGCACAGCACCTTGACGAGCAGACGGTGCGAACCATCAGTCTGCAATCGACCGACGGCCTCAAGCGTGGCCAGACAGTGGTCGCGACTGGTGCACCAATCCGTGTGCCTGTGGGCGAAGCAACGCAGGGGCGGATGTTTAATGTGGTGGGTGAACCAATCGATGGTGAGCCAGTAGCCGATGATGCGCAGCGTGCGCCCATCCATGCCGAGCCCCCTGCTCTCACTGAGCAGTCCAACAAGACCGAGATCCTTGAGACCGGTATCAAGGTGATCGACCTCATTGCGCCACTCACCAAGGGTGGTAAGGCTGGGCTCTTTGCTGGTGCTGGCGTGGGTAAGACCGTGCTCATCCAGGAGCTGATCAACAACATCGCCAAATTCCACAGTGGTAACTCTGTCTTTGCTGGTGTGGGTGAGCGTACCCGCGAGGGCAACGACCTCTATCACGAGATGAAGGACGCTGGCGTGTTGGATAAGACGTCACTTGTCTTTGGCCAGATGAACGAACCACCGGGGGCACGTTTGCGCGTGGCTCTCGCTGGCCTAGCAATGGCCGAAGCCTTCCGTGATGAAGGTAAGGATGTGCTGCTCTTTGTCGACAATATATTCCGCTTTACACAGGCTGGTGCTGAGGTGTCTGCCCTGCTCGGCCGTTTGCCAAGTGCAGTGGGCTACCAGCCCAACCTGCAGCAAGAGATGGGCGCCCTGCAAGAGCGCATTACCAGCACCAAGAAGGGCTCGATTACCTCTGTTCAGGCTGTCTATGTGCCGGCCGACGACCTGACCGACCCAGCGCCGGCTACTACCTTTGCTCACCTTGATGCTACCATCGTGATGAACCGCGCCCTGACAGAGATTGGTATTTATCCAGCGGTGGACGTGCTCGACTCGAGCTCTAACTCGCTCGACCCAGAGGTGGTTGGCGAGGAGCACTATCAGGTGGCTCGCGAAGTGCAGCGTGTCTTGCAGCAGTACAAGGAGCTACAGGACATCATTGCTATCCTGGGTATGGAGGAGCTGAGCGATGACCAGAAGCAGATCGTTGCCCGAGCCCGCCGCTTGCAGCGCTTCTTGGCCCAACCATTCCACGTTGCCGAGCAATTTACCGGCAACCCCGGAAGCTACTTCAAGCTCGCTGACACCATCCGCGACGCCAAGGATATCCTGAGTGGTAAGTATGACGACAAGCCAGAGAACTGGTTCTACATGTCGCCAGTGCCACTGAGCGAGAAGCAAGACTAGCACGCTCTGCACATTCTTGCACGGCAGCAGCCAACCGAGATATTCTCTCTGTGTTGGCTGCTGTTTTCTTTCCCCATCCTCCTCTTATTTCCCTCCCTCCCCTCCCAACTATAGTACAAATCGATTTGTACTATAGTTACCCTGTTTTTTCTCTGTTACAGCGGACTCTTTTTCTCTTCTTTTATATATTTATATATAATAGGAGAGAAATTGATATGGATGTATAAGTATGGATATAGATAGAAATAGAGATAAGTATAGAGATAGATAAATAGATAGAAATATAGATAGGGATATAGATATAGAAATATAGAGAAAGAGATAGATAAATAGTAGAGAAGAGAGTTATAGAGATAGAGAGATGGGTATAAAGATATCGATACATAGAGAATAGATATAGTATCGAGATATATTAGTATGTACAGAAATATGCGTATTGCAGCGTATCTACGGTGATCAGTATAAGAAAACAAAAGCGCTCAGATTCAAATAGACGCACTTTGACTTACCCGATCAAATATGGCACACTTGAGGATGGTGGGGCGACCAGTGCCTCCAGAAGGACGCATGGAAGGAGATATACCATGCAAAGAAGGAAGAATGCATGGGACAGCCGTTCCATGCGTCACGAAGCCAGAAAGGCGCGCAAGGTTGCGCCGTTCTGGCTGGTTGGTGTATTCTCCTGGGCGGGTGTACCGCTCGGGAGTTACCTCCTGCTGTTCCACTTCGGTGGAACGGCATTTGAACGTCACGAGCTACCCTGGCTCGTGATGTATATCACGTGGCTTCTCTTCGGAGGGGCTATCGTGGCAGGCCAACGCCTGCCAAAGGTGTCAGGGCTACTGCTCATTGCCGTAGCCGCTATTGGAGGGATTTTTATCTCCCTCCTCGCCTGGGGGTTAGCGCTCTAACCTTCCTAGGTCGTCCCCCATTCATCAAGGGCGGGTTGAGCAGCGCCATATGGCTTGCTGCTCCCCGCCCTTTTCTCTCGCTTGGAGTTAAAATCACCCCACCTTCTACCTCGCTTTTTCTCTGCTACTCTGCTATAGTAAGGCTATGGATTTAGAACTTGTGACACTGACTGGTAGCAAGCTACACGAGACTGTGTATGAGGTGATGCTACCGACGCCGGATGGGCAGATTGCGGTCTTCCCGGGGCACGAACCACTGGTAACCCTGGCAGTGCCAGGCGTTGTGGCGGTGCGTCGCGCTAAGGACGACAGTGACGACCAGCTGGAATACTTTGCCATCTCTGGCGGGGTGGTCGAGATTAGCCAGACAAAGGTACGCATCTTGGTGGACGAAGCCGAGCACGGCGACGATATCATTGAGGCCGAGAGTAAAGCCGCCCTTGAGCGCGCTCTCAAGCAGCGCGACAACGCTAGTACCCAGGTGGAGCTCGAAAAAGCGCACCAGCTGGTTGACCGCCATGCTGTGCGCCTCAAGGTGGCTGGCCTGCGCCGACGCCACAACAAGCACCGCGTATAATAATATTAGGGTAACAGAGACAACCGCAGAGAGACAGCAGTATAATGACGGAATTTTATCCTCCCCATCCATCATTACCAGAGGGGACATATGATTATCGAGATAATAAGAAGACGACAAGTAATTGCTATGAGCAGCCTGTCGTATCCTACCAGCTAGGCAACGAATGTGGCCTTGGTAAGCTCGATACACCAGAGTGGTCTCGCGCAGCAGAGTTTGTCCAGCGGCTCGGCGAGTACTATCTGCCAGCAGTGCAGAACATCATTGGCGCGTGTATGGATGGCCGACCCGGCAGCACAGCAGAAGCAGTGCCAAATGGTGCAGGCGGTGGCTTGCTCTACCTAGTGACGGATCGGCTGGTGCGAGGTGATAGCGGTGATATTGATGAAGCGAATGCGCGCGTCCTGGGACGGATTGGCCAGATACCCGCGACGGTGCACGTCCACCGGGACGAGCATGCTCATGGCGAAGACGCTGGCTGCGCAGCAGCCGACAAAGTGGGTGCGATCTTTACCATCATTGCTCAGCATGGTGAGCAATTACGCAGTCTAGCCACCGAGCTTGGCCTTGGTAGCGATAGTAGCGACGAAACGCACCAGCAGATTATTCGCCATGCAGCAGATGAGTCCAAGCTTGTTATGGCTAGTGGCAACGATCTTGTGGCAATGGTCGACGCGCAGCTAGCAAAGAGTGCTGAGCCCACTGGTGCTCATACCGATATGTTGCAGGGTAGCCACCATGAGGCAGCGGTGGTGATGAACCAACGCACGGGGACGACACTCGACCGCCAAGCCTTGGCGCGGGAATTCGACCGCACACACGCGCATCACCAGGCTTTCAATATCGACACATGGGCCTTTGCACCCTCAGCCGAAGCACTCTACCCAGGCGATCCAACTGCCCAGCAACATGCTACCACTGCCATGCTCTACTACAACCTCGCTGCTATTATGGCACTGTGCGGCCCACACATGACAGTGACGGTGCTCGAGTAGTTTCTTGGGTGTGGCAAATAACAAGTAAATTAAACCAATCTTTCGACTAAGAGGTCTATTGATTATTGTCTCTTTTGCTTTGCCTGGCAATAGCTATCACGGCAAACGCTTCTTGCTTCATAGATAAGGATATCTCAAGCATCACTACTACCCTGCCCATACCGATGGAGAACTAGCGCTCTCGTTCGTCCTCATGACGATATAATTTGAGGATATCACCCTCCTTTACCATAGCACAAACACCATCTACTCAGATGTGCGCATAGTCTCATGCCACTGATGGATGACGTGCCGCGCTTCATCCGTACTGGTGGTGTGCATCAGCTGGTCGCGCAGCTCCTTCGCGCCGTCGAAATCGCGAATATAGATCTTGTAGAAGCGTTTGAGCGTCTCGTATGGCCGGCCTAGTCTTGGTTGCCAGTGGTCGAAGAGATCGAGGTGGTAGCGAAGGAGGGCGAAGTTGCGCTGCGCCATAGAGCTACTACCCTGCGCCACACTATCGGCACGCGGCGCAAAGCAGAATGGATCGGCAAACACCCCACGGCCAATCATCACGCCATTAACACCCGGGTGGACTGCCACCAGTGCCATGCCATGTGCCCGGTCGCGAATATCGCCATTAATAGTAAGCAGCGTCTGCGGTGCAATCGCATCGCGCAGCGCCACGATATCATCGATGAGCTCATAGTGTGCCGCTACCTTGCTCATCTCCTTCTTCGTGCGCAAGTGGATAGTCAGATTGACGATATCTTGCTGGAGCAGCGTCGTGAGCCACGCCCGCCACTCGTCCACAGTGCTGTAGCCAAGGCGAGTCTTCACACTGACTGGCAGGCCAGCTGTCTTGGCCGCGGCAATAGCAGCTACGGCAACGTCTGGATTGCGAATCAGCGCCGCTCCCCCACTCTTGATAGCACTCTTAGCAGGGCAGCCCATATTAATATCGATCCCTGCAAAGCCCAGGCGCGCGCAGTGCTGGGCAAATTGCTCCATATCACCTGGCTCACCGCCCCAAATCTGTGCCACCAGGGGGTACTCGTTGTCCGTCTTAATGAGCCGCCCAGCAATTGCTCTGTCACCAGCGTGTACCCAGCCCGTCGCATTAGCAAACTCAGTAAAGAACACATCGGGCGCACTAGCCCGCTCCACCACGTGGCGAAACACCACATCTGTCACCGCCTCCATCGGTGCCAAAACAAAAAACGGCTGCGGCAAATCATTCCAAAACGACGTCATATCAAGCTATTATAACACAATGTATCAGGGGAGAGCCCCCACGCCCGCATGCGTAGAATAGGCTGGGCGTGGGGGATGGGTGTGAGCATGATCTATTATAGACCACCCCCTTCCGGGGTTGACTCCTCCAAGGTATTTCCTTGGAGGGCGCTCACATAGCTGGGATGGCAGGAGTCGAACCTGCTACGAGAGCCCTCGTATGCTTGTCGCCATTGACAAGCAAACCTCTCGTACCCCTCAACCGCGAGGGGCATCCCAGGTCGGTCACCATCGACCGACATTCCTTACAAAAACTCAAGCCGGAGCAGATCCGGCGAATTTTTGTAAGGGTAGAGATAATTGTAATCTACCTAGTGAGGATTGTCAAGTAGTGAGCGCCTGAATTTTATAGCTATACCACGGTTATGTACTAAAAAAGGAAGAAGCTCCTGCCTCAACGCATGATGCGGATGCAGGAGCTCGGGAGAGACTACAAGCGGTTCTGCTCGTCCTGGCGGGTGGCCCGGCCGCGAGTGAATCTCGCGAGTCTCGTGTGTTTTAAAGAAGCCTCCGTGGCAGGTGCACGGTGCGCGGTATAAAACGCAGCATGAGACTTCTCGATCGTTGCCTCCCAAGTGGCAACGATACCGCCTTGCCCCTCTTTGTTGTCCGACAAAGGCAAACCTGCGGCGGTTGCTATAGCAGTGCTCAACGCGGGAAAGCGGAGCATTGTTATATAGCGGAGATAGCAGGAATCGAACCTGCAACGTCGTTGTTAGGAGCCTGACTCCTTATCTCCTATAACGGATAGGTGTATAGCCTTATTCTGCTATACTTAGTACCTACTCTCTCAGCCTCGCACGTGAGGCTGACCGTCAGACACATAATAAAAAGAAATTAAGACTATTTCTTTTTACCGTGTATCTTCTCAGTTCTACGCGCTTCTGCGTCGGCATTGCGCGTAGCCTGGTCACCCATATTAATGGCCGACCAGTCTTTTGACGTTCGCTGCGACGGCGGAATAGCCGCTGCCGCCCGTGAAGCGTCATGTACGCTCATGAGGTATTCACCTCCTCTCTGCCGAAGTCTCGGCAGGATTGTCGGTGAACCCTTTTTCAAGGACGCTCTCGTGCTGAGCGTCTCGAGTTTTGGCATATCTGATGCCAAAACGGGGTCCACTCAGCTGAGCTGTTATTATATATACCAATATACAGCGAGCCTGTCAATCAATATGCGCATGTCTTGCAGAGATTCTCGTTTTGTTCTTACGTTCTGTTTCATTCTATGTACTATTTGCAACAAATGACAGACGACACGGACTTACTGCAATCAGACAGTCTCATACTCTCTCTGTAAGGATCAGATAAAATAAGAAGAGTAATTCCCCTAGAAAACCCACCCGCCAGCGCGAAAGCTAAGGATGTTTCGTATTACTACACCGAAGATATTCTGGCCAGGGTAGCAAAAAAGCTTGCTCATGTGATTAGCTATTAGCCATTAGCCACTCCACTCTCTTCTGTAGTGCGTTGCAGCACGGGTGTATAGCGAATACATTACCCATCGCGTCGCAAAGTGATCGCGCTTAGCCGCTATTCTTGCTCTTCTATATGCCGCAGCAGATCCTCCTCGAAGGCGAGAATGCCTTTGTAGGTGGCTGGGTAGTGGCTGGTGTCGGGCAGCTGGAGCTGGGTAATGCAGCGCCACACGGCGGCGATGAGCTGGGCAAACTCATCCAGCTCGGCCTGAGAAAAGCTGGTGCTGAGCTGGTGAATAGCGCCCGTGTCCTTGTCTGGCTCGACGAACTGCAGCGTGGCCCCGGCAAAGTCGTAGCGCGCATAGTCGCGCGAGTGGCGCACGAGAAGCTCGTAGAACATCAGCTGCTGGCGGTATTTGTGCAGCTTAATCTTCTCGGCATCGGTGCGGCCCTGCCAGCTGCGGGCGGGCTTGCCCGTCTTGTAGTCTGTAACGGCGATGGTATTGGCAGCGTGGTCAATATCGACAAGATCGAGCGTGCCAGTGAGGCGAGCATCACCAAGCACCACTCCTTGGCCAGCAAAGCTTAGCTCGGTCTTTTGCTCGGGGCGGAAGGTATGCGCCTCGGCCTGCAAGAAGGCGCTCAGTGAATCCAGCCCCTTGCGGCTAAAGTACGCGAAGTCCTCTGGCCCCAGTGGCTGGCGATTAAGCTCTTGCTCGAAGTCGCCCAGGATATCCTCAGCCGGCCGCACCTTGCCCGTAGCAGTAAGATGGGTGTGTGCACGCTGCAGCACGTGGTGGATAGCATTGCCGTAGATGGCATGCGGGCTGGGTGCTTGCGGGAAGCGCAGCAGGTAGCCAGTGAGAAAGGCCGTGGGCCCACCCCGCGACACATCTAAGAAGGCGGTAAGGTGGGTACTAGAGAGCTTATACTGCTCGAGCATAGGCTGGAGAAGCTGCTGCAAATCGGGCTCGGGCGTGCCAACTGGCGCAAGGCGGCGCTGCCAGTCGGTGGTGAGCTGCGCGGTGAGACTTGGCACGTCGTTGGGCATATCAACAGTGGTTGCAGTGAGGTCGACGCCGTCGAGGAAGCTGGCCGGTAGCGTTGCTTTGCCAGTATCATCTTGGGTGCTGTAGCTGATGGTGAGGTGGTCGCGCGCCCGCGTCATGGCGACGAAAAAGAGGCGGAGGCGCTCGTCGTATGTATTGCCGGCGGGGGCAATGGCGAGGTTGTCTGGATAGGTGATAAGCGACACGGGTGAGCGCACGCGCCGCCCCCAGGTGCTATCGACCGTGCCAACGATATAGACATGGCCAAACTCTAGCCCCTTGGCCTTGTGTGCCGTCATGAGGTTAATGCGGCCAGTATGCGCCTCGGTGCGCTGGCGAATGGTGGTGATGGGTGTCTTGAACTGCCGATGCAAGCTGAGGAGGTCGAGTATATCGGCAAGCCGGAGTGTCTCGTCATCACCACGATGCTCCTGTGTGCGGCTGCGCAGCGTGCGCAAAGCCTCGAGGCAGGCGAGGTATGCGTCGGGCTGCTCGGCAAGCTTCTCACGCGAGAAGTAATAGTCGTACAGTGGTGAGCGGTAGCTTATGGTGGGCATTGCAGGAGTTGCTTCGGTGGAGAGGCTGATGGGTTGGTCGAATTGGGCCATCTGCTGCGCCATATATTCGGTAATGACACTGGCCACAACGGCCTGGGTTTTTTCGCCAGCGGCTGGCTGCGGGATGCCAAGCAAATCATCCAGCACCAGCTCGAGTGGCTGATGCTGCGCGTGCCACGCCATATGGATGAGCCACATCATCAGGGGTTGGAAGGTTGGGCTGGCCATCATTGTCTCGCCCCACGTTTGGTGGTTGCGCCACGCCTGGAGGCTAAGCTGCCAAATATCCTGGCTGGCAAAGCCAAAGGCTGGGTGCGCCATCAACTCTGGCAGCAGGCTATCGGCGGTGGGGAACTCCCCTGCTGCTATGGCATCGATGACCCGCGCGAGTAGCTCAAGTGCTTGGATGACAGGGTTGTCGAGAATGTTATCGCGCCGCTCGTAGTTGATGGCAATCCCTGCGGCCTGGAGGTGCGGCACCAGTGCCACCAGCTCGCGGTGGCGCCGAGCCAGGACGGCGATCTCCTCGGGCGGTGTGCCGCTGTCGATCTGCTGGCGAATCTGCTGCGCCAGCCATTGGCGCTCGGCTAGGCTGGTAGGCAGCTCAGCCAGGCTGACGGCAGTCTGGGCAGGCTGGTGATGGGCCGTAAGCGTCTTATCGAGCTCGGGAAGCACTGCCTCTAACCGGTCGCTCCCCTGAGTGATAACAGCCCGGGCTGGCGTGAGAATGGCGCGACTCGAGCGGTAGTTATCCGTCAAGGCGATCAGCTGCACATCACGGTAATGGCTCCGGAAGCGGTGAATGTTACTGACATCTGCTCCCTGGAAGCTGTAGATTGCTTGGTCATCATCACCGACTGCCATAATATTGGGGCGGCCCTCGTGAACGGGGCTACTCGTCAGCGAAAAGAGAATGCGTAGCTGCGCGAGATTGGTATCTTGGAATTCATCCACCATAATGTATTGGTATTGTTCCTCAAGATTAGCGCGCAGCTCGGGCTGGGCATCGAGCGCCTGAGCGAGCTGGAGAATCATATCATCGTAGTCATACAGACCAGCCGCGCTCAGTTCGGTGAGATATGCGTCGTAGACTTCTGCCAGGGCGCGCAGCTTGGTGAGGCGTTTGCGATCTTTGAGGACATAGCTCCCAGTAGCGTCCTTCTCGCACCAGTGGTTACGCCAGGCGGTGAGCGGTGTGGTCTTACCGCTATCGAGTGTCTCGTCGATTGCTCGAGCCAGGCTCAGCGAGAAGCTATCAGCCAGTGGTGGAATGGTGGGTGGCAATGGCGGCAGTGGTAGCTGAGCTGCTTCGCCCGCCAGTGGGGCGAGCTTGCCGGCCATTGGTTTGCTTATCCGCCCAGCCGCAAAGACCTCGCTGAGGCGTGGTTCGACGGCCGCTATGAGCGCCTCATCCGCATCGATGACTTGCCGAAGCTCTCTACTGCTCAGGCCGGCCTGCTTGAGCTGGCTAATACTGCGGCTAATGTCCTGCAGATAGGTAAACTCACCATTTTGCTTACTACTGAGAGGGCTCTGATGATCGAGCTGGCCAAGGATGCTGCGCAAAATCTCGTAGCTGCCAAGCTCATCGGTAGGTTTACGTGACGCACCGTGATAAAAATACTCCCGGTGGTGGTTTATCACCTCACTGCCAAAGCTGTGGAAGGTATGGATAGCGACGCGGTAAGCATCTGCCCCAATAATACTGCGCAGACGCTGCCGCATCGCAGCCGCCCCACTGTCGGTAAAGGTAAGACAGAGAATATTCTCAGGCAGCACATCTGTCTGGCGCAGGATGTTCGCGGCGCGCATGCTGAGTAGCTCTGTCTTGCCGGTACCGGGACCAGCCACAACGAGCAGCGGCCCATCAATCGTATCGACAGCAGCGCGCTGCTGGCTGTTGAGGTGTGTGTATCGAGTCGAAAATTCGTGTTGAGGCATGTCTCCATTATCGCACACTCGCCGCCTCGGCTCTAGCGGCTTGGCCGAGATTCCGGTATAATATCTATCATGGACTTTGGTAACCACATGGATGTCGCATATGTGCAAAAGGCGCTCGCCGCGCGCTTTGGCGTGCAGCTGGTGATCGATCGCGTGGTGGCGCGCAATATTGCCGCAGGGCTTGCTGCCAAGGCATCAGTGTTTTTTGCAACAGACGGCCAGCTCTATTGCTTGGTCTATGGGCCATCGCGCCTTCTACTTGGCGATGTCAAGAAGATCGCCGTGCGAATTGGCCTGCGCGCTGAGACATTCTTCCCGCCACGGGGCCAGCCAGAGTATTTCGACGAATTTGGCCGGCAAAAATTTCGCGAAATATTTCCCGGATTTGGGCGCATCACTGATCGCGACATTATGTACTATCGCACGCTTGCGCCATACAACCCAGCCCTCATCCTCGTTGATGAGGTGAAGGACGGCCATATTTATCAAGCAGATAGCGACGCGCGCAGTGGTTGGCGGGTTGCCGCGAAGTGTCAGTATCATCGAGGAGAGGTAAAATAACGATATGAAGGATTATCTAGCAATCATCCGGCGCAACTTTGTCTCGCCCATCGTGCTGGCAATTTTGCTCCTTGCCATGGCGCTGCTCTATGTGCAGGAGTATCGCGATGCGTGGTTTATATCATTTGTCATTATGGTCAATTCGCTGATTGGTGCGGTGCAAGAGATTCGGGCTAAGCGCGCCCTGCGCAAGCTTGAGCTCATGAGCGCGCCGCGTGCCCGCGTTGTCCAGGCCGATGGGACAATCACCGAGGTGCTCTACGATGCGTTGCAGGTTGGCGATACCCTTGCCCTGCACACTGGCGATGAGCTACCCGCCGATGGTGTCGTGCTCGACGCAAAAGGCCTGGAGGTAAACGAGAGCATGCTCACGGGCGAATCTGCCGCGGTAGACAAAGCACCCGGTGATACCATCTATGCCGCCACAACAGTAGTGGCAGGCACAGCACATGCGCGTGTGACGGCGGTTGGTAGTGCCACCAAAGCCGGTGCAATCAGCACCGTGCTCAAGCAGTATGCACCGCAGCCCACGCCGCTCCAGCGGGCTATCCAGCGGGCTATTACCGTCCTGACCTATGGCGCAGTGGTGCTGGCGCTGCTTATCTTCGCGCGCTATCATGTTGCGGGGTTGCAAGCTGTGAGTATTCTCAAGACGATTATCACCGCGGCGATCACCGTTGTGCCGGAGGGGCTGCTCCTGGCGAGTTCGCTCCTGCTCGCCTTTGGCTCACTGCGCCTAGCTCAGGCCAAGGTCTTGCCGCAGAAGCTCTCAGCGATTGAAGCAATGGCACTGCTTGGCGTGCTCTGCGTAGATAAGACGGGCACCTTGACAAGTGATGACGTTATCTTCGAGCACGCTGCGTCGTTTGATGCATCAGCTAATGACGAGGTGGTCGCTCAGTACGCTGCTCTTGTTGCTCACGAAACCAGTGGTGGCAATGCGACTGGCCAGGCAATTCTTGCTGCGCACCAGGCACCCGCCGCCCACGTCCAAGAGGTGATGGCGTTCTCATCGAGCCGGAAAATGGCGGGGGTGCGGGCCGAGATTGCTGGCTCAGTGCAGACGCTGATGCTAGGTGCACCAGAGTTTGTGGCGCGGCTTGCCCCGCTCTCGCCAGCCCAGCAAGCCCAAATCGACGCCTGGGCAAATGACGGCCTGCGTGTTCTCCTGCTTGCCCGCTTTGCCGACAGCACTGTGCCACTCAAGCAGCTCGCCGCTGGCTCGGGTCAGCCGCTGGGGGCAATCGTCCTGCGCAACAGCCTGCGTCATGGCGTGGTCGATACCGTGCGATTTTTGCAGGGCCAAGGCGTGACGATTCGCGTCATTAGCGGAGATAACCCACGGACGGTCAGCTATATCGCGAAGGCAGCGGGGATCCATCAGCCCGAGGCAGCTATCACCGGGGCGGAGCTTGCCCAGCTCGATGATGCAGCCTTTGCCCAGGCGGCCGATACACATACCATCTTTGCCCGTGTTTTGCCGGAGCAAAAGGAGCGGCTCATCGCTCACTTCTCAGACCAAGGGCGGTTCACTGGCATGGTGGGCGATGGCGTCAATGATGCCTTGGCGCTCAAGCGAGCCGACCTTGGCGTGGCGATGTATGCCGGTGCGCCAGCCAGTCGGCGCGTTGCCGATATCATCCTGCTCAACAACTCCTTCACCTCGCTACCCCTGGGAATGCAGCTGGGTAATCGCATCATGCAGGCTATTGAGCTCATTGGCGTGCTCTTCTTCCATAAGATTATCTATGGTGTGGTACTGCTGGCCATTACCCTTACCCTCGGCATTATGTACCCATATGCGCCGCGCCATCTTACCTTTATGAATATCTTCCTCGTGACGATGCCGACGATTATGTGGACGCTCTTTCCGCCCTCACCGCGGCACCGGATTGACCCGCGGCGCTTCTGGCACGATACCCTGCTGGCGGTGGCGCCAATTGCGGTGCTCACAGGGGTGGCAGTGGCTAGTGTGTATTGGCTTGGCCGCACATTCTACCCAGATCGCCTTGGCGAGGTGGCAACGATGACAGTGCTAGTGGCGACCTTCTACGGTGTGTATCTGGTATTTTTGGCTGGTCGTATGCTTGGTGTCCGGCTCGATAAGCGGGCTCACCTTGCTCGCACGCTCTACATGCTCGCGGTATTGCTCGTGACAGTAGTGAGCTTTGGCATCATCCCACTCCGCCAATTCTTCGACTTCACCCCACCAAACCTGCTCCTCCTCTGGCCCGGCATTGCCATTATTATTCCAGTAACCATACTGCAATGGTGGTGGGCGTGGCGTGTGGGCCAGCGCTTTGTGGTGGCGTCTCGTGCTGAGTAGTGCAAAGTAATTAGTTTGACACGCTTGCATTAACGGGGGCATTATAGTACTTTTAGAGTAAATACAGTAAACTAATGACCGGAAAGGAATGGCTATTATGTCGAATAATACGGATAGATACGATAAGGTCATACGCAAAATGCTAGACGAGCCTGTGACGCTTGTGCTAACGAACGAAGAAGTGAGCAGGCTAATGGAACTTATTACTGAGCTCACGCTTGGCCCCTATGCGCCTACCGACGAGGA